>NZ_CALPCB010000005.1:0-181002 GCF_943192895.1 Veillonella intestinalis | reverse complement strand
CGACTTGCATGTGTTAAGCACGCCGCCAGCGTTCGTCCTGAGCCAGGATCAAACTCTCCAAGATATCTTGGAGCTATCTGCTAGCTCGTTTTTCGTTGTTGTTAGCTTAACCGAAGTTATCTAACTTAGAATTTATTTGGTTGGTTTCAACGTTGTTGAAACCCGCACTCTGGCTATGTTCATTTCGTTAGAAATGATTACCTTACATTGTTCAGTTTTCAAAGATCTGCTACATCGCTTTACTGTTACCAGTTTGCGACAGCTTAATTATTATATCGCAACTAATTTTCACTGTCAAGTATTTTTGTAAAATATTTTCAGAAAAACTTAGTAAACAATATCTCACTTATTTTTCAAAAAAGAGCTTTAAGATTTCATTTATCTCGCCCCTTTGATGTCCCGTGATTGAGGACATGAACTATAATACTCTTTTTCGAATACTTCGTCAACCCTTTTTCTTAAAATATTTTCAGGAAATCTAATATAACACATTATTACTCTCACAGAAGACAAACTATACTTTCAACGCATTCTCTATCCCCTCAACAAATTGTATCAATTCAGATTTTTCACTACTTTCTGTAGTATATGCCAAGCACATAGTCTTTGTTTCAGGTAATATAAAGTATTTAAATTGCAAATTATGAATAATACGCTGATTATCATCGAGCAAAGCAAACCCTTCGCCTTGTTCCAATGCCATTACTGCTGACTCTAAATTATCTACCACACGAATTTCAGGCTCTGGCAGGTGATATGTCTTAAATAAATCCATAATCATTTTCCTAGCCACTTCAGTCACCTCATCTTGAAACATATAGCAAGGTTGATCTTTAAAGTCCTTTAATGTTACATTGTCACGATTTGCCAATGAATTTCGCTTAGAGTAGACTACTGTGCGACTTATATCCCCTAGTGGAACTTGCTGAATCCCTTCATAGTCTGGCAACATTTCTGGTAAAGCTACAACACAATCTAAACGCTTACTAACTAATCCCTCACGGAGCCCTTTTACATCTTCACTAGTACCAATTAATTTGATATGAGGATGTTCCTTCTGAAACGTCGACACATATGAGGTTAATGATTTAGGCCAGTTCCAACCTAAGAACATACCATAGCGAATCACCTGCTCATCATGATTGCCAAATTTAGCCTGCACCGCTTTCATAGCCTGTAAATATTGAGTAAATACTTCAGCATAAGCTTTGCCTGCCTCTGTGACTAATACCATACGAGGTTGGCGATCCAACAAAGCTATATTCAATATATTTTCTAGCGCCCTTATTTTCCGACTTACAGCAGGTTGTGCTACATGCAATGCTTGTGCTGCTTTAGTAACAGTGCCATGACGAACTACTGCTAAAAAATATTCCATATGATCTGTATCAATACGCATTACCCTCTCCCCCTTTCACCAGTATCCCTACATTCCTTTCACGCCTAATTAAAGAACGTAATACAATTTAATTCATTGTACTACGTTCTTCCTTTAGCCTAAAAATAACATCACACGTTCATTACTAGTGCTCATGCACACCTACTGTGGATAAGTCAGGTGTTTTCTGTGGATATATCTTAGTTTTTATGTGTATAACTTACTATTTTTGTGGATATCTTTTACAATGCTAGCTCACTTAACGCATTTAACTCTTTACTAAGCCAAATCGTTTGCCATTCATCATGTGTATCTTCATACTCAATATAACCTTGTCGTTGCCAAAAAGAACATCCCTTGTTTAAAAATCTATGCGTATTTAAACATAAATGAGTATATCCAAATAGTTGCGCCGATACTTCAATAGCTTCATATATTTTACGCCCTACCCCTTGGCCATGAAGATTTTCAGCCACATAGATTCGCGATACATATCCCCAAGTGTCTAAACTCGTACAATGTGGCGGACGATGTTCTTGTTCTGCTAACGGGGTCAAACAGCCTGTCCCGATAACATCACCCGCTTCATTATAAGCCACATAGGCTTGACTGCGCTTAGCTGGATTGTATTGCTCCGCTAAATTTAAAAATTGTTGATTCCGTTCCGAATCAAAAGGTCTACCATAATGCACATGCATTTGCTCTACTAAGAATTGATAAATCGGCTCCCACTTGGTGTCCGGTGTAATCAGTTCTACAGTTATCATACCTTTGTCTTTTATCCTCCTAAAAACACCTTATACAACAAATACTACTATATATGTATATATAGTAGTATTTATTTCATTCTATTAAAGTATAGCTTACTTTTATATTAAATTACAACTCTTTTTCTATCATTACCTACTTCAAATACAGCATTTATCAACTTTCGTGTATAAGGGTGCTCCGCCTCAGTCAATCGGGCTGCTGACACTTCATCCACTACTTCACCATAATACATCACCACTACCCGATGACATATACTACGTATAAAGGCAATATCATGGGCCACAAATACATAGGTTAAATTTTTCTCTCTTTGTAATTTTACTAATAATTTAGCAATCGCATCCTGCACCGATACATCAAGAGCAGACGTAGCCTCATCAAATACAATGATCTCTGGTTCTAACACCAACGCTCGCGCAATGGCCACCCGTTGACGCTGACCCCCACTCATCTCATGGGGATACCGTTTGGCAAAATCCCCTTCTAAACCGACCATCTCTAAATACCGAGTTGCAATAGCCGTCGTTTCACCACGTGCCAACAGCCCAAAATTATAAAGAGGTTCGCAAATAATATCCTCTACTGTCATGCGAGGATCAAATGCTTGCGAGGAATCTTGAAACACCATTTGAATTTTACGACGTTGCTCCCGATCAGTCTTACCATTACCGACTTCCATGCGGACACCGTCCAAATAAATATCACCACTCGTAGGTGTCAACATGCGCAAAATCATTTTTAAGAGAGTACTCTTACCACATCCCGATTCCCCCACAATACCTAAGGACTCACCACGCCACAAAGACCAGGATACATGTTTACAAGCTTCTAGCATCCCCCCATTAGGTAATGAAAAGGTTTTGCAAAGGTTCTTAACTTCTAAAACAGGCGTACCTATGGCTTTGTCAGTCATGCTAGCCCTTTGATTATTTATCGGTTCTTTATTCAACTGCATCGACATAGCGTTTTCCTCCTAATGTAGGCACAGCATCTAATAACTTAGCCGTGTAATCAGAATGATGGGTAAATAAAACCTCATCCCGTGTACCATAATCAACAACCTGGCCTTGTTGCATAACCATAATTTTATCTGCCATATGTGCCGCTACGCCAATATTATGGGTCACCATGATAATCCCTGTTTTATTTTGTTTGCAAAGGCGTAGCAATTCTTCTACAATTTGAGCCTGTGTCGTTACGTCTAAAGCTGACGTCGGTTCATCCGCTAGTAATAAACGGGGCGTAAACGCCATAGCCATAGCAATGCCTAACCGTTGTCGTTGACCACCGCTCAACTCAAATGGATAGCGATGTAACATATCTTTACTAGCTGGCAAGGACACCATAGCTAATAATTCCAGTGCTTTATTTTCTGCCGCCGATTTAGTCATGCCACTATGACGACGAATATGGGCAATAAACTGTTTACCAATAGTTTGTATCGGATCCATAGCACTACCACTGTCTTGAAAAATCATAGAAATATCCGTTCCACGATATTGGCGCCATTTAGTTTCTGACCAAGTGCTTATGTCATCACCATCATAATACAGATGCCCCTGTACCACCTGACCACTAACAGATAAACAGTCTATTAATGCCCGAATAATCGTCGTTTTACCACTACCTGATTCACCTACAATGACAAGCACTTCACCTTCTGCCAAAGAAAAGTTGACGTCTGTCACAGAAGGCGCCGCTTCACCATAAGCTATACTTAGATTTTTTACCTCAACCAATGCTGCCTTCTGCGTCATATATGACACGCACACCCTTTCTTTATACGCTCGTCAAAAATCTAATCCCTAATAATATATATACTAAAAATATAGCTACTATATATGTTAGTTAACCACACATTTTATTTAGCAATGTCATTCGTAATCCAATAATAATCAGATGGGAACATAACAACTCCTTTTAAGGATTTCTTAGCAATAATATTAGTCATTGGATAACCAAAGTATAAAGCAGCCCCATCATTTAATAATAATTGTTGTACTTCAATAATTAATTGTTTCCGTTTAGCTGGATCAAACTCTGTAGATAATGCATCTAATTTTGCATCTACTTCTGGATTGCTATAGCCAGAGCCATTTTGGGGATTATCGCCATTTACATTAGTTTTCCAATACCATTTTAAGAACGTTTCAGGGTCCCCTGTATTTGCGGTTACAATATTAGAAATTAATAAATCATAATCCCCATCAATCCCCATTTTATCGATTAATGTATAATCAACTGTTTTAATTTTTACATCCACACCAACTTTACGAAGATCCGCCTGCACAGCTTCTGCATAAATTGGCAATTCAGCACGACTATTATAAACTACAAAGTTAACGGATAATGGCTTGCCATCTTTATCTAAAATACCATCCCCATCCGTATCTTTCCACCCTGCTTCAGCCAATAATTGCTTAGACCGTTCCGGATTATACGCATTAGGGTCGGTTAATTGATCAAAACCATAGTCCATAGAAGGTGGAATTGGCGCCTTACCAGGGATAAACGTGCCTTTTAGTAATACCTCCGCATAATTTTTGCGGTCAGTAGCGCTAATAAAGGCTGCTCTTACTTTTGAATCACCTAATAAGCCTTTTTGATTAATTCGAGCTAAGACAACGCGCAAGGAAGCAATTTCATCAACTTGGAATTTATCATTTCCTTTAAACAAACCAATTTCGCCAGGCCCAATATTAACCGCCATATCGACTTCCCCAGACTGCAACGCCATAGCTCGTGTATTTGGATCTTCAATAGACGGTATTTCAACAGTTTTAAATGGCACTGTACCATTCCAATAGTTTTCATTAGCCTCTAATACGGATTTATCTTTGCTATATGACACTACTTTATAAGGGCCTGTAGCAATAGGACCTTCTTTAGAGAAATTACGCCCGTCTTGTTCAGATTGTACATCAACAACCAAGAATAGAGGATCCGCTAAAAGACCTGGCATATTCGGCATTGGCTTCTTCGTTTTAATTACTAATTCCTGTCCATTTGCTTCAATGGAGTCATATTCAAAAAATGTAGCGGCTCGCTTACTTTTAGCAAAAGCACGCTCAATAGAGGCTTTCACTTCTGCAGCGGTTAACTTCTTACCATTAGAAAATTTCGCTTTATCATCAATAATAAATGTCCATGTTACTTTATCATCACTTAAAGACCATTTAGAGGCTAACCATGGAGTTGGTTTCATTTCTTTGTCAAATTTGGTCAATGTTTCCCCAATACCATAACGCATAACCACCCAAGCATAGAAATTATCCGTTGGCTCTAATGTATCAGCAAAGTTAGTTACGCCCACTTTTAAGACCTCTTTATTATCAGCCGATTCACTACCGCAACCAGCCAATAAAGAAGCACAGAGCATTACACCTACACTGCCTAACAAAGCCTTACGCCAAAACTTTTTCATACTCAACATCCCTTCTAAAAATAAATACCCTAAACCTAATACCTAATAGTTACATCTGATGCTACTCATATATTTAAAATCACTCGTTTAGTCATTCTTACAAATAAACTATTTTTGTCGAGGATCTAAAATATCACGTAAACTATCACTCCACACATTAAAAATCGCTACCACTATTAAAATGGCCGCCCCAGGAAACATCATCAACCAAGGTGCTAATTGTAAATATTGACGCCCTTCATTAAGCATAAGCCCCCATTCTGGTGTGGGCGGTTGTGCCCCAAACCCCAAAAAGGATAAACCCGCCACTTCGAGCATCATAATTCCTAAATCCATACTAGCGGTGACTACTACCAAAGGCATACAATTTGGTAAAATATGGCGCCGTAAAATAACGGCTGAAGTACCGCCACTCATAATAGCAGCGGCTATGTAATCTTCTTGCCGCACTTTAATAACTAAACTGCGCACCAAACGAGCATATTTTGCCCATCCTACAATCGTAAGTGCCAATATAGTATTGCCTACACTGCCACCCATAATACCAGCAATCGCAATAGCCAATACAATACCAGGGAAGGAAATCATAATGTCACAAATGCGCATAAGCACCATCTCTACGACACCACCAAAATAGCCCGCCACAGAGCCTACAATAGTGCCAATAGAAGCAACTAAACACACAATAGTAAAGGCCATAAATAATGACAAACCTGTACCATAAATAATACGTGACAACACATCACGACCTAATTTATCAGTACCAAACCAATGCGTATCACTTGGTGCTTGTAAAGCATTACTCAAATCAGAAACAAACGCATCATGTGGTGTTAACCAAGGTGAAAAAACAGCCACTAAAATAACCAATATGACTAAAGAAGAATAAAAAGAAAAGGCCTTATTATTACTAATAAACGCTTTCACTATTTACACCCCCGTTTCAACCGTGGGTCCAATATAGTATAAGAATAATCAATAATCCCATTGATTAACATATAGGCTACCGATGCCCAAAGTACAAAACCTTCAATTAAAGGATAATCTCGAAAAGTAATAGCTTGTACCGCCATTTTGCCAAGTCCAGGCCA
Organism: Veillonella intestinalis; assembly: GCF_943192895.1. NCBI lineage: Bacteria > Bacillati > Bacillota > Negativicutes > Veillonellales > Veillonellaceae > Veillonella > Veillonella intestinalis. The sequence goes on along the minus strand of NZ_CALPCB010000005.1, from coordinate 174,338 downwards.
AGAAAATACCATTTCTACAACTGCTACACCGCCTAGCAGCCACCCCATAGACATACCAAAGATAGTCAAAAGCGGTAAAAAAGCATTCGGTAGAATATGACGAAACATAATTTCCATATGCCCCATGCCACGTGCGCGCGCCCCTACTACATAATCTTTATTAATTTCCTCTAAAATAACTAAACGCACTTGTCGCATAAATTTAGACATCAAGGCAAACGCCAAAGTAAAAGCAGGTAAAATTGCATTCTTTAAAGATACTGTTGCGGTTGCAATAGGAGCAATCCCTAATTTATAACCGAAAATATAAAGTAACATAAGGCCTAACCAAAAGGCAGGCAAAGATATACCAACAAAAGCAATCCCTCGGATTAAAAAGTCAGGCCATTTATTTTGGTTAATTGCTGCTATAATCCCTAAAGGCACTGCCATAATCAAAATCATAACAATGGTTACACTAGCTAACATAAGTGTGCCTGGCAAGGCTTCCAACATCTTATCTACAACTGGTTTTTTAGCCGAATAAGACATACCCAAATCACCTTGAACTGCATGCATTACCCAATTGCCATACTGCACGAGAAAAGGTTTATCTAATCCCAATTCTTGCCTAGTTTGATCGATTAACTCTTGTGAAACAATAGTATCTGCTGTTTCTAATAACATAAGTACTGGATCACCAGGTGCTAAAAAACTCAAACTAAATGTTAAAAAGGTAACCCCTATTAATGTAACTAACACTTGCCCCAAATGTTGCAGTGTCCTCTTTACCATACCTATTCCTCCCTACATATAGCTATTATTCTCCCAATAAAAAAACTCGCTCTTTGAAAGAGCGAGTATGAACTCAACAACAAATTAATCCTATAACACGATTCCAAGGGTGTAATAGCTAATTTGTTATAAGCAGGCTTTCTGGCTCATGACTCATTATCAATTTCTAGCCTTCCCAGTTTCCCAGTGACTCTTTAGCGAAATTGACTCCTCATTTACAGCTGTGTGGCAGCATAGGATTTACACCTATTTTCCTCTTATTATCGCTCGGCATACCCGACACTTACAACATGAATTTCATTATAGAATTGTAATAGTATATTATTTGAATATTATAAAATAAAACCTATATTGATATTATGGTATCTTATCTTTTTGTATTCTGTCAATTATTAGTCATGAATTATTGCTATTTTTTCTCAAAAAAGAACAAAATATTATTATTTGTTCATAAATACTGGAAATTCATCGAAATTCAACTATCTATTATACCTAGCAGGGTATAGTATTTATACTATTAGGGGTATATGTACCGAGAAAATGTATCAATACCAATATATAATTCACCTCATATATAACTTTTATATAAAACCTACTATTTATATATGTTTATTTTCGTTATATTTATTTTATTAAAGTATTAATCACCAACAACTTTGTCATATTTTATATTTACATTATTTATAAAAGGAGTATAATAAATGATAAACGAGCGTAAAATTTCATCATTCATTAATATAATAGTAAAAATCAATGTATTTAATTTTATAAGTAGATACTTAATAGGTAGATACTTAATAAACACACACTTAATAGACACATACTTAATAGGTACATACTTAATAAACCTATCCTTATAAAATTAATCATGTCCATATACTCTAACTATTTCCAATAATACATAAATTCATCTATGAAATAGTATATTTCCGAAGTTAAGGAGACGATAACCTCATGTATAACAAAGAAAAAGAAGGCATTCTATTACATTTAGGTAGCTATACAAAGCCTCTTCATGCTGATATAGTAGTACGCGAAGAAGACGATTTTATACTTTACGGCAATAAAACACCAGAACAAATTCGACGTGCCTACTTTATGTCAAAATCATATCGGAAAAAACATTATAGTTGATTAAATTTCTGATTAATTGGATAATGAAATAGGAAAGTATGTGGCAAAGATTGATAAAATAAAAGAACCCAGCAACCATCATGGTTACTGGGTTTTCATTTGTTATGCGATTATTCTGCAGTGAATGGCAACAATGCAATAGCGCGAGCGCGTTTAATTGCAAGAGTCAATTTGCGCTGATGTTTAGCGCAAGTGCCAGAAATACGACGAGGAAGAATTTTGCCGCGTTCAGTCGTAAAACGACGAAGTTTAGCAATATCTTTATAGTCGATTTGATCTACATGATCAACGCAGAAGTTACATACTTTTCTTCTTGGCTTTCTGCCTCTATCTCTTCTCATTGTGAATCCTCCTTTTCGAATTAGTAGGAGTCCTAAACACTAGAACGGAATGTTTTCTTCGTTACCGCCACCAAAGCTGTCGAAGTTAGATGAACCACCGCCAAAGCTATCAGCGTTTTGTGCATCTAAAGACTGGCCAACAAAGTTAGCCACTACTTCAGTAACATAGCGTTTTTGCCCATCCTGAGTTTCATAAGAACGGGTATTTAAACGACCTTCAACGAAACAACGGCTCCCTTTGCGAAGGTTACCAGCTGCTTCCCCTAATTTGCCCCATGCAACACAATTAATGAAGGCAGTTTGTTCCTTCTGTTCATTGGTTGTGGAATCAAAATATGTGTTTGTCGCAGCCACTGTAAATGTTGCTACGGCTCTACCTGTTTTAGTAAAGCGCACTTCAGGGTCACGAGCTAAATTACCTAAGATCTGTACTGAGTTCATAATAAACCTCCCAGAGCTTACTTGCCGTGTTTAACAATTAGGTGTTTAAGGACATCATCGTTGATTTTCAATACACGATCGATTTCTTTGATTTCAGCAGGATCTGCTTCAAAGTTAATCAATACGTAGAAACCGTCAGTGAATTTTTTCACTGCGTAAGCAAGACGACGCTTGCCCCAACGATCTACCTTTTCTACTGTGCCGCCTACACGAGCAATCAAAGCTTCTACTTTTTCAATAACTGCGTTGGTTGTCTCTTCTTCGGCTGGTTTCACAATCACCATGACTTCGTATTTGTTCATACAAAATCACCTCCTCTTTTGGACTTATGCCCCTATCTTCCATAGGGGTAGGAAGCGCTTACCATCAATAAGCCTTACTATTATAACCTAAGCAAGAATAAAACACAATACCTTTATATGATATAAATTATACTTTTATCATATTTCATCCATAAATTTAGCCTATATACCTAGCAAAAATAAATTTTCTATAGAAAATTAGATTTTTCTCTGTACAGGTTGCCCATCAAACGGTATACTAAAACAAGATAATTAAATAAGAGTTATTATCACATACATTATTTAGGAGGTCTTACCTATGAATTTAATTAAAGTAGGCATCGTAGGCTATGGCAATCTTGGCCGTGGCGTAGAAGCTGCTGTTAACTTACAACCAGATATGGAATTAGTTGGTATATTCTCTCGTCGTAGCGGTTTACAAACTGTAAGTGGTGTACCAAGCTATGCTATGAGCGAACTAGAAAACTTCAAAGGCAAAATTGACGTTATGGTACTCTGTGGTGGCTCTGCGACTGATTTAATCGAGCAAACACCAATGGTGGCTAAACATTTCACAGTTATTGATAGCTTCGATACACATGCACGCATTCCTGAGCACTTTGAAAATGTTAATAAAGCAGCAAAAGAAGCAGGTCATGCCGCTCTTATCTCCTGTGGTTGGGATCCAGGTATGTTCTCCTTACAGCGCGTATTTGCTGAAAGCATTTTACCTCAAGGCAAATCTTATACTTTCTGGGGTCGTGGTGTTAGCCAAGGTCACTCCGATGCGATTCGTCGCCTAGAAGGTGTTGTTGATGCCCGTCAATATACAGTACCTCGTGAAGAGTATTTAGACCAGATTCGCAATGGTGAAACGCCTGAAGTAACTGCTCAATCTGGCCATCTTCGTGAATGCTATGTAGTAGCTGCCGATGATGCTGATAAAGCTAAAATTGAGCATGACATTAAAACCATGGAAAACTACTTTGTTGGTTATGAAACAATTGTACATTTTATCTCTCAAGAAGAGCTCGATAAAAACCATAAAGGAATTCCTCATGGCGGTTTTGTCCTTCGCAGCGGCGAAAGCACAGAAGGTACTCGTCATGTAGTTGAATATTCCTTAAAACTTGATAGCAATCCAGAATTCACGGGCTCTGTTTTAACAGCCTATGCTCGTGGTATTTATCGCTTAGCTAAACATGGTGGTACTGGTGCTTATACAGTTTTTGATATTCCACCAGCTTGGATTTCTACGCACAGTGCTGAAGAATTACGTGCACACTCCTTATAATCTAAAATGTAACTTATAACACACTCCATATAAAGGGCTGTAACGAAATGCAAATGTTATTCTCCATTTTGTTTCAGCCCCTTTTTCATACAGTTAGCAAATTTCAATTCCTATGCGCAAATATCATGCAGTAAAACTATTTCTATGCTATAATATATTGTTGATATGCATATAGAGTCATGTGCATATACGATAAAATCATATTCATATAACATACACAGTTATAAAATAAACAACAATTTGTATATATCGAGTCATTTAAAAAGGTGGTATTATGAGCACAAATCTTGAAGTAGGTATCGTAGGTCTTCCTAATGTAGGAAAAAGTACATTATTCAATGCTATTACTAAAGCAGGCGCTGAAGCCGCTAACTATCCATTCTGTACCATTGAACCAAATGTGGGTGTCGTTGATGTACCAGACGACCGCATTTATAAATTAGCAGACATGTTTAAATCTAAAAAAGTAATTCCTGCGGCTATGCGTTTCGTAGATATTGCCGGTCTTGTAGCAGGGGCTTCTAAAGGGGAAGGCTTAGGCAACAAATTCCTTAGCCATATTCGCCAAGTCGACGCTATTGCTCAAGTAGTTCGTTGTTTTGATGACCCTAATATTACCCATGTATCTGGCTCCATCGATCCAATCCGTGATATTGAAATCATTAACACAGAACTTTGCTTAGCTGACTTAGATTCTGTCGAAAAACGTAAACAGCGTATTGAAAAAATTGCTAAAAGTGGTGATAAAGACGCTCGTATCGAACTGCCAATTCTTGAAAAAGTCATTGAAGGCTTAGGCGATGCTATTCCTGTACGAGCTCAAGGTCTTGAAGAAGAAGAGTTAGAAATTCTTAAAGAATTGACCTTACTGACAGCCAAAAAATCCCTCTATGTAGCTAATATTTCAGAAGATGAAATTTCAGATTATTCCGGTAACGAACATGTGAAACGAGTACAGGAATATGCAGCTAAAGAAGGTTCTGGCGTTGTTGTTGTATCTGCACGCATTGAGTCAGAAATTGCAGAATTATCTGATGAAGAATCCATGGCGTTCTTAGAAGAGTTGGGCGTATCTGAAAGCGGTTTAGATAAATTGATTAAAGCCAGTTATGCATTACTTGGTCTCATCAACTTCTTCACAGCCGGTGAAATGGAAGCACGCGCTTGGACCATTGTGGATGGAACGAAAGCTCCTCAAGCAGCGGGTAAAATTCACTCTGATATTGAAAAAGGGTTCATTCGTGCTGAAATCGTAGCCTTCGATGATCTCGTAGCTTGCGGTAGCCAAAATGCAGCCAAAGAAAAAGGCCTAGTGCGCCTTGAAGGTAAAGAATACGTGATGAAAGATGGGGACGTAACCTACTTCCGCTTCAATGTGTAATCCATACTTTTAAAGTTACATAAACATAAAACGTAAACATTCCATACAAATAAATAGCTAAAAGCCCTTACGGCACATATACTAACAATGTATAAGTATATTGCACCTAAGGGCTTTTTTAAGTTGTGTAACCTAGTTTACAGACAATAGTATGACATCTTGTTTATACTAAAATAAGCCATGACCTACCTGTATATTTCTTAATAAAATTTTTTCTAGTAAATAGCATTAGTGTTATAAGTCTAAATCCACAGTTTCAGCTGAACAATACGCCATCAACTTAACTTTGTCAAGCACATTAATCCGCATACGCTGCACTTGAATAATGCCTTCTTCTTTAAGTCGGCCTAAGTAACGATTAATATGTACACGACTCATACCTAAGATTTGACCCAATCGTTCCTGACTAATAATTAATTCTGTTTTATCACGACAAAGTAATAAGTAAATAATATTACATAATTTACTAAAACCATCATTAAATTCTTGATGTCCTGTATCATAAAGTAATAGATTAGCGAAGCGCGTATACCAGCGAATAACAGCTAAACTAACGTCCGGATGAACCATTAATAACTGCTGAAAATCTGTTCGTTTTACTGCCATAGTATGCGTATCCGCTAGTATTTGTGCTTCTAACGCATGTTCAAGACGTACAGGACCTTCATAAAAAACAGGAAATAAAGTATCTCTACCATGAAAAGATATAATCTTTTCACGGCCTGTAGAATGCGTGATAGCAAACTGTAAAACACCAGACTGAATATAATGTAAATATTCTAAAGAATCTCCAGGTTGCCAGAGGTAATCACCTTCTTTAAAATCAAATATTTTAACAGGTAACTCCTCAAGTAATGGACGAATCGACAAAAAATCTTCTGAGAAAAAATACATTGGATATGTCATAGCTATCCCCTTTTTTATACGACTATAAAAAGAAAGTTCTAATTTAATGTGTAAAGGAGTTTTATTATGAAAGTTATCGCTATTAATGGTAGCCCTCGACCTAACAAAAATACAGTGCAATTGCTTAATAAAGCCTTAGCTGGTGCTCAAGCAGCTGGCGCTGAAACAGAATTAATCTCACTCTATCCCTTACAGTATCGTGGCTGTTTCAGCTGTTTTTATTGTAAACGCAAAGATAAAGAGCATGGTACCTGTATTATTAAAGACGATTTAACACCTATTATTGAACAATTAAAAGAAGCCGATGCTATCATTTGGGGCTCGCCTATCTACTTTTCAAATATAACGGCAGCCTTACAAGCACTCTTTGAACGCTTCCTCTTTTCAAATTATATTTATAGCGCTGATGTACCATCTGTTCTTGGCAAAACAATTCCTTCTGCTTTTATTTATACCATGAACATGACCGAAGAGCAAAGCTATCAATACCATTTACGAGATAGCTTATTACCTATTGAAGCTGGTGTACATCGTATTTTAGGGGTAGAACCTATTAAACATTATGTCTATAATACCGTACAATTCGATGATTACAGTAAATTTGAATCATCAATTTTCTCTGAAAGCGATAAAAAAGCATATCAAGCCGCACACTTTGAACACGATTTAACTAGAGCCTATCAAATCGGACAGCAGCTAGTTATTAGTGCTAACGAGTTATAGTAATCAAAAAGGATGTCACAACTATCAACAGATAGTCATGACATCCTTTTATTATGAATTACCTTTTAATCAGCAGGTAGGCACTTAAACCAATTAACACTAGCTATCACTTAGCCTAACTTACTTAGCGTTTACTTTTACCGACTGGTACATAAATCGTACCTGCTGCCATAGAACCAACTGTTCCTTGTTGGAAGATAATATATAACTCATGGTCTTCGGTAGCATAGAAATCAGTCGGTACTTTATCAATTGGCAAGTTATCAGGGAAAAATTGTTCTTTTAACTCTTCATCCTCATTGATAGCTTTATTTAATACATCTTTAGAAACGCCACCAAAATCACCTAAAGATAGTAATTTACCACTGGTACTATTGAAGGTAAATGCTTTTACTGTATTCAAACCATTGGCTGCATGATCGCCAATCGTATAAGATTTAATTAGCACACTGAAGATACCTTTATCATTAGCTTCTACATCATAGCTAATATAAAGATTTTCTTTCATGTCTGCTTTTAAATTAGCTTTTTCTAAATTCTTTTGTAACGTTTGTACATATTTAGTAATTCGATCATTGATAGCCTTCGTCACGACTGGGCTAACAGATGTAACCGTAGGATACGTAATATGTAAACGATCACCAGTCACAGCTACTGGAGAAACAGATACCGCCAAACGTTGGTAATACGCATTCGCTTCTGGCACTTCTACTAAATCTGCTTCGCGCGCTAATTTATCCGATTCTTCCCATACCGTTTTATTGGTAGCTGGGGAAATATCCTGAGAAATACGTTTCGTCATAATGCCCGTAGTATTATTATGAGCTTCTGTTGGTGTTGCTACGGCTACTACATCACCACTTTCATCTACTACAGCAGCTGCAGGTTCTGCATTAACCTTTACTACTGCCACATCGGCAGCTTGTGCCACACCAAAACCACCAAAAGCAACTGTCCCCACTAGGGCAGCTAATATATATGATTTCAATACATGTTTCATTACAAAACCCTCCTTAAACAATGTACTTCTTACATTTCACGCCCATATATTCATGCTATATATGCGTTAAACATATAACAAGTATAACAGATTGTAGTGAAAAATTCATGATGAATTATATGTATACAATATAGTTAGCGACAAATCATTGTATTTTGTCCGCATATCTTATACAATTGTCTAGTAAGGATATTATTTATTTATTATTTTATGCAAGTAAGGAGGATTAGTATGAAGCATGATTTTATGAGTCATGACTTACATCTGCCGGAATTAACGTTTCGCGGTATGCTCTTAGGTGTACTTATAACTATTATCTTTACCGCGTCAAACGTTTATTTAGGGCTTAAAGTTGGTTTAACCTTCTCAAGTTCAATTCCTGCAGCCGTTATCTCTATGGCTATCCTACGTTTTTTCAAAGACTCTAACGTCCTTGAAAACAACATGGTGCAAACCCAAGCATCAGCTGCTGGTACCTTATCAGCTGTTATTTTCGTATTGCCAGGTCTATTGATGCTAGGCTATTGGCAAGGCTTCCCTTATGGAGAAACATTGTTGCTCTGTGCTTGTGGGGGCTCTTTAGGTGTGTTATTTACCATTCCACTTCGTCGAGCTATGGTTGTAAACAGTGATTTACCGTATCCTGAAGGTCGCGCTGCTGCCGAGATTTTAAAAGTAGGTAGCCAAGCACATACTGATGAATCAGGCACTAGCAAATCCGCTAGTGGCATGAAAGAAATCGTAAGTGGCGGTATTTTTGCTGGTATTATTAGTCTTTGTACTAACGGTTTCCATTACCTCGCTGGTGAAATGAGTTTCTGGTTTGGCGTAGGCCGTGGGGTAACTCAATTCCCACTCGGGTTCTCTACCGCTCTTTTAGGAGCTGGTTTCCTCATTGGTATTGCCAGCGGTATCGCTATTCTTGTAGGTATGATTATCGCCTGGGGTGGTTTCGTACCATACTTAACAAATGTACTACCTATGGGCGATGCTAAATCAGTAGAATCCTTTGCTATGGCCGTTTGGAAAGAAAAAGTTCGTTTCATCGGCGCTGGTTGTATCGGTATTGCTGCTATTTGGACTTTAATTACCCTAACAAAACCAATCGTTGAAGGCATGCGTATCTCTATTAAAAACATGAAAATGTCCAGCGAAGAACGCGATACACATCGTATGGATACAGATATGAAACCATCTACCATTGGCCTTGTATTCTTAGTTATCTTAGTTGGTCTCGTAATTTGTTTCTATTCCTTTGTAAGCGCAGTTGATATTAATCCTGCACTTATGTGGACACTTGTAGTTTGTGGCATCGTAATCGCCCTCTGCATCGGTTTCTTCGTTGCCGCTGCTTGTGGTTACATGGCAGGCCTAATTGGTACTTCTGCCAGCCCAATCTCTGGTATCGGTATTTTAGGGATTATCATATCCTCCCTCGTAGTATTTGCCATTGCCTCTGCCAATGACTTATTTGCTACAGAAGCCGGTGTAAAATTTGCTACCGCTATGGCACTATTTATGACTAGCGTAGTAGTATGTATCGCTGCTATTTCTAATGATAACCTACAAGACCTTAAAACTGGTCAACTTGTAGGTGCTACGCCTTGGAAACAGCAGGTTGCTTTATTAATTGGTTCTGTAGCTGGTGCTGTAGCTATCGCACCTGTACTTAACTTATTATATGAAGCTTATGGTTTTACAGGCGCTTTACCTCGTCCTGAAATGGACCCATCAGCTGCTTTATCAGCACCACAAGCTACCTTAATGACAACCATTGCACAAGGTATCTTCAGTTCCAATCTTGATTGGGACTATATCCTTATTGGTGTTGGTATTGGTATCATCGGGATTATCATTAACTTAATTCTAAAAAGCACAACTGCTACTTTATCCTTGCCACCATTAGCGATTGGCATGGGTATTTACTTACCACCAAGCCTTGAAATGCCACTTGTTATTGGTTCTTTCATGAGCTATTTCGTAGGTAAATATTTAGTAAAACGTGCAAAAGAACGCAGCGGTGAATTAGCCGATGCAGATGTTGAACAATGTAATCGCCGTGGCGTATTATTTGCCTCTGGCATGATTGTTGGCGAAAGTTTAATTGGTGTATTAATTGCGGTAATCATCGTTATTTCCGTAACCTCTGGTGGTGGCGAAGATCCACTTGGCATGGTAGGCAAAGACTTTGCTAGCACTGCTGAATGGCTTGGCTTAGCGGTATTCCTCATTACAATTGCTTACTTTGTAAATCTTGTATTATCTACAAAGTTCAATCGTGAAGAAGCCCTTGAAATCCAACGCATCAATGAAGAAGAACATAAATAATATCTTACAAAACACAAAAGCGACTCCTATATAGGAGTCGCTTTTTTTATACATTCTATTATTTAAATTTACCAATTAAAATCAACCAAACACAACACTTGATAAAAATTTAATAAAATTTTACAACTACTAGCTTTTCTATTTACAATTATATGTTTAAATGGAAAACAAAGAGTGCACTAATTTTTATTTTTATCGTTATAACACCTCACAAGAGGTAGGAGGCAAATCATGAAATACAAGGCTCTATTAACAGGTCTTCTTTGCATGACATCAGCATTAATGTTTGCTGGTTGTGGTGGTTCCACATCAAATACATCAACAACCAACGACAAAGTAGTAGAAATAGAGTATTGGCATGTAGCATCAGATAGTTTTGGTGGACAAACTGTTCGAGAATTAGTAGATGACTTTAATAAAACCCATCCTAATATTAAAGTAACTGAAAAATTCAATCCTGATATGTACAAAGGATTAACACAAAATTTACAAGCCTCTCTAGCATCTGGTCAAACACCAGATGTTGTGCAAATGGGGTGGAATTTTCTAAATTATGCTCATGAAAATTTTGAAAATGAAGATATTAACAAAATATTTGCTAAAGCAGGCGATTCTAATTTTATTAACGATACCTTTGAACCTAATATAGCCCGTTTAGCACAAACGGCCGAAGGAACGCAAGTTGGTGTCCCTTACTCATTATCAGTGCCTGTATTATACTATAATCCAGACATATTTAAAGCGGCTGGCTTAGATCCAAATACACCACCAAAAACCTGGGAAGAAGTCCAACAATATGCACAGCAAATAAAAAATGCAACAGGAACACCTGCTTTCTTTATGCAAGAATATGCTGATACTTGGACAAATCAAGCTTTAGTAGAATCTAATGGTGGAACCATGCTTATACAAAAAGATGGCAAATGGCAAGCTGGTTTTGATACACCAGAAGCAGCCCAAGGCTATCAAGTCATTGCTGATATGATAAAAGCAGGCACTGGCTTACATGCAACCAATGAAGAAGGATTCCAAAGCTTTACATCAGGGAAGTTAGCAATGGTGGCTACCACTATTGGTAAACGAGCTAACTTTGAAAAATCATCCCAATTTAAAGTAATGACTACAACCTTTCCAGCTTTTGGATCTAAACCTGTAAAAGTACCAGCTGGCGGTAACTTCTTAATGATTCTTTCTAAAGATGAAGCTAAGCAAAAAGCAGCGGTAGAATTTATTAAATATTTAGAAAGTTCAGAAAATCTAACAAAATGGGATACTGGAACGGGTTATTTACCACCACGCAAAAACATGGATAAAGAAGGGCCTTACAAAAAGCTTATCGATGAAAACGACAACATTAAAAAAGCGATGGCTATGCTCCCTAATGTAACGCCATGGGTTAGTTTCCCTGGGCAAAATGGACTTCAGGCAGAACAAGTTTTAATCGACGCCCGCGATGTAATTCTCAATGGTAGTCAATCTGCTACAGAAGCATTACATCAAGCAGCCTTAAAAATTAATGAGTTAATTAAATAAATACCATAAATATTAATTAGTTAACTAATCTTTTATATTAAACATAGAGGAATACCTACTAAGGATTCCATCTCAAAATAGAATCAATAGGATAAAACTATTGATTCTATTTTCATTATTAAATATAGCCTACGAATAAAGAGGTACTTGTATGAATAAACTCTCTAAAACTGGTTATTTACTATTTTTACCAGCCACACTCTGTTTTCTAATCTTTTATTACTGGCCATTACTTGTCAATGTTGGTATGAGTTTCTTTTCTTGGAATATGGTGAGTTCTAAAATTAAATTTGTTGGATTAGATAATTATATAGATGTATTACAAAATGGAGAATTCTATTCTATTATCGTAAATACAATCCTATTTGTTGTCTTCTTACTACTATTTAATTTTATATTACCCTATATATACTCCTATATTTTAGCTTATATATTAAAATATGGAAAAAATTTGTATAGAATATGCTTCTTTATTCCCTCTCTTTTTAGTTTATCAGTAGCCAGTATATTATTTCTGTGGATTTATAATCCGCTAGCAGGCCCTATTTTTACAATTCTACAAATGATCGGCCTAGACTCACCAAGATGGTTAAAAGAACCTGTATTAGTCATTTTTTCTATTAGCCTTATTATTGCGTGGAAAGTATTTGGATATAATTTTATACTCATGCTAGCAGCTATGATGTCTGTATCCAAAGAAATGATAGAAGCAGCTCGTCTAGAAGGGGCCTCTGATTGGATGATACTACGCAAAATTGTCATTCCACAAACATCGTCAGCTGCTATTTATGTTTTTGTTATTACTGTTGTTTTTGGCTTACAGTATGTAATGATTCCTGTCAATATTCTTACACAAGGTGGACCTAACCAAGGAAGTGCTAATTTAGTTTATGTAATTTATCAATATGCTTTCGTTTTCTATCAAGTAGGAAAATCTGCCGCCTATGCTGTTATTACTATGATGCTCTTTATACTTTTTGCTTGGTGGCGTAATAAAGTATTAGACAAGAAGGTTTACTATGAAAATTAATATAAAAAAAGAATTACTAGGCCATATATTTCTACTCATATCATTAATTCTTTGCTTATGGCCTATTATTTTCTTACTTTCAGCTTCGTTAAAAGACTTAAATCAAATTTTCCAATACCCCCTTAATCCGTTACCAACAAACCCAACGCTAGATAACTATACAACTATATTAAATCGTTTCCCCATCTTTCAATTTACTGGCAATACATTTTTTATTGCTATTACAGTAACCATATTCAAAATCATTACAAGCTTACTAGCTGGTTTTGGTTTTGTATATTATCGCTTTAAAGGTAGAGAATTGTTATTTAACTCCATGGTTTTAACCTTTTTTATTCCCATGTCTGTATTAATTATGCCTAACTATCTTCTCATTTCTTCCATTGGTTTATTAGACACTGCCTTTGGCGTAATATTAGTAGAAATGGTCGATGGGATGGGAATATTTCTTATGCGTCAAACTATGCGCAGTATTCCTAAAAGCATATTTGAATCAGCTATTCTTGAAGGTGCCTCACCACTTTATATACTCTGGCATATCATAATACCACTTGTACGCCCCTCTATTATTTCTATTAGCATAATGTTTTTTATTAATGCTTGGAATGAATATTTTTGGCCACTACTTATTTTAAAAAGTAAATCTGAATATACATTAGCCTTAGCATTACCAATGTTTATCAGTGCAGAAGGCGGTAGTGAGTGGGGACTTGCTATGGCCTTAGCTGTTTTAACTAGCATTTTACCCTTTATTTTATTCATAATTTGCCAGAAATACATACTTAATACATTTATACAAGCAGGAGTAAAAGGATAATGCACAATATTGTATTTAATGCAGTTACAAAATCATATCATGGAAAAGAAATAATTAAACAATTAAACTTTGAAATCAAAGAAGGCGAGCGCGTAGTCTTATTAGGACCTTCCGGTTCAGGCAAAAGCACAACATTACGTATGATCGCTGGTCTAGAAGACATCACATCAGGTCAACTTTTTATGGGCGATACCTGTGTCAATGATGTACCGCCTGGAAAACGGAATATTGCGATGGTATTTCAAAACTATGCCTTGTTTCCCCACTTTAACGTTTGGGATAATATTGTCTTTGGCCTAAAATTACAAAACTTACCGGCCTCTGAAATTGAAGTTCGTACCAAAGCTGCTATTAATATGTTAAATCTCAACGGCTATGAACATCGACTTATTCAATCTTTATCTGGCGGACAAAAACAACGAGTTGCTTTATGTCGAGCTATTGTAAAGCAATCGCCTTATTTCTTACTCGATGAGCCACTTGCTAATTTAGATGCACAATTACGCCAACATGCTCGCCAAGAATTAATAAAAATTCATGAAAACTGTAACTCTACTATGATTTATGTCACTCATGATCAAGTAGAAGCTATGACCATTGGTCAACGAATTGCTATTCTTCACGAAGGGGTTTTACAACAATTTGGTAATCCTCAAGAAGTATATAATCAACCAGCTAACACCTTTGTAGCCTCTTTTATTGGTACTCCAGCTATGAATTTATGGACACTACCTATCAATAATGGCCAAATTCAGCTAGGTTCATCAACACTGAATATTCCTGAATCTATAAAAAAACTAATAACTACTGATAATGTAATTTTAGGTATTCGTCCTGAAAAAATAAAAGTTACAACAACTGACAAAGCTTTACTTTATGGAGAATGCCAGTATATAGAAAATATTGGACATATCCAAAACTGTCTTTTTAAATTTTCTAATTCTTTAACAGGCTTTATCCAAATACCAAGTAAAGATACTCAAATACAATTAGGCGAACGACTCGGTATAAGTTTTAATATTAATGATGCTTGTTTTTTTGATCCAGAAAGCCAACAAAATCTTCAATCGTAACTAACCTATTAATCAATATATTTTTTACTTACTGTGAAGGAGCCCCTATGAGCACACTTGAAATTAGTGATCTTCTATTTCCAGCCTTTAATAAAGGTCAATTAAAAACATTGCCTCTATCTTATGGCCTTGAATTTTTTAATGAATTTGGTACTCAAGATTATTGGAGTCAATTACTTCCTCAATTTAGCATAAACAAAAGAGATATTTCCTTACATGGTCCTTGTGTAACAGTCAATTTAGCAGATCCTGAGGATACGCAATATTTAAAGCAATTAAAAGATACGCTTCTCTTCGGAAAAGAAATAAATGCTAAATTTGTTGTTATTCATACAAATGAGCGTTGGCAAGGAGATAGATTAGACTGTCAAAAACTAGTTATTCAACGTTTACAAGAAATTGCTACTTTTAACCACTCAATCAATGGACCTATTATGGCTGTGGAAAATGTAGGTTTACATGAAAATAATTTATTTAATGAAGAAGAATACTTAAATTTATTTAATACCATTCCTCATATCCAATCAATCATTGATGTAGGCCATGCCCATGTAAATAATTGGGATTTATCAAACGTAATAAAAACCTTAAATTCTCAAATTATAGCCTTTCATTTACACGATAATGACGGAAATTACGATCAACATTATCCAATTAATGCAGGTACTATTAATTGGCCAGACTTATTTAAAACAATAAATACATATTCACCTAAGGCAATTAAAGTGTTAGAATATGCTAATGGAAGCTTTACAGATAGCACTAAACTACTAGAGCATATAGAAAGTATCCAAGAATTATTAACATTAAAATAATAAAAAGCATCTAATTCCTATTAATGATTTTTAAATAAATCATAATAAACGGAGTTAGATGCTTTTTTATTAGTTTAACACATTTCACTAGTAATTTTCACATTATATCTGTATTATTATATCACCTCCTTTATTCTTTTAACATCCATTTGCTATAATGAACGTAGTTCTTATTATATATTTCAACATATTATATAATCTATAAACCACTATACGATAATTATTATAGTAATAAACTGGTTTCGATTATAAAGTATATGTATTTACTCATACTTCAAGGAGGTGCCTATATGTCACAAACTATGACTGCTGCTGAATTTTTACAGCACTACGCTCTCGATCGCCGTAATACTAATAGTGTAAAATGGGATGCGTTAGAACAGCGTTTTAATACAACCGATGTTATTCCTCTCTGGGTAGCTGATATGGACTTTAAAGTACCAGAAACTGTTATGACTGCCTTAGAAGATAGAATTAAACAAGGTGCTTTTGGCTACTCGTTAATTAGCCCTACCTATCATCAGACCTTTATAGATTGGCTAACTCGTCACCATGGTTACAGTCCTAAAAAAGGCTGGCTCCGCTTCACGAATGGCACAATTACAACTCTTTTTTGGATTCTTCACGCCTTCACTAAACCACAAGACTCTGTTATGATGCTAAGTCCAGTTTATTTTCCTTTCTTTAGCACACCTCAAGATACGGATCGAACCCCTATTTGTAGTGAATTACAACGGGATAATACAGGTCGTTATTATATTGATTTTAACGATGTAGAGAAAAAAATTAAAGAGCATCAGGTAAAAGTCTTTATTCTATGTAATCCCCATAATCCTGTTAGTCGTCTTTGGTCCGAAGAAGAATTAACTCGTTTATTCACCCTTTGTGAGCAATATAAGGTACTTATAATCAGTGATGAAATACATCAAGATTTTAATTTTGGTACTTTTATTCCTGCCCTAAAAGTAGCTGATGGTCGTTTTAAAGACTCTATTATTACCATTACTAGTGCTTCTAAAACCTTTAATTTAGCTTCACTACCAGTAGCTCATGTTATTATCCCTAACAAAGAACATCGCCAACGGTTTGATAATTTTGTGAAAACTATTGATCACACACAATTATCCGTACTTAATTTAATTGCAACGGAAGCAGCTTATCAGACTGGTGATGTATGGCTTACTGGCCTATTGGCTACCATTCAAAGTAATTATGAATTGCTCAAAAAAGAACTCCTAGCAAAAGCCCCTAATATAGGCTTTACACCGCTAGAAGCAACATATTTAGCTTGGCTTGATTTCAATGCTTATATTAAACCTGAAGAACTGGATGATTTTCTTATTAAAGAATGTCGTGTAGGCGTTAACACAAGTGCTAATTTTGCCCCTGCTACACCAGGTTTTGGCCGTTTTAACTTAGCCGCTCATCCTGACACAATAAAAGAGGCCGCTAACCGAATTATTCAAGGCTTAGCACAACGAAAGCTTATATAATCACTATATCTAGTCAATGAATATTAGCCTTATAAGGCAAGTTTTATAGCCCTATAAAGTTTAAAAACTTATAAACCTTATAAAATTTACCCAATCATAAAAGGACTGTAACCTAAATGACGGATAAAATCCTCATTTCATTACAGTCCTCTTTTTATTTATATACTTGTCTTTCTATCATTTTGCTATACGTATTTAATACGAAATTTTTTTATTCTATTCTTTATTTTCTTATTATTCGTATTTCTTACTTTTTATGTGTACCAATATAGCAACGATACTTACATATCCCCTAAGAAACGTTTAGCTTCACAGTAGTTAACCATACCTTCTACGACTTTTTTAGCAGCCCGCATTGCCAATACTACAGTAGCTGGCTTATGTACTACATCCCCACCAGCAAATACACCTTTACGGCTTGTCATACCATATGGCATTTCACGAGTCACTACATAACCATCTTTATTAACTTCAATACCATTGCCAGGGCCTACTAAACGAGCATTTGGCTTATGACCAATAGCAATAATAATCTTATCAGCTGGAATTGTTTCATAATGACCAGTCGGAGTAACTGAACCATCTTCTTGTGGTTCTTGGATTTCACAACGAAGCCCTTCTACAACGACTTCTCCTTCAACACTAGCTGGGGAGGCATAAAATTTAAAAGCTACTCCTTCTTCTTTGGCTTCTTTATATTCTAATGGATTAGCACTCATATTTTCTTCGCCACGACGGTATGCTACAGTCACAGAAGCACCTAAACGAACGCAAGTACGAGCCGCATCCATAGCCACATTACCGGCACCAATTACGACTACTCGATCACCACTATTTACTGGAATCGCATCATCACCAACACGACCATTTTGATGTAATTGTACGGCTGTTAACAAAGCCATTGCTTGTAAAACGCCTGACTTTTCATCACCGCGCATAGGCAATTCCATCGGTACGTGAGTCCCTGTAGCAATAAAAATCGCATCATAACCATCTTCAAATAAAGAGTCAATGGTTTTCTCAGGACCAATAATAGTATTACATTCAAAAGTAACACCTAATGCTTTTAAACGATTAATTTCACGGTGTACTACTTCTTTACTTAAACGGAAGGCCGGAATCCCATAAAGTAAAATTCCTCCTGGTTCGTCTTGCTTTTCAAAAATAGTCACTTCATAGCCTAATTTAGCCATATCACTAGCTACAGTTAAGCCTGCCGGACCAGAACCAATAATACCAATTTTACCTTGATCCTTAATGATTGGTTTCATACGACGAAGGCCATGCAAACTTTCAAAATCAGCAGCAAAACGTTCTAATTTACCAATGTTAATCGGCTTATTGGCACGATTTAAAATACAATGCCCTTCACACTGTTTTTCACGAGGACAAACACGACCACAAACAGCTGGTAAATTACTGCGTTCCCCAATAATATCATTCGCTTCCCCAAAGTTACCGCGAGCAATAGCCTGAATAAACCGAGGAATTTCATTTTCAATAGGACAACCTGTACGGCACAAAGGCTTCGCACAATTTAAGCAGCGTTTTGCCTCAGCCAAGGCTTCCTCTAACGTATAATCTCTATCTTCTGTATAACCAGCTTTAGCAATTTGTTTTGCTTGTTCGCTTGCATCTAATCCAACCATGGATAAACCTCCTCTATCTCTTTTCATTGTTGATGATTTCATCAACTTTGCTATATATTACCTATTCCCTATAATAATAAAATTAATTCTAATATACCATAACCCCTAAAGCTAGTAAATAGGTATCCCCTCTCTTAGGACATTCCCTATAATAAAAAACCGCCATTTGATGAAGTTTCGTCAAATGGCGGCTTTAAAATTCGCTATATTCTTGTTATTTTGTAAGGATAGTATTCTAATTAGTATATTACATTAGCTACGCTAAACATAAACTTTATTATTAATGAATAAGACCGTAGAACATAGCTCCTACTGTGATTAAGCCAACAATAATAACAAAATAGTTGGAAACACTTTGGTATTTTTTCATTTTATCAACTTTACGTACAGCTACCATTGGCATAAGTAATAAAATGAACGCTACCGCTGGACCACTTAAAGTTTCAATAATGCCTAAAATACTTGGGTTTAAATAAGCAATTAAAGAACAAGTAATCATCATGAATAATAAGATAATACGGTCAATTGTTTTTTCATTGAAGGATTTCTTATTTACTTTACCTAAGTCGATGATAATATCACGTAACCCTTCATAAGCACCTACATAGTGACCTAAGAAGGATTTAGTAATTGCTACGAAAGCAATGATTGGTGCAAACCAAGCAATAAATGGTGTATTGAAATGATTTGCTAAGTAAGAAAGAATGGAAATATTCTGATCTTTAGCAGCTTGTAAATCAGCTGGAGATAAACTAAATACACAGCTGTATACGAAGAACATTACAACAGCAAACATCAATAATACAGCATATCGTTGAATATCACGAGTCTTTTTATCAACTTGATCATCACCATATACATGACGTTCTTTCATAACAAATGTAGAAATAATAGGGGAATGATTGAAAGAGAATACCAACACTGGGAAGGTCATCCACAAAGTCATTAACATGCCCATATTACCACCTGTTGGTTCATAAGAAAGAATAGCTGTATTCCATTGTGGGATTAAATAAATACCAATAAGCAATAAAGTGGCAATAAATGGATATACCAAATAACTCATAATACGAACAATAATATCTTGCCCCATGCGTACAATAGCTAATAAGCCTAAAATAACAGCAATGGTAATAACAGCACGATCAATACCTTCAATCCCAATCTGATGCGTTAATAAACTGTCGGTCGTATTAGTAATGGCTACGGAATATAATAACAAAATAGTATAAATACTAATAAAGTACACGACATTGAAAAAACGAGCTGCTACTGGGCCCCAGAATTCTTCTACTGCACCAATAATACCTTTATCTGGAGAAGAAGCGGCCATAACCATACGAGCTAACGCACGATGTGCATAGAAGGTAACAGGGAATGCAAATAAAGTAATTAAAATAAGAGGTAAAATACCACCAATCCCTGCATTAATTGGCAAGAATAGAACGCCTGCGCCAATAGCAGTACCAAACAAACCTAACATCCAAACTGTGTCTTGTTTGTTCCATTTACTTGCATCCAATGTTTGGGTGCTCACACCTGCTTGAGTGAGTGTTTCTTCTTGAACCGGAATATCACCTTGTACCGGTATGTCCTTGTGGACCATTGTTTGTTCATTCAACATAACCATTACTCCTTAAAATGTAACCTCATAAAAAACACGCATACCCTTTCCTAAATATAAGCCCCCAAAAATCCGTTCAGGAAAGACATTTCATATACGTATGATAGCATGGCATGATTAAAATGACAACTAATCATCATGATTGTATTGCATAGAGTGTACATTCACTGTGTTCAATTATCTATAGATTATTATTTTATATCAAATATAAGAAAATAATAGAATAAAATTAAATATTTACATATATTTATTATGTATTATACTATATTATTTTTATAAAATGATAATTTAATTTATTTTTCTCTTATTTTTAATAAAATAATAGACAGTATCCACTCACAAAAGATACTTTAAATTTAAACACTATGTTGAAAAAAATACTTTATTTTTTTGAAAAAAATAAACAAAAAGTTACTATTTTTTTACTAACAATTACCATCTATGCTTATTTAATATAGCATGCATAGTATTTGGGAATTATTTTCAAATAAAAAAGACTATAACAAAACGATCAGAAATAACCAAGGCTTTGTTATAGTCTTATACTCTTATGGTGCGCCTAGGCGGAATCGAACCACCGACACGCAGTTTAGGAAACTGCTGCTCTATCCTACTGAGCTATAGACGCATGTATAACATGACCTGCACTTTAGGAAGTTACAGTTCCTTCCCTATACTAAGTACGCATGTATGTATATATTATAAACGGAATGCTCACATATCGCAATATAAGTGGATAGAACCGTATTTATAGTAAAACTATACACAGAGTTATCCACTAATTTATTCACTTATCCACCGAATTCATTTACTTAATCACAAGCTATACACAACATATCCACAGAATTTTGTGTATATTCTGTGGATATGTTCGTATTTATGTATCAAGTTTTAACTTATACTCAGCAACACGTTATCTATATTAACGTATTCCTCTAGTATTTTTTATTCAGGAAAATACATAGAACCATCAATTTCAACAGGACGACTCCAATCAACTTGTACGTCCGTACGGCCCCACATAACAGTTAAAGCAAGTTTTAAATCAGCTAACGATGCTAACGGATCAACAGTGACTGTTTCATACGTATCTAGACCAATCGCTTTTTCTAAAGTCTGTGGTGTATGTAAATATGACCACACTTTTTGTTGCCATTCTTCATCAGGTAAAACAACTGTTACTTCCTGATTCACCTTGTTATATCCGATATATCCTTTTTCGTCCACCCCATAATGGATAGCATAGTATGCTATGTCACTCATTGTACATGCTCCTTTTCATTATTATTGGCACTTACTCTTACCTATTTAACCACATATACCCTATCTAGGCAATGCTATTCGATTAAATTTTATCGTATTAATCGTAAAATTACCAGTAAAAATTCACAAATATGAATAAATCGGTTATTTTGCTTCGGCCTTATAATATACGGCATACATAATTGGCAATACAATGAGAGTTAAAATCGTAGCCACTAATAAACCACCACTAAAGGCAATCGCCATAGGTGACCAGAACGCACTACGCATTAATGGTACCATACCTAAAATAGCGGCTAAGGCTGTCAGCATGATTGGTCTAAATCGTAAAATTGTAGAACTTACAATGGCTTCATAAGTAGTTTGCCCTTCCTTACGATGTAATTCTATTTGATCAATTAAAATGATAGAGTTCCGAATAATCATACCACTTAAGGAAATAACCCCTAATACGACCATAAAGCCCATTGGTGTATTTGTTAATATCATGGTCAATACAACACCTATTAAACCTAATGGAGCCGTCAACAGAGCCATTATCATAAGAGGAATCTTTTTCAATTGGAACATTAAAATTGTCATAATTAGACATAACATAATAGGCATTGGCCCTTTTAGATTGTCCATAGCAATATTACTACGTTCAGCCGAACCATCGACTTCAATCGTATAACCTGCTGGTAAATCAGCTCGAATATGTTCCAATTTTTTATTTAAATCATTGGCTAATGAATTCGCCATTACATTCGGTGGTACATTACCATGTACTGTGATGGTAGGTTCCATATTACGACGCCAAATAATACCATCTTCATTGCCCAACGAAATGGTAGCAATCTGACTCAATGGTACATAAGCACCTGAACCCGTTTGAATTGGAATATTTTGTAATACACTCATATTATGTTCTTCATTGCCACTAAGTTTAAATTTCATAGGAATGGTCTGATTACCTACATAGTATTGACCCACTGTAACCCCTGAAATTTTACCTTGCAAATCAGTGGCCACAGAATAACTGTCAACCCCCATCAAACGAGCTTTAGCAGGATCAATATGAACCTGTATAGTTGGTGTATTATCTGGCCAATCTTCTGAAATGTCGGTTATATCCGGATAGGTTTTAAATACCTCTTTGACTTCATTGGCTATTTCTTTTACTTTTGTTGTATCTGGACCCGCAACACGGAACATAATTGGATACTTAGAAGGTGGCCCTGTTTGTAAAAAGGTCATATTAACCAATGCCGATGGGAAGGTATCATTTAACTTGTCTCGTAATTCAGTATATAATTCATTTCTATCTTCCAATGAATTAGCTACAATTACATACTGCATAAAGTTATTTCGTTCTACTTCTGGATCTAATGTCAAAATAAATCGCGGCGCCCCTTCACCAATATGAGCTGAATAATGATCAATACGCTTATCCCCACTTAATAAAGAGTCTAATGTTTCTGCTTGCTCTTTTGTATATTGCAAGGAAGAACTTTGTGGGAACTGTACTGATACCATAATTTCAGGTCGTGTCGAAGCAGGGAAGAATTCAACTTTAATTAAAGGTACACTAATTAAAGAAATAACAAATAATACTACCGTTGTAATTAAAACGATTTTGCGATGTCCCATAGCCCAATGAAGAAACTTTTCAAATCGCGCTAAAAAGGACTTTTGTAAACGCATCGCCCTTGTTTCAGCATGGTCTTTTTTAATACGAATTAGACGACTGCCTAGTACAGGACTAACTAATACAGAGGCAAACCAAGATAGTAACAAGGCCATAGCGACTACAATAAACAAAGAATGGGTAAATTCGGCAACAGAACCTTCCGATAAGAAAATAGGAAGAAACCCTGCACAAGTAATTAAAGTACCACTAAGCATTGGAAACGCTGTGGACTTATACGCAAAGGTAGCTGCTGAATGGGTATCCAACCCTTCCTCCATTTTAAGGGTCATCATTTCAACAACGATAATAGCATCATCTACTAATAAACCTAAGGAAATGATTAAAGCACCTAAACTTACTTTATGTAAATCTAGTCCATCTGCATACATGCCCACAAAGGTACTAGCAACGACTACAGGAATGGTTAAAGCTACTACTAGGCCACTTCGCACACCTAAGGATATAAAGCTAACTACCAATACAATGGCAATAGCTTCAAAAAGAGAACGAGTAAATTCACTAATAGATTCATCTACTACTTGAGGTTGGTTCGATACTTGACTCACTTCTAAGCCAACCGGTAATTCTCCTTTATAAGAGGCTAATTTAGCTTGTAATGCTTCACCAAATTCAATATTATTGGCCCCTGGATCCATTGAAACAGCAATCCCAATGGCTGGTTTGCCATTAAAGTAGAATAAAGGACTTTCTGGTTCACCATAATCAAGACGGACCGTAGCCATATCGCCTAAGCGAAGTGTTTGTCCATTCACTTGTAATGGCATTTCACGCACTGAATCTACACTATCAAAAAGACCATTCACACGGAGATATACATTATTAGTATCTGTATCAATCATGCCAGCTGGTGCCATAGAACTTTGCTGTTTTAAAGCATTTAATATAGCTTCACTACTAATTTGATAAGATGCTAATTTATCCTTATTCATTTCTACATATAAAGTTTGTTGCTGTACCCCTTTTAAATCAATACGCTTAACATTGGGGACAGTCAGTAATACTCGTTTAATTTGTTCAGCATAGGAACGCTTTTCTTCATACGAATATTCTTCACCAGTTAATGCATAAATCGTACCATATACATCATCAAAGCGATCATTAATAATAGGCCCTTGTACACCTGATGGAAGTTTTGACCACTCATCATTTACCATATGACGAACTTCTGTCCAAGCAGCTCTAACATCATCTTCTGGTAATGTTTCTTTCAAGTTAACATAAATAACTGTTTTACTGCCATCGGTAAAACTTTTAGTATAATCAAGGCCTGGTAAATCACGAATTTTTTCTTCTAATTTATCCGTTACTTGCTCTGACATTTGCTGTGGGGAAGCACCTGGCCAAGTAGCTGCTACTACCATAGTGCGAATAGTAAAATTCGGATCTTCCATACGACCGATTTTCATAAAAGAAAAACTGCCAATAGCAAAGAGCATAGCAATAAAGAAATATATAATTGATTTATGCCGTAAGGCCCAATCAGCTAAGTTAAAATTCATATCCGTACCTTAGCCCCTTCTTCCAATTTATCAGTTCCTGCTGTTACAATACGATCACCAGACTGTAAACCAGAGACTACCTGTACACTATTGGCCCCCATATTACCTAATGTAACAGTTTTTAATTTAACAGTATTGTCTTTTGTCACTACATATACTTGCCCCTGACCATTTTGTTTTGGCTCTCTAGTGCCCACTAAAGCAGTTAAAGGAACTTCCATAGTAGGACCATTTACTTGATTAAACGCCACATTAGCAGTCATCCCCAGCTGTAATTGACTCGGTGGATTCGTTAAACTTACTTTTACTGTATAAGTACGAGCTGCCGCATCAGGAACTGGCGATATTTCACGAACAACGCCAGTAGTTACTACATTAGGCAACGCCCAAAACGTAACTTTAGCTTCTGAACCTGCACTTACGGAGGCCATCATTTGTTCTGGCAAGGCTATTACAGCTTCTGGTTCATCACCTACAGCTATCATTCCTACTGTTTGACCAGCCCCAACCACTTGCCCTATTTCAATAGAGCTAGCTGTAATAACACCATCTGCGGGTGCTATTAATTGGGTATAATTTTGTTGATTTTCACTAGCTTGTACATTAGCCTGTGCCTGTTCTAATTGAGCGGCTGCCACTTTATAGGAATTTTCCATCTGATCTAATTGCAATTGACTGACAGCTTCTTGCGCATATAAAATACGATATCGTTCTACATTAGTAGCTGCTAATTCATATTGCGATTGAGCGGCCGCCAACGCACCTTGTGCATTTTGTAATTGGCTACTCGTGTCACTCTGATTTAATACAGCTAATACTTGACCAGCACTAACTCTATCACCAACAGTAAAATTCTTTTGAATCACACGACCACCGATTTGAAAAGATAAGGCTGTTTCATATCGATTTTTAATAGTACCAGCTAAACTATTTTCACTACTTGAGGCATCTTTACCAACAACTGTAGTTTTAACTAAGGGAGCCTGTTCTTTAGACTCTGAATCACTGCCACAACCACTCATAATAAGTAACGATACAACTAACATAAGACTACCCAATTGTTTCATTACACCCTTTTGCCTCCACTGCATATAAACGCCTCCTACTATGTTAAACACGCCTTACAGGCCCTATTATAAACACAATTTCCATAGAGCTAATAAGTTACGCATACTTTACATATTTTTCACCACTAAAATATAAAATCTATATCTATTATTTTAGTTACATTTTACTTTTTATATGATATAATGTCAAATATATTACAGGTAATATATTTTAAGGAGACTGTACATGAATACTGATGAAACATTAAATAGCCATACTTCCTTGAGTACGGAAGACTTATATAAACAATTAGTTGAAACTGCTCGTTTATTTTCCATGTACAATACAGAATTGCGTAAACAATTCATCAATGAAGCCTTGCCTAAGTATATTCATACCGTATCCCCCCATATTGTTGAGCGATTGTTAAAGAAAAAATTTAATCACTCACAAATGCAAATTTTAAATTATGTAGCTAATAAACCTGATTTAGTAGCCACATACCAAGAAGTTGTCCAAGCTATGCCCTTCTCACAGGGATTAGTTTCTCGCTATGTAAAGTTTTTAGATACTAATGGCTTACTCATCCGATTTCATCAGCCTACTGATTTAAAGTCTGTATTATTAAAAATTACAGATGTTGGACAATCCGTCTCCTTAGTATGCGATGAAATTCATAAACTAGAAATTCAATATTATCATCAAATCTTAAATCAATTACCTTTATCAAAGGTTGAAAATACCTTAGAAGTCCTAGAAGCTCTCATGCATGGTGACAAGGTTATTTCAAATGACAGCTTGGCCAAAACAGGTAGCGTAATACCTGGTCAATATTATAAAAAATAAAAAAATAACCCTAATAGCTATTTTAATACAATAGCTATTAGGGTTTTCTTATTAATCTATGGTTCCACTATCTTCTGTTATTTGCACAGGTTCATGGGTAACCATAATCTTATCAATTCTCACATTATCCATATCAACGATTTCAAAAGTATAGTCTTCCCAAATATAACGTTCCAATTCTTTAGGAATACGGCCAAATAAATACATTAAAAAACCACCAACTGTTTTATATAAATCTTCGTCTTCACCAGGTAATTCTTTAGTAATATTAAAATACTCTTTAAATTCATCAATACTTAAAAGACCATCTACTAGCCAAGTCGTATCACTACGTTGAATAACGCGATTTTCTTCTTCTTTTAATTCATCTTCACTAGCTGGCATAAGACCTACTAGTTTTTCCATAATATCATGTAATGTTACTAAGCCACTAAAACCACCATATTCATCTAAAACAACAGTTTCATGAACACCTTCTGTACGAAATACTTCTAATAGCTTCATAAGACTAATCGATTCTGGCACCATTACAGGCTGTTTCGTACATTCTTCAACTAATTGCTTCAATGTTTTATGACCATCTTGTTTCATATGCTCAGCAAATACATCGGCTACCACAACTAGACCTTCAAGCTCATCTAAAGAGTCACGGCCTACAGGCAAACGATAATGAGTCGAATGACATAATCGTTCTTTTATTTCCTCATCGGGACTATTTAAGTCTAACCATTTTAACTGCGTGCGTGGCGTCATAACATCACCAGCATTTAAATCAGCTAAACGGAATACATTATCTACCAAACGAGGTTCATCTTTTTCAAAAGCACCTAATTCAACACCTTGTGTCAACATCTTATTAATTTCTAATTCTGTAACAGGTGCTTCTTCTTTATCTTTTACACCCATGATTTTTAATAATGACGACGTTGAAACACTTAACAAGGCTACTAAAGGCGTGGCCACTACTGCAAAATAATGCATAGGTACAGCCATAAAAATAGCAATTTTCTCTGGTGCATTAAGGGCTAATCGTTTTGGCACTAATTCACCAATCACTAAGGATAAATATGTCGTTAAGGATACAATAATAATAGGGCTTACTGAATCGGCATAACTAGCTAAAGAAGGCATATATTCTTTAATTACTTTTGCCATTGGTTCTGAAAGGGCTGCACCTGAATACAAACCAGTAACAATGCCAATCAAAGTAATACCAATTTGTATGGTTGAAAACATTTGATTAGGATCTTCAGACAATTGTATCGCCCGTTGTGCTCCTTTACTACCTTTTTCAGCACTATCTTCTAATAACCCTTTGCGGGCATTAACAATCGCTAATTCTGTCATGGAAAAAATCCCATTCGCTACAATTAACAATAATATTATAAGTATCTCCAGACCTACATCACCATCCACTGATTTATCACTCTCCTCTTACTTCAAGTGGACACTTTATACTTAGTGTACTATATGTACTTACACATGTACGCTCTGTATATATTTATTCTATATACTTACCGTATAGTATACCAAAAACTACGGTATTTCGCTATGAGTAATCACAGTTTATAAAAAGAAGCCTTGTTATTACTTTTAAAACTTAAAGTAAAAACAAGGCTTTCTTTAGATATTTATTCTTATTTAGTTATTTTTTTCTTTATCCAATTATTTTATTCTTTTACTCTGTATTTTTTATGGTTTACCATATTACAGCATTTATTATTTATTTAAAATAGCTTTAATATCCGCCACAATTAATTCTGGTGATAAATGATAGCGAGCTACTAATTCTTTCATTGGCACTCGATCATTCACTTCTTTTTTCATACCAATATTTAATACTTTAACAGTAGATGGGCCATAGAAACGAGCTACTTTTTCACCAAAGCCACCATCTAATACACCATCTTCTAAAGTGACTACTAACTCATGATTAGCCTTTAGAGCTTCTAAAGTAGCTTCATCTACTTCAGAAGATAAACGAGGATTTACTAAAGTAGCTTCAATACCTAATTCAGTTTTTAAAGCTTCTTTTGTACGTAAACCTAAATCATAGAAAGCACCAAGACCTAAAATAGCTACTGTATTACCATTAGCTGTTACTTCATTTGTTAATGCCCCAGTAAAGGCTTTACCAGCTTCATAAG
This sequence comes from Veillonella intestinalis, assembly GCF_943192895.1. NCBI lineage: Bacteria > Bacillati > Bacillota > Negativicutes > Veillonellales > Veillonellaceae > Veillonella > Veillonella intestinalis. The sequence continues at coordinate 145,209 of NZ_CALPCB010000005.1, read as the reverse complement.
TCTGTACTTTGCCACCTGGTACTCGAATCATAACTGGCATTTCAGTCTGTTCTAAAGACCAATCTAACATAGCTATTAATTCTTCTTTTGTTGCTGGTGATAACACTCGTAAATTGGGAATACTATTCATCATAGCCATATCAAAAGCACTGGAATGAGTAGCATCCATAGACGAAATACCACCACCTAGTGGGAATGAAATAATCGTAGCAGGGTTGCTATTTAAAGCTAAATCCTGAGTCAATTGGTCATACGTCCGTTGTAAGAAAGTACCTGCGTCTAAAATAACTGGTTTAGCTCCATTTTTAGCAAGGCCAGCTGCCATAGCAACCATGTGTTCTTCTGCAATCCCTACATCAATAAACTGCTTACCTGCTTCAGCTCGACGCTCAGCACTAAAACCAGCAATACCAGGAACACCAGCGGTTAAACCAACTACTGTTTTGTCAGCTTTCATTTTAGCTAATAAATGAGTAGCAATGATTTCATCATAATGTTCTTCTTGCATATAAGCATCTACATCAAAATCTTTACCCATTATATAGTGATAATCTTCTTTATTAGCTTCTGCTTCTGGCAAGCCTTTCCCTTTAGTTGTTACCATATGAATAACAATTGGATGATTACTGTCTTTTACACCTTTAAAGGTTTCAATAAGATGCTCTAAATTATGACCATCTTCTACAAAGATATAATCAAGACCCATAGCTTTGAAGAAATTATTGACTGCTGTTCCTTTGCTATCTCTTAATTCTTTTAAATGAGGGTATAAGCCACCTTCATTAGGCGCAATAGACATATCATTATCGTTAAATAAAACAATAAAATTACTGCCCAAGGTCGCACTTACATTAAGACCTTCCATAGCTTCACCACCAGATAAAGAACCATCACCTAAAATAGCAATTACATTACCAGTTTCACCTTTTAAATCACGAGCTTTTGCCAAACCAGAAGCTAAGCTAACAGCAGTTGAAGTATGGCCAATGGTAAAGAAATCATGTTCACTTTCATTTGGATTAGTATAGCCAGAATACTTTTTATAAGATGCTGGATCTGTAAAAGCCTCTTTACGACCTGTTAAAATCTTATGAATATAGGATTGATGTGATACATCAAAAACAAATTTATCTTTTGGAGATTCAAATACATAATGGAGGGCTAATGTAGCTTCTACAAAACCAAGATTAGGTGCCATATGGCCCCCTGTTGTGGTAACGCGAGTAATTAATACGTCTCTAATTTCTTGAGCCAATGTTTTTAATTCTTCAAGGCTCATTTTCTTAATATCTTGTGGTGTATTTACATGTTCTAATAGACTCATATTCAGTTCCTTTCTTCTAATACCTATGTTCTTCAAATTTAATTTCCATAAAAAAAGTTTCGTAGTCATAACTAAATCTTACTTATGACTACGAAACTAATTATAGAACTTGAAGTTAACTTCAAGTCAAGTATTAAATTTAAATTTTTCTATTTTTAGATATAAAATTAAAATTAAATTTAAATAAATCTATTTTATTTTTCATAATCCCGATCTAAATTAACTTCTTTTAGAGGGATAATATGCGTCTTATTTTTAGCCTTATAACTAGCATATACTAATAAGAATACAGGAATACCAATGTAAGCCACACTAGCACCATACCAGTCAATAGTATCACCTGTAAACGCTGTATAGTTCTGACCAGCAATAATGATTAAACATAAAATCATAGCAAAAATAGGACCGAATGGGAAAAATAAAGCTTTAAATGGAATAGAATCTAAACTCTTACCTTGTTCGTGGAAAGCACGACGGAAACGATAATGAGCAATAGCAATTCCAAGCCAAGCAATAAAACCACTCATACCACTAATATTAATCAACCAATTATAAGCTGTCCCTTCCCCAATTAAAGAGGTTAAGAAAGCAAATACACCAAATGCAGAAGTAGCTAATAGAGCAGGTACTGGTACGCCACGAGAGTTTAATTTAGTAAAAATCTGTGGTGCATCGCCTTCTTTAGCCATAGCATAAAGCATACGAGTTGATGCATATAAACCTGAGTTACCAGCCGATAAAACAGCTGTTAAAATAATGGCATTAATAAAACTAGCTGCAAAAGCAAAACCAAAACGATCCAATACTAAAGTAAATGGACTGATAGCAATATTTTCTACACTAGCATTTAATAAATTAGGATCATCATAAGGAATCAAGAAACCTATAACAGCAAAGGCACCAATATAGAATAATAAAATACGCCAGAAAATAGAATGAATCGCTTTTGGAATATTTTTTTCAGGATCCTCTGATTCACCAGCAGCTACCCCAATTAATTCTGTTCCTTGGAAAGAAAAACCAGCTACCATAAAAATAGCTAAAATTGAACCAAAGCCACCAACAAAAGGAGCTTCGCCACGGGTCCAGTTTTCAAAACCAGGCGAGGTACCACCAATACCTAAAATGAGCATAGTACCTACAAATAAGAACACAAATACGGTAATAACCTTCATACTGGAGAAGAAATATTCACTTTCCCCAAAGGAACGCGTTGATAAATAGTTCATCAAAAATAAGGCACATAAGAATAAAGCTGACCACACAATGGCTGGAATCTCAGGAAACCAATATTTCATAATCAAAGCGCCTGCTACCAATTCAGCAGCCAATGTAATAGCCCAGTTAAACCAATAATTCCATCCTAAGGCAAAACCAAAGGCTGGATCTACATACCGTGATGCATAGGTGCCAAAAGAACCTGGTACAGGTAAATACGTAGCCATTTCACCAAGGCTAGTCATTAAGAAATATACCATAATACCAATAAAGCCATAAGCAACTAAAGCACCGCCAGGACCAGCTGTACTTACTACTTCACCGCCAGCTACGAATAAACCTGTCCCAATCGCTCCACCTAGCGCAATCATATTCATATGACGCGATTTCAAACTTCTTTTTAATTTATTATTCGCTTCACTACTCACTAAATAGCCTCCCCCCTACTATAAATCCAAATTACGAACTAATTTTGCATTATCTTCAATGAATTTACGGCGTGGCTCTACCTTATCACCCATGAGGACACTAAAAATTTTATCCGCTTCAATGGAATCCTCTAAACTTACCTGTAAAATAGTACGATTTTCTGGATTCATCGTCGTTTCCCAGAGCTGCTCTGGATTCATTTCCCCAAGACCTTTATAGCGTTGAATCGTAATATTATCTCGTCCAATTTCATCTAATTTAGCTGCCATTTCAGCATCGCTATACACATACCAATGACCTTTACCTTTTTTAATTTGATAAAGTGGTGGCTGCGCAATATAAACGCGTCCTTCTTCAATCAACGGTTTCATATATCGATAGAAGAAAGTTAATAATAACGTACGAATATGAGCACCATCAACGTCCGCATCTGTCATGATAATAATCTTATGATAACGACTCTTAGCTAAATCAAATTCTTCCCCAATGCCAGTACCAAAGGCTGTAATCATTGAACGAATTTCATTATTTGCTAAAATTTTATCTAATCGTGCTTTTTCTACATTTAAAATTTTACCGCGCAATGGCAAAATAGCTTGATAACGGCGATCACGCCCTTGTTTAGCACTACCACCAGCGGAATCCCCTTCGACTAAATAAATTTCAGTCATCATAGGGTCTTTTTCAGAACAATCGGCTAATTTACCTGGTAATGAGCTAATTTCTAACGCATTTTTACGACGTGTTAATTCACGAGCTTTACGCGCTGCTTCACGAGCCCGATTAGCCGTAGTCGCCTTATCAATAATGCGTTTTGCTTCTGCTGGATGTTCTTCTAAGAATGTTTTAAGCCCTTCAGAAACAACCGTATCTGTAATCCCTTTTACTTCGCTATTCCCTAATTTAGCTTTTGTCTGTCCTTCAAATTGAGGATTTAAAACTTTAACACTAACAACAGCAGTTAAACCTTCACGAACATCATCACCAGATAAATTGCTTTCATTTTCCTTAATAAGGCCTGTTTTACGACCATAATCATTAAGGGTACGTGTTAAAGCACTACGGAAACCACTTAAATGAGTCCCCCCATCAATGGTGTTGATATTATTAACAAAGGATAATAGATTTTCACTATAGCCATCATTATATTGGAACGCTACATCCACCACTACATCGTCACGAGTATTTTCTACATCAATAACTGTTGGATTCACTAAATCTTTGTTTTCATTTAAAAATTCTACGAAAGAAACAATGCCACCTTCATACATAAAGCTTTCAACAATTGGTTCTTCTGCACGTTTATCAGTTAAGGTAATACGTAATCCCTTATTAAGGAATGCTAATTCTTGTAAGCGTGTACGTAGTACATTAAAGTCAAAAACAGTAGTTTCAAAAATATCTGCATCAGGCTTAAAAGTTACCGTAGTACCTGTGTCACTAGCTTCGCCAATTACTTTTAATGGTGATTTTAAATAGCCTCTTTCAAATGTAATTTCATGTTCTTTGCCATCTTGACGAACAGTAACAATAGTCCATTCACTCAATGCATTTACTACAGAAATACCAACACCATGGAGACCACCGGATACTTTGTAGCCGCCGCCACCAAATTTACCACCAGCATGTAATTTAGTTAAAACTAATTCAACAGCAGGTACACCAGTTTCATGCATGCCACAAGGAATACCACGCCCATCATCAATAACAGTAATACTATTATCTTCGTTAATATTTACTTCAATATGTGTACAATAACCTGCTAAGGCTTCGTCCACACTATTATCAACAACTTCATATACTAAATGGTGTAACCCTTTAGATGATGTACTACCAATATACATCCCTGGGCGACAACGTACCGCTTCCAGACCTTCTAAGACCTGTATATTATCGGCACTATAATTTTGTTCTGCCATTCCATATCCTCCCTATTTAGAGTAAATTACCTATATATCGTTAAATTTTATTTATTTAAAGATTTAACCTTAATTATACTCTATTTTTATCGTTTTGTGTATAAGCTAACAGGAATTCCTGTAGTAGCTCGCTGTAAACGACGTCCTACACCTGTAATTGACATGCTCAAACCATAAATAGCATTGACTGTTACTAAATAACTTTCAATGGGTTCATCTGGAAAAACGTGAATCACTTCACTATTTTGCCATTGTTTATTGCGGCGACGTCGTCCCTTTAAAAGCGGAATATCTTGAACTACCGCTACAATATCCTCAATAGATACACTATACGTATCTGATAAATGTACAAACATAAAACTTCCATCACTTTCTTAATCACATGATTACTTAATGTTGCTCATAATTAGCTCGTTTTTGTTCATATTGAAATCGCATTTTTTTTATTGCATTTTGGACAAACTCTTTCTCTAATTGTTGAGCTTTCTTATGGGTAATTAACATAAGTAACATATAAATATCATAATTATCATTCGATGCTTCACGAATAACCCGATTTCTAAAAAAATATACGCATTCTCTATGAGCTAACTGATACTCATGCATCGCACACTTAGGTATTTGTTTACATATATCCTCATACACTAAATATGGTTGTTCAAACAAAATGTCCTTTATTCTTTCAATATGTTGTCGATACTCATAATCAGCTTTTTCTTTAGCTTTTATAACACAACTTGTACATATTGTTTCCTCTGGACTTATTAAAGTGTCACAATGTACACACGTATGATATCCTTTAGACTTTAAATATTTAGTTTTCTTATATTGTTTTATCTGGGTTTCTCTAAATAAATCGCGAAGCGTTGGATCAGCAATAACGGCTACTACTTTATCTATAGCAGCTAATTCTTCATTACTAATTGGAATAGCCTCAAAATTTAATAAAGGTCTTTCATATTGCTCCGTTTTATGAGTAGTTCCATAATATACTTGCCTTTCATCCTTTATATAACTTTGTTTATACATAGAAAGCTGTATATCAGTAATAATCTCTTTACCATAATAAGCATTAATTTTTTGCAATAATTGACGCTTCATCATTTGCAATTGTTGTAAACAAGGAGAATTCAAAGCACTTACTTTAATAATAGGTGGCTCAATCCCTAATAATCGCGTTTGCTTGCCTAATAATGGACCAATTACCTTTGGCCAATCGTGATATAGACGCATAATAGCAAAGATTTGAAATACTTTAAATTGATTATATTTAGTATCTAAATGAGAATCATATTGTTTAAGCGCCTTATCTACTTTATAACCAACAGGACCTGCTGATCGATGGCTGTTAGTCAGAGAGTTTACATACTCAATCGTACTTTGTGGCATCTCTTTATTTTGATTATTAAACGCTTGATTTTCATTAGTATTTACATCTTCGCTATTCATGTGTTCACCGCCTTTCACAATTGATCAAAGCCACATCAGTTAAATGTTGTACTTCCTCTAAATCGGTAGTTGTTATAAATGTTTGAATTCGTTTATGAATAAATTGCAGTAAATTTTGTCGCCGTTCTTTATCAAGTTCACTTAATACATCATCTAATAATAAAATTGGATATTCACCAACTTCTGATTTGATATATTCTAATTCACTTAATTTAAGTGATAAAATAGCAGTTCGTTGTTGCCCCTGCGAACCAAAACGTTTTAAATCAATAGGACCTGAAAAAAATCCTAAATCATCTCGATGAGGGCCAAAGGAAGTACTCATACGATGACGATCTATCGGTAAATTATTTTGTAATTGATTATAAATAGCTTCTGGTTCAACTATATATAAACCATCAACTTGTTGCTGTTCATAAGTGAGTTTTAGATTTTCTTTACCGCCTGTTAAACGACGATTCATTAAATCTAACAATAAATTAAGTTTTCGCAAACTATCTAATCGTTTCTTTATAATAAAAGATCCTGTTTCAGCTAATTGATAATCCCATTCTGCTAATGATATATTTCGTTTGCCATAGGAATCTTTCAGCACCTTATTTCGTTGTTGCAATATTTTATTATACATGCGCAATTGCTGATAATATAAAGCACTGGTCTGTGAAATTTCTATATCTAAAAATCGCCGCCGTAAAGAAGGACTTCCTTTAATTAATTGCAAATCTTCTGGACTAAAAATAACAGTATTTAAAGTACCCATCAGTTCTTTTTGCAATATTTTATTCCCATTAAGACGAATATCTTTTTTTTCTTTACCACTTAACCGTAAATTGATTTTTTGTTTTGTTTCTTTTTTTATAAAATCCACAATAATACCAGCTTCAGTAGCTCCAAATTGTAATAAATCTTGCGTATCATTGGTACGATAGCTTTTGCCTATGGTACTAACATAAAGGGCTTCTAAAATATTGCTTTTGCCTACACCATTAGGCCCATAAAGGACAATAATATGTGATGGAAATGACCAACTAGCTTGTTCATAGTTACGAAAATTAACGAGTTCTAAGGAGTGAATATTCACTCGTCAGCCTCCTCTTTTATAACTAATAAAGTACCAATTCCCTGAATTTCTACAATATCATCAGGATATATTTTTTTTCGTTTTTCATGGCATATTTCACCATTAACAGTAATTTTTTGATCATCTAATAAAAATTTAACTTGTCCACCGGTCCCAATAATTTGCTCAAATTTTAATAATTGATCCAATTTAATATAAGGGGTATGAATTTCAACTTGAATTGGTTCCTTTTTAGTTTTCATAGGATCCTCCTAACTTAGTGCTTAATTAGTACGCACTGGTGTTACAACATAGGTATAATTTGGATTATCATCTTGACGAATAACAACAGGACCATTTTGTTTTAAGTATAAATGAATGCGTTCACCACTGCTATGACGTAAAATATCGCCAATATAACGACCATTGAAAGAAATCGTAAATGGTGTGCCATTAAATTCACATAATACTTCTTCTTTAGCCATACCAATTTCAGCATTTTGAGTAGATAAAGTAACTTCTTTATCATTCCAATCATAACGAATTACATTATAACTAGCATCTTTGGCTAATAATGATACACGATCAACAGCGCCAGCAAAATCACGGCTATTTAAAATAGCATTGGAGTCAAATTGAGAAGGAATAACTTTTTCATAATCTGGATATTGTCCTTCAATTAAACGGGAGAATAAATAAATAGTATCAAATAAGAATACTACATTAGTACGATTCCAGATAATACGAACCATAGTTGGTTGATCTGTTGGTAATAAACGGGATACTTCAGCTAATGTTTTAGTAGGTATTAAAATACGCATTGCTGTTGGAATAGCTTCAGTTAATGTAATCTTTTTAACAGCCATACGATGAGTATCTGTAGCTACCATGGTTAAGTTGGTACCTTCACCTTCTAATAAAGCGCCTGTAAAAATAGGACGATCATCATCACTAGCGGCTGCATAGTTGGTTAAATCAATCATTTGTTTAAATTGTTCACCATCTACATCAATATGATATTCATCATGGATTTGCTCAACTAAATTAAATTCACTAGCATCCATCATGATTAAATTAAATTGAGAGCTTTCAGAGTGCAATAATAATTGTTTAGTATCTTCATTGGATTCTAAAGTGATTGTATCAGTTGGTGTTTTACGAACCCATTCTTGAAAATAACGTGTACTAAGAACAATAGTGCCTTCTTCAATAATATTGGCATCTATAGTAATGCGAATGCCAATTTCATAATCATTAGCTTGCATTTCCACTTTACCGTTTTTAGTTGTTATATAAATAGCACCTGGTAAATTAGAGCTTGTTTTGTTTTGACTTACTTTGGCTAAAGCATTAAGTGCTTTTTGTAATGTGTCTTTTGAAAATTGAATTTTCATAGGTACTCCTTTACTAATACTGATGTGATTAAATTTTTAATTATTAGTAGTCTTAGTAGTAGGGATGGTGGATAAGTGGATAAGTCGTGGAAAGTAGCATTTTGAATAGGTTTTCCACATGCGTATAAATCTGTGAATGGAATTGTTAAGATATCCACATATAGACTTTATTTTCCAGCACTGTTTAAAAGTTGGAAGTTAAACACAAATTATAAACAGTTTATTCACAGAGTTATCCACACCCTTATAGTATTTACGTATGACCGTTTATTTTACTAATGATATCGCTTATCATACGCTTTAAATCAGCATTCTTTTCTAAATCTTCACTAATCTTAGTATAGGCATGAATAGCAGTAGTATGGTCTTTTTTACCAAAAGCTTGTGAAATTTGTGGATAACTTTCGTTAATTAGTTCACGACACAAGTACATGGCAATTTGACGAGGGTGAGCATACTGCTTATTTCGTTTTTGACCAACTAAGAGTTCTTTTTTGATTTTAAAATAGTCAGCAATAAAATCTTGAATATAGGTAATGGATAAAATAGTTTCTTTTGTTTCAGGAATTAAATCACGCAATACATAGCGCGCATATTCTACTGTAATTTGATCTAATTTTTGTTCCATTTCAGCGGCACTAATTAATTTAGTCAAGGCTCCTTGTAAATCACGAACACTGCGATTGTAATAGGTGGTGCCGAAGAAGCGAATGACTTCATTAGGAATACGCAGGTCTGGTAATAATTCTCGTTGTTTATCTACATAGGATTTTGTAATTGCCTCTAACGTTTCTGAATTTGGTGGTTCAATAGTAACGACTAAACCTGAATTGAATCGTGTTTTTAATCGATCTTCCATTTGATCCATATTTTGTGGCAATGTATCACTGGTTAATACAATTTGCTTTTTACTTTCTGTTAAGGCATTGAAAGTATGGAAAAATTCCATTTGTGTACCTGCATAGCGATTATCTTGAATGAATTGAATATCATCAATTAATAAGACATCTACTTTACGGAAGGTATTGCGGAATTCTTCGTTCTTTTTAAAACGGATAGCTTGAACAAATAAGTTTAAGAAATTTTCACTGGTAATACACATGATGCGTAATTCAGGATAACGACGTTTGATTTCGTTACCAATCGCATGCATTAGATGTGTTTTGCCTAGGCCTGATTTACCATAGATAAAGAACGGATTATAGCGAGTTGCTGGGTTTTCAGCAATATTTTGTGCTGCTACATAAGCCATTTGACTGGAACCACCAGGGATAAAGGTGTCAAAGGTGTAAGTTGGATTTAATTGCAAAATAGATTTATTATTAGCATTTAAAATTGTATTAGTATCAGTTGTTGCTACTTCTAAATGAGGAAATAAGGAATCAGACCCTATAGCTGGTTCTTCTGGAATATAAGGACGTTTACTATCCGTTCGATTCATTGGTGGTTGTGTTACAATTTGGATAGGTTCATCATATATAGGTGCTACTGGTTCACTGTTAGTGGATTCTTCCTTTTTTTGTGAAAAGCCAAAACGCTGAGCTAATTGATTATATCCATTTAGTTGTTGTTCATTATTTTGCGTATTGAATTGGTTAGTTGCATCTATATTAGTTTTTACTGCAGTTTCAGTATTAATTTGGTTCTCTAAATACGAATCATTTATTAGGGGTTCCTTATTTATAGGTGTTATTTGATCTGTAGCTACTGTCTGATTAGTACTTTCTGCTGTATATACTGGTATTCCTGCAGGTTCTGAAGGTTCACTGACAATGGTTGGTTCTTTATCACCAACTGTAGTGAGTATAATTGTGAGCGTAGAATTACTTTTTGATAAGCGTTGCCAAATATTATTAACGGAGTCACGAAATGCATTGTTTATCATCGGTTCTTTTTCGATGAAATCCCTAATATATGCTTGCATAGTCGTTAAGGTTAATGTTTTGCTAGCTTCATCTAAAGTGAGTGGTAATAATCTAAGAATGGTACTTTCTAAGATTTCTTTAGGCAATGTATTCTCAATGTCTTCACGCACTTTATTCCAAAAATCGTTGAGATTTATGTTTGACATACTATATCCTTCCTAGGTGTAACAAATTGTGAATAAGTGGATAAGTTAAATACCTATAACTGTGTATAAGTTCTTAGTTTATGGTAAAATAAGAAAAATAAAAAGGCTAACACCTTAGATAGACACTGACTTTATACGAAAGATGGAATGGCTGTGGATAATACGTGTATAAGTTGTGTATATCTTGTTGATAACCTGTGGTTAGATACTCACAATATGTTTGTCCTGATTTATTTTATCACTTAATATTTTATCAGAAAATGCATATCTTGTCATTGCTAGTTAAGGATATATCCATATTGTTACCTAGTTATCTAAAAATAGTAGTTGAGAATTTTAATATATACAATATAAGGTATATTATATATAATAAGGTAAATAAAATATAAGAGAATCCAGATAAGTATTGACATTATAAGGGTTTATATTTATAATTATGCTGTTATGGTATAAGTAATTACTAGACCAATCTCGAGGAGGTGTTTTATACATGAAACGTACATATCAGCCAAATACGCTTTGGAGAAAACGTACTCATGGTTTCCGTGAACGTATGAAGACTATTGGCGGTCGTCTTGTTTTAAAAAGACGTCGTGCTAAAGGCAGAAAGAAATTATCTGCATAATATAATAGCTTTTAGGCAGGAGAAAAAAACTTGGCGCTGCTGCCAAGTTTTTCTATTCATAATGGCATAGGAAGAAAGTATGAGTGAATTAACGTTTACCCTAGATAAAGAACGAAGAATTCGTAAAAATAATGAATATCGTCTTGTCTATAAACATGGCAATTATGAAGTAGGTCGCCTTTGTGTGATCTATCGTATGCCAGTAGCTAAGCAGCCAACTCGTATCGGTTTTGTTACGGGGAAAAAGGTTGGTGGCGCTGTGGAACGTAATCGTGCTCGACGTTTAATGAAAGAGGTCTATCGCCTTAATCAGCATGCCATTAGAGAAGGGTATGCCATTGTAGTCGTAGGCCGTGCTCGTATGGCCGAAGCTACCTATGAGCAGGCGCGTAAAGAAATGATGTATCTTTTTAAGAAAAGTAAATTATTGAAAAATAGTGATGCTTAGAAAAGAGGACATTTATGAAACGCCTTGTATCCCTATTAATGGGCGCATTAAATTGGATTTTCATTGGATTGGTGCAATTTTATCGCTATGGAATCTCTCCATTGAAGCCTAAAACTTGTCGATTTTATCCCTCATGTTCGACGTATACCTTGGAAGCATTACGCAAATATGGACCTTTTAAAGGCAGTTATTTAGGAATTCGGCGCATTTTACGTTGTCATCCTTTTAATCCGGGTGGTTACGATCCACTTCCGTAATAACACAAATTTGGAAATGTCAAAGTGTCTGTATGGATGAAATATAGACCATACCATAACATATATAGACACGCAAAGGCCATTTGTATTCGTCATCAATACTCGTAAGGAGAAGACTATTGGAAATTTTTCAGGTATTAGTTGATTTTATGCGAACCTTGCTTACGTATTGCTATAATCTTACGCAAGCAGTTGGGTTCCCAAGCTATGGTATAGCGATTATCATTTTGACCATTGCTATTAAAGCTGTTTTAGCACCATTAACGGCGAAGCAGGTTAAATCCATGAAGGGCATGCAGAAGTTGCAGCCTAAAATGAAAGAAATTCAAAAGAAATATAAGAATGATCCACAGCGGGCACAACAAGAAATTGCTAAGATGTATAAAGAATTAGGGGTTAATCCTTTATCTGGTTGTTTGCCATTACTTGTGCAAATGCCATTCTTAATTGCTATTTTCTATGCCTTACAAGGGTATCCATATGATCCAGCGTATGAAAGCTTCTTATGGTTGCCAAGTTTAGGTGAAGCGGATCATTTGTATATTTTACCTGTTTTGAGTGCTCTTTCTACATTTGTAATGAGTAAACAAACAGCTGGTGATAATTCTGGTGTAGCAGCAGGGCAACAGAAAGTAATGCAAATTTTCATGCCTTTATTCATTGGTTACATCAGTTTAAATTTCCCAAGTGGTTTGGTTATTTACTGGGTTGTATCAAATGTATTCCAAATGATTCAGCAATTCTTTATCTATCGCAATGATAATAAGGAGGCTTAATTATGGATTATATTGAAATTTCGGCAAAAACTATCGAAGAAGCTGTAGCTAAAGGAACGGCACAGCTTAAAGAAGATGGTAAAGTAGTGGCTGATACTAAAGTATTAGAACAGCCATCCAGTGGCTTTTTAGGCATTGGTCGTCGTGATGCGTTAGTGCGTTTATACTTTGAAGAAGCCCCAGTAACAGAAAAAATAGCGCAAGCTATTGATGAAACAGTTGCTGTAGTGGAAGAAAAAGTAGAAGCTACTGTAGAAGAAGTAAAAGTAGCTGTAAATGAAGCAGAAGCAAAAGTGGCTGAAGTTGTTGAATCAACAGTAACTGCAGCTGATGAAGTAGCTACTGAAGTAGTGGCAGCTGTAAAACCACAGCGTGAAGCGATTTCAAAAGAAGAACAAATCCGCATAGCTGATAAAGGTAAACAATTCTTACAAGATATGTTTGCTAAAATGGGCTTAACTGTGCAGATTGAAAAAATGATGACAGCTGATAAAATTACCTTCCAAATTCATGGTGAAGAATTAGGCATATTGATTGGTAAACATGGTCAAACTTTGGATGCTATTCAGTATTTAACTAATTTAGTGGCCAACAAAGAAGTAGCGGGTCATTGCCATATTGTGGTAGATGTGGAAAATTATCGAGCTCGTCGTGAAGAAACGTTAATGAATTTAGCAAAACGTTTAGCTTCAAAGGTTAAACGAAATCGTCAAAAAATTTCGTTAGAACCAATGAGTGCGTTTGAACGTAAAATTATTCATTTAACGCTTCAAAATGAACCACATATTGTGACTGATAGTGAAGGTGAAGAACCATATCGTCACGTAGTCATTGCTTATAAACGATAAGCTATGTGCGAGTCATAAAACCCGATCTATGATCGGGTTTTATTTTTACTATGATTTATGATGTTTTAATTGTTAAATACGAAAGTTAATTATACATTGTAATATCGTTGCTATAAGGAGCAAACCATGTATACAGAAGATACGATTGCTGCTATTGCTACGCCCCCTGGTATTGGTGGTGTAGGAATTATTCGAGTGAGTGGCACTCGTTGCTTTGAAATAGTGAGCTCATTATTTCAAGCTAAGGGAACCGTACCTTTAGAAAAACGGCCGAATCGAACCATTCAATATGGTCATATTATAGATCCTCAGAAAGACAATGAAGTGCTGGATGAGGTATTACTTTTAATTATGCGAGGTCCTCAATCATTTACAGCTGAGGATGTGATAGAAATACAGTGCCATGGCGGTATCGTGGTGGTGCGTGAAATTTTGAAAGTATTGCTTCGCCAAGGGGCCCGCTTAGCGGAGCCTGGAGAATTTACGAAACGAGCTTTTTTAAATGGCCGTATCGATTTAACACAGGCAGAAGCTATTATAGATATTATTGAAGCAAAATCAGAGCAATCCTTATCTGTAGCTGTTAAACAATTGGATGGTACGTTAGCTCAATTAATTCGTACTATTCGTGAAGATTTAATTGCTTTAATTGCTCATTTAGAAGTGGCTATTGATTATCCAGAAGAAGATATTGAAGAACTTACGATGGATGAAACAGCGGCTAAATTGCGACCAATTTTAGGACAAATTGATAATTTATTGGCTATGGCTAATCGAGGGCGTCTATTGCGTGATGGTATAGTTACAGCCATTGTAGGTCGTCCTAATGCGGGCAAATCAAGTTTGATGAATGCTTTATTACGTGAAAACCGAGCCATTGTTACGGATGTACCAGGAACGACTCGCGATAGTATTGAAGAAGCTATTACGATTGAAGGAATTCCTGTACGTTTGATTGATACAGCAGGGATTCGTGAAACCGATGATATTGTAGAAAAAATCGGAGTTGATCGTGCAAAAGAGTATTTAGAATCAGCACAAATCGTAGTTTGTGTTATTGATGCTTCAAAGCCATTAACAGCGGAAGAAGAAGTGATGCTACGAAGTACTTCAGGAAAAAATACGATAGTCTTTCTTAATAAAGCGGATAAAGGGGCTGTTATTACAGAATCTACAGTAAGTGATTATGGTGAATTTACTGTAATTGCTACTATTAGTGCAGCTAATGGAGAAGGTATGGACGTGTTAGCAGAAGCTGTAAAACAATTAGTTTATGGTGGCACTGTTCAAAATGAATCCACTGCTTTATTAAGTAATGTTCGTCATATTACATTGATGGAACAAGCAAAAAGCCAATTAGAAACTTCTTTGTCAACGATTGAATCAGGATTACCAGTTGATTTTGTAGTAACTGATATGCGTGAAGCTTGGGAGCGTTTAGGGGATATTACAGGGGATAGTTTACGAGAATCTATGGTAGATGAGCTATTTAGTCGATTCTGCTTAGGTAAATAAGATAGCCTCGCAAGAGGGATAGGAGATAGTATGTACACAGTTGATACGTATGATATTATTGTCATTGGTGGTGGTCATGCTGGTTGTGAAGCAGCACTTGCTACAGCTCGTATGGGACAACGCACGTTAATGGCAACCCTTAATTTAGATAATATTGCCCTTATGCCATGTAATCCAGCCGTAGGTGGACCAGGTAAAAGTCATTTAGTTTATGAATTAGATGCTTTAGGTGGTCAAATGGCTATTAATGCAGATGCTACAGCTATACAAATGCGTATGCTTAACACTGGTAAAGGGCCAGCCGTTCATTCGTTACGAGCACAATCAGATAAAGTAGCTTATCAACGTTTAATGAAAGAGACGCTAGAAAACACAGATAATCTAAATGTAAAGCAAATTATGGTCAATGAATTGCTTATTGAAGATGGTAAAGTGAAAGGAATTTTAAGTGAACTAGGTGAAGTATATGAAGCAAAGGCTATCATACTTTGCACTGGTACTTACTTAAAAGGTAAAATTATTACAGGCGAATTGACCTATACAGGTGGTCCTAATGGACAGCGTACGGCTGAATTATTATCAGATTCTTTACGTAAGCATGGCATTGAATTAATGCGTTTTAAAACGGGCACACCAGCTCGTGTAGATAAGCGTACTTTGACTTTAGAGCATATGACGGAACAACCAGGGGATGGCATGTATCGCTCATTCTCCTTTATGTCTGATTGGACAAATCGCAATGAACAAGTATGTTGGTTGACATATACGAGTGAAGAAACGCATGATATTATTCGTGCTAATTTAAACAGAGCCCCTATGTATACAGGTATCATTGAAGGTACAGGCCCTCGCTATTGCCCTTCTATTGAAGATAAGGTAGTGCGTTTCAGTGATAAGAATCGCCATCAATTATTTGTTGAGCCAGAAGGTAATCATACTAATGAAATGTATGTTCAAGGTATGAGTACAAGTTTGCCAATTGATGTGCAATACAAATTCTTGCGTACAATTCCAGGCCTTGAAGGGGTTGAAATTATGCGTCCTGCTTATGCTATTGAATACGATTGCTTAAATCCTTTGCAATTGACTCCAGCTTTGCAGGTTAAATCCATTAAAGGTTTATATTCTGCAGGACAAGCTAATGGCACTTCTGGTTATGAAGAAGCAGCTGCTCAAGGTTTAATGGCTGGTATTAATGCAGCTTTATACTTACAGGGTAAAGAGCCATTCATTTTATCGCGTTCAGAAGCGTATATTGGTGTATTAATTGACGATTTAGTAACTAAAGGGACGAAAGAACCGTATCGCATGATGACAAGTCGAAGTGAATATCGTTTATTATTACGTCAAGATAATGCGGATATGCGTTTAACTGAAAAAGGCTATGAAATTGGCCTTGTTACAGAAGAACGATATGCTCGTTTTAAAGCAAAGAAAGCCTTAATTGAACAAGGATTAGCTGAATTACAAAATACGCCAATTAATCCATCAACTGAAGTACAGGCTAAATTAGAAGCTATGGGAACAGCGCCTATTAAGACTGGTATTAAAGCATTTGATTTAGTAAAACGTAATGAGTTATCGTATGGTGATGTAGCGGAATCATTCAATTTATCCCGTTATACGCCAGATGTGGAAGAAGAAATCGACATTATGATCACTTATGATGGTTATATTAAAAAACAAATGGAACAAGTGGCTAAAGTGCGAAAATTAGAAGAAAAGATTATTCCCGCTGATTGGGACTATGAGACTATGAAGGGCATTTCCTTAGAAGCGAAACAGAAATTAGCACAAATTAAACCTCATTCCATTGGCCAAGCTAGTCGTATTTCTGGTGTTTCACCAGCGGATGTATCTGTATTGTTGATTCAATTAGAGCAATATCGTCGTGAACAACAATCCTAGGAGGGTCTATGAACTTTACTGATAATTTAGCTGTTCAATTAGAAGCTGCTGGTTTTAAGGCAACCGCAAAGCAGTTGGGACAATTTAATACATTTTATGAAATGCTTATAGAGACCAATAAAAGCTTAAATTTAACGGCTATTACAGATCCTCATGAAGTAGCAGTAAAGCATTTTGTAGACTCTTTAACAGCATTAGATACTGTTTCCGATGAAACAGCAAAGGTCCATACTACTGATGGAGCAATTCAACATACTACAAACTCTTTAATTGGTGTAGTATTTAAAGAAGGCGCTAAGTTGTTAGACCTGGGGACAGGCGCTGGTTTTCCAGGCATTCCATTAGCTATTATGCGTCCTGATTTAAAAATTACTTTATTTGATTCCTTACAAAAGAGACTTACTTTTTTAGAGTCAGTTATTACAGCGTTAGACTTATCTAATGTCATAACTTTACATGGTCGTGCTGAAGACATGAGTCATACTTTAGATCATCGAGGGATTTATGATATTGTAACCAGTCGTGCGGTTGCTAGATTACCTATTTTATTAGAATGGGCATTGCCTTATGTGAAACAGAATGGTTACATGGTAGCTTTAAAAGGGGCTGCTTATGAAGAGGAAATAGGCGAAGCAAAGAAAGCTTTACAAGTATTAAAAGGCGAAATTGCTAATATGAAGCCGGTTCAATTACCGACGTTAACAGATAAGCGAGCAATTATTTATACACGTAAAACAGGTGTTACGCCTAAGCAGTATCCTCGAAAACCAAAAGAGATTAAGTTAAAACCGTTAGTATAATTAAATAGATAATAGAATAGATGGTTGAGTAAATAATAGCCTAAATAACTAAATATAATTGGACAAATAATATAAAACCCCTGTGTTGAAGGTTTTACCTATAACAAAGTGTATTTTTTACATATAGGTGAAACCCTGCATACTCAGGGGTTTTTCTTGACAATCTATAGTGTAGACGGTATTCTATTTTTATATGTTAGCCTTATCAAGAGCGATGGAGGGACTTGGCCCAATGATATCCGGCAACCAGCAATAGCAAGGTGCTACTTCCAACAGGAAACTGATAGATAAGGAGAGATCCTCTATCTAAGTTAGATAGAGGTTTTTTTTAGATAGAGGAGATGTGCGTATGGCAATTTATAATGGACGTTTACCACAAATTGATATAGATGAAGCCACACGCTATGCAGGTTTGCAGAAGGCCAAAGAGTTTCCAAAAGAATATGTCAAAGAGGCTTGTTTAGAAGTTCAATTGGTGGCAGATCCTAGCGGTGTATATGAAGCTTATGAATATGATGCTAAACAGGGGCTGATTAAGAGTAATCCACCACTTCAAATTGAAGGAAGTTCTATTCGTGAGCATTTAGGCAATGCTACTAAAGTCTATGTTATGGCAGTTACCCTTGGTGAAGATGTAGAATTACGCAGTGCTGAATTATTTAAGGACGGTAATTATACACTGGGGTTATTGATGGATGCAGCGGCTACGGCAGCAGTAGAACAAGTAGCTAATCAAGTCAATGAAGTAATACAGCAAGAAGCTGAAAAAGCTGGATATAAGACAACTTGGCGTTTTAGTCCTGGATATGGTAATTGGGATTTAACAGTACAAAAGGACTTAGCCCGTATTATAGGTGCTGAAAAAATTAATGTATCAGTGACTGATAGTTTTTTATTATTTCCGAGAAAATCAGTGACTGCTATTATCGGTTGTATGCCTAATGATGAAGAGGTATTAACTAAGCGAGGTTGTACATCTTGTGCTCAAGTAAATTGTATATCACGAAAAATATGAGTATATGAGTATCAAAATGTAAGATTAGTATAGGGATAAATTAGAGAGATGAGGCGATAGTATGTATATTTTTGATGGTGCTATGGGCACAATGTTACAACAATCAGGGCTAGTAGAAGGGGAATGTCCTGAATTATTTAATGTGAATCAACCAGATATAGTGACGGCTATTCATAAAGCATATTTACAAAGTGGTAGTGATATCATAACAACCAATACATTTGGTGCGTGTAGTTTAAAATTAGTTGATTATGGCTTAGCTCATAGAGTTAAGGATATAAATACAGCAGCTGTAAAAGTAGCCAAACAAGCTATAGCATCAGTTAAAAAAGAGGCTAAAGTGGCAGGATCTATGGGACCTACAGGTCAATTTATAGAACCTTTGGGACAAATTAGTTTTGATGAAGTCTATAATTCTTATTATGAACAAGCTCTTGCTTTAATTGAAGCAGGTGTGGACTTTATTATTATTGAAACTATTATTGATATACAGGAAATGCGGGCTGCTTTATTAGCGGCTCTTGATGCGCGTAAAACTCTTAATAAAACAAAAGAAGAAGTGGGTGTTATCTGCCAATTTTCATTTAATGAAGATGGCCGAACTATTACAGGTACACCACCAGAAGTAGCGGCTATTACAGTAGAAGCTATGGGCGCTGATGTAGTAGGTATTAATTGTTCCTTGGGACCTGAGCAATTAATTCCTTTAGTAGAACGGTTAGCATCGGTTACTAATTTGCCTATAAGTGCTCAACCTAATGCAGGTATGCCTAAATTAGTCGGTAAAGAAACGATATTTCCTTTATCACCGGTTGAAATGGGCGAATATGTACCGGCTTTAATAGATGCTGGGGCTACCTTTTTAGGTGCTTGTTGTGGTAGTACATCAGCACATATTAGTGAAATTGCAAAGGCAGCTCATAGCCATACACCTAAAGAGAGAATGACTGTAGCGCCATTTACAGTCTTTACTAGTCGTACTAATTTTGTAAAAGTTGGCCATAAGGAAAAACCAATTATTATTGGAGAACGCATTAATCCAACTGGGCGGAAGGTATTAGCTAAAGAGATTAAAGAAGGTCGTTTTGCTATGGTGAAACGAGATGCTTTAGCACAAGTGGCAGCTGGTGCTGATGTGTTGGATGTAAATATGGGTGTACCTGATATAGATGTAGCTGCTACTATGAAACGGGCTATTATGGAATTAACAATGCTAGTAGATGTGCCTTTATCAATTGATACTATAGATTCAGCCGCTATGGAAGCAGGTTTAAAAGCATATCCAGGTCGTCCTTTGATTAATTCTGTGAATGCAGAACCAGAACAACTAGAACGTGTATTGCCTTTAGCTAAGCGGTATGGAGCTGCAGTGCTTTGTTTACCTTTAGGAAAAGGTGATTTACCAGTTGTGGCTGAAGAGCGCGTTGCTTTGGCCAAAGAAATTGTTTTGGCAGCTTATGAAGTTGGTTTACGCAGTGAAGATTTATTACTTGATCCATTAGTGCTTACCTTGGCTAGTGGTCAAGATAGTGCTATACAGACCTTGCGTACGCTAGCCATGTATAAAGAAACTTTTGGTTTTCCTACAGTTATGGGTTTGTCTAATGTATCCTTTGGACTGCCACAGCGACCGTATTTAAATAGTCAATTCTTAACGATGGCTTTATCACATGGATTAACAGCACCTATATTAAACCCTTTAAATAGCACTGTTAAAAAAGCGTTTATAGCGGGACGTACTTTATTAGGTTTTGATCCAGCAGCCGCCGAATTTATTGCTGATTATGGTCAAGATGAAGAAGCTATGCCAATTGGTATTGTGACAGCTAATAAAATAGAAAAAGCAGTATTTAATAGTGAGGATCCTCTAGAAAATATTAAGCATGCTGTAGAGCAAGGGGAAAAAGAATTAGTTATTGAATTAGTGGAACAAGCGTTAGCAGAGGGACTTGATCCTTTAAAAATTACTAAGCAGGCTTTATCTGAAGCAATGAATGTAGTGGGGGATAAATTTGGCAGCGGTAAGGTGTTTTTGCCACAAGTTATGCTAGCTGCAGAGGCTATGCAAGGTGCTTTTCAGACTATTAAACGTGTACTACCTGAAAATGATGGACTTACACGAGCTACAGTTATAGTGGCTACAGTTAAAGGTGATATTCATGATTTAGGTAAAAATATAGTAGCTGCTTTGTTAGAAAATAATGGCTATCGTGTAGTTGATTTAGGTAAAGATGTAGATCCAAGTGAAATTGTAGCCGCTGTTAAACGAGAAAATGCATCCGTCGTTGGAATTTGTTCATTAATGACTACAACCATGCCTATGATAGATGTGACGATTAAGGCTATTCATGAAGCTGGTTTACCATCTAAAGTTATTGTTGGGGGTGCTGTATTGACACAGGACTATGCAACGAAAGCAGGCGCTGATAGGTATGCTAAAGATGGTATTAGTGCAGTGAATATTGTGAAAGAATTATTAGGCGATGATTAATATGTATTTGTTAGTTATATATTAAGCTATATTTTATTAGAAAAGAGTAGATAGGAAATAGAGTTTAGAGAGAGTTGGGGATAGTATGGTAAGATCATTACGAGATAAACATAAAGTGGGTCAATTCACAATTACTGTTGAATTAGACCCACCTAAGAGTGCTTCTGTAACAAAGACGTTTAAGGAAGCAGCTCAATTAATTGATAAAGTTGATGCTATTAATATTGCAGATTGTCCGATGGCAAAATTGCGTATGAGTCCTATAGCTTTAGCTCATTTAATAAAATTCCGAGCCCAGATAGATACAATTTTTCACTTAACTTGTCGTGACCGTAATATTTTAGGTTTGCAAGCTGAATTATTAGGGGCGGCTGCCTTGGGGGTTAATAATATATTGACTCTTACTGGTGATGAGCCTTCACGAGGCGATCATCCTGAGGCAAAGGCTGTATTTGAAGTTGATTCCATGGGACTATTACAGATTGCCCATACATTAAATAAAGGTTTTGATTTAGCAGGTAATCCTTTAGATGAAGCCACTAATTTTTATATTGGTACTACCGGTAATCCTGGGGCGGACGATTTAGAAGAGGAAAAAGCTAAGCTTATTCGTAAAATAGAGGCAGGAGCCAACTTTATTCAGACACAACCTATTTATGATTTAGAGAAGGCAAAACGTTTTGTAGATATGATTTCGCCCTTAGGAGTGCCCGTGATGTTGGGCTTAATTCCTCTGAAAAGTTTTAAAATGGCAAATTACTTACATACAAAGGTGCCAGGCATTTCTTTGACGGAAGATATTTTAAAACGTATGGAAGAGGGTGGCAAAGAAGCGGGGTTAGAGATTGCCTTAGAAACATTATTGGAGATAAAGAACATTGCTCAGGGCGTTCATATTATGCCTCTTAATGATATTCAGACGGTCCTTTACCTTATTGATCATATATAAATTATGGAATTAAATTGAATATAATTTTATTAGTTTTTTCGTTCTTGTTAGCTTTTATTAGGTTTTTATTGATTTGCCTCCTTTAAAATATAAGTTTTAAGGGAGGCTAATTTTATAAATGTTTCACGTGAAACATTTATAAAATAGAATTGAAGGGGAAGAACGTATGAAAATTGATAAAGATACGATTGAAATTTGAAAAATTTAATGTTTCACGTGAAACATTTTTATTAAAACGGTGAAATTATTGTATTTTACAAGTTTTTATCTGGTGAGTATGGTATAATATTTTGTGTGTTTAATATTAAGAAACTGAGGTGAGCCTGTGGGAAAGATTATAGCAATTACTAATCAAAAAGGTGGCGTAGGAAAAACAACGACATCGGTTAATTTAAGTGCTTGTATTGCCAAATTGGGCAAAAAAGTTCTGCTTATAGATATGGATCCACAGGGCAATGCTTCGAGTGGTCTTGGTATTGATAAAGATAATTTAGATACTTGTATTTATGATGTACTAATTAATGGCATGGCTGTAGGAGAGGTAGTTGTTCCTACAGCTATTAAAAAGCTTAAAATTGCACCGGCATCGATTGATTTAGCTGGCGCTGGTGTTGAATTAGTTGGTTTACCAAAGCGTGAATACATTTTGAAAAAAGCTTTAAAATCAATTAAAGATGATTATGATTATATATTTATCGACTGTCCCCCATCCTTAGATTTGCTTACATTAAATGCTTTAGTTGCAGCTAATGGTGTTTTGATTCCTATACAGAGTGAATTTTACGCTTTGGAAGGGGTAAGCCAGTTGATGAATACTATTAATTTGGTAAAAAAATCCTTAAATGAAAAATTGGACGTAGAAGGTGTTTTATTAACCATGTTTGATGGACGTACTAATTTATCCATTCAAGTGGCTGATGAAGTTAAAAAATATTTTACGACCAAAGTATATAAGACAATTATTCCTCGTAATGTGCGTTTGAGTGAAGCACCTAGTTATGGTGAGCCGATTATTATTTATGATCCTAAGTCTAAAGGGGCCGAAGTATATATGAAGTTAGCGAAGGAGGTCTTGAAAAATGGCTAGAGATACTAAGAAAAAAGGTGGCCTAGGTAGAGGTGTTCTTTCGCTAATGCCACAAGCTGATGCTAAAGAGGTATTGGTTAGTGAGGAAATAAAAAATAAGCAAACCGGGCTAGTAGAATTAGCCCTGACAGATATTACACCAAATCCAAATCAGCCACGGCGTCATTTTTTAGAAGATGAAATGGCTACATTAGTAGAGTCAATAAAACAGCATGGCTTAATTCAGCCTATTGTGGTGAGTAAGCAGGGAGATATATATCAAATTGTAGCTGGTGAACGTCGTTGGCGGGCAGCTCAATTAGCTGGTTTTACCACTATTCCTGTAGTTATTAAAGATTACAGTTCAGAACAAATTACAGAAATTGCATTAGTTGAAAATCTACAGCGTCAAGATTTAGACCCTGTAGAAGAAGCGTATGCGTATAAGCGGTTGATGGAAACGTTTAAAAAGACGCAAGAGGAAATAGCTAGCCGTCTTGGACGAAGTCGTTCTCATGTGGCTAATATGGTACGTCTTTTAAATTTACCAGATTTTGTGTTGGTGGAATTATCGGTAGGAGATATTACTATTGGCCAAGCAAGACCTTTGTTAAGTTTAAAAAATAAAGAGTTACAGAAAGAAGCGTTGCAGTTAATTAAAGAGAAAGAATTAACGGCAAGACAAGTAGAAACTCTAGTTAAGAAGTTATTAGAGGATAAGCAGCAACAGGGACAAAAAGCTAAGCAAAACCCACATAATACAGCTGAATTACGAGCGATTATGGATCGTTTAAAGGTAAGTTTAGGTATGCCTGTAGATATAAAAGTAAAAGTAGGTAAAAAAGTACAAGGGAAGATGGAGATAGCCTTTAAAAATGAAGAAGAACTGGCTTATCTTATCGAATATTTAGAGGCCCAAGGGATGGGTGAAGTTAAGGGAGCTTCCCCTGCACACGATGAATCTGAGGATATAGGTTCAATTTCATTTCACGTTTAATGCGTATAATAGAGGCAGGTAGTAAGAAGCGATGACAACAATGGAACAAACGCCAAAAGCTAATAGAGTTCATATCGGATTTTTTGGACGGTGTAATGCAGGTAAATCAACCTTGATTAATATGTTAACAGGGCAACCTATAGCTCTTGTTTCTGATGTAGCAGGGACAACAACAGACCCAGTGAGTAAGGCTATGGAAATTTTGCCATTAGGGCCTGTTGTTATTACAGACACCGCAGGTGTAGATGATACATCAGAATTAGGTCCTTTGCGCATTGGTAAGACGAAAGAGTTATTGCCACGCATAAATATGGCGGTGTATGTGTTAAAAACAGATGCAGCACCTAGTGAAGCTGATATAGCTTGGCTTAGTTTGTTACAAGCAAAAAAAGTGACTACCTTATTGGTACTTAATGAAGTCGATGCCATTGATGGTGATACCTATATGGCGCAAAATGCTGATGTATTGCGTGATTTTAAGCTTCCTTATATAAGTGCAAATTTATTACATAAGGAGCAACAAGGGGCAATTTTAAATCAATTAGGCTCTATGCGACCTAAAGATCAAGAGGAACAGAGTCTATTAGCTGGCTTAGTAGAACCTCATGATTTAATTGTATTAGTTTGCCCTATTGATGCAGCGGCACCTAAAGGTCGGCTTATTTTACCGCAAGTACAAATGATTCGTGAAATTTTAGATGCTCATGGTATGAGTTTAGTTGTTCAAACGGAAGAAGTAGCAGCTTCGTTAGCTAAATTAGGAGTTAAACCTAAATTAGTTATTACAGATTCGCAGGCTTTTGAAGCCGTAGCGGCACAAGTGCCAGAGGATATTCCATTAACTTCTTTTTCAATTTTAATGGCCCGTTTTAAAGGGGATTTGAAAACCTTAGCAGCTGGTGTTAAAGCGGTGAAAGAACTAAAAAGTGGTGCAAAAGTTCTGATTAGTGAAGGTTGTACCCATCATCGTCAATGTGATGATATTGGTAGTGTAAAAATTCCACGCTGGCTTAAGCAAGCTGGTCATGAAAATTTAGACTTGCAATGGACTAGCGGTGGTGCATTTCCAGATGATGTACGGTCTTTTGATTTAATTATTCATTGTGGCGCTTGTATGTTGACTCGTCGTGAAGTATTGCGGCGTTTAGAAGTTTCACAAGAACAAGGTGTGCCAATTGTAAATTATGGCGTGCTAATTGCGTCATTACATGGTATACTAGACCGTGCCCTTAGTCCCTTTGCGGCTGAATTATAACATTGTAAATTCATTATATTCGTATAATTTAAAATAGAAAGGCAAATCATGTTAGAAAATATGCAACTTTGGATCGTCATTGGTGGCGGTTTATTACTCATTGTATTATTTCTTTATTGCCTCGTATTGCAGAGTAAAATAAATTCGCTTAGTAAACGATATGAATATTTTATGCGCGGCGAAAATGGCAGTAGTTTAGAACGGAAATTATCCGTGGAAATTAAAGAGTTGCGCGATGCTGCCGAATCCATTGAAAATTTATTTCAACAGCAACAAGCAATTCAAACAACACAACATAACACATTTCAAAAGATTGGCTTTGTTAAATATAATGCCTTTGAAAATATTGGCAATGATTTATCCTTTTCCGTTACTTTATTAGATGGAAATAATAATGGGATTTGTATATCTAGTGTATACGGTCGTAGTGAATCACGTATTTTTAGTAAACCTATTGTAAAAGGTAAAAGTTTGGCAAGCCTTTCACAAGAAGAAATGGAAAGTTTACAAGAAGCACTAGGTACAAAGAGTAATGAAGAAGCGTTGATTAGTGCTTCGGTGGTTAAATAAAAGATAGGATGTGGTGATAGTATGAAACTACCAGGCTTTTTGGCACAGCAGGTGCAAAGTCAGGGCGATTCGTACACGCTGCAAATGACTAAAAAACAATTTCGTTTAGTAGTTGGCATTATTGTTGCTATTGTAGTGGTAGCCCTTATATTTGGTATTTGGGGGATTTCACGACAAGCAGAGGTAATGCAACTTCGTCAACAAACACAATTGCAAACTGAACAATTAAAGTTATTGCAGCAAAAGACAGAAATTTTAGATAAGAAGATGGAATCTCTTGATCAATTAGACAAGGAGATTCGTCAAATGGTAAAGGGTTCTGAAAGCGGTACTATACCACAAGGTGGTGGGGAAGCTCAGACGCCTACGACAAGTAGTGATAAAGAAGAGCCTGGCGGTGCTAGTTCAGTAGCCGCAAGCTCTAATCCAACTTCAGTAACGAGTTTATCAGCTAAATTATCCCACTTAGATAGGGTAGCACAACAACGAATGGCTTCATTTTATATGTTGCGTAATATTTTACGTGATGGAGCGGGCCAAAATATTCGTGATTTGCAGTCTGTAGCGTTTGCTTCTAATAATCCTGGGGCTACAACTACAATGCCTTCAATTTGGCCAACTAAAGGGGTTATTACCTCTAGTTTTGGTGGTCGTGTTGATCCTGTATATGGTGGGGCAGCCACTCATGAAGGATTGGATATTGCTAATGATTATGGCACACCAATTATGGCAACAGCGGCAGGTACGGTTACTTTTGCTGGTAGTACAAGTGGCGGCTATGGTAATTTAGTTGAAATTGATCATGGCAATGGTTTCGTCACTCGTTATGGTCATACATCGGTGGTATTAGTGCATGAAGGTATGCAAGTAAAACAAGGGGATACGGTAGCTTTAATGGGGAGTACTGGAAAGAGCACCGGCAGTCATTTGCACTATGAAGTGAATATTAATGGTGTAGCGGTAGATCCTATGTTATTCTTGCCCATTCAATAATTAATAGTATGTATTTTAATTTCTATAGTGCCTTAAGGTGTTGTAAGAGATATTTAATTAGTAATTTAAAGCAATGAATGCTGAAGTCATGTAAAATGGGCATGACTTCAGCATTATTTTTTTGAAATATACCCTTTTTATATAACGCGAAACAAACAGATGTGGTAAAATAATAATATATGATTATATTGAGGAGGTCTATGATGAATACGTATGTGCAAGTCTATACGGGTGATGGTAAAGGTAAAACGACAGCAGCCATGGGTCTTGCTATTCGTGCTTTAGGGGCAGGTAAAAAAGTTTTATTTTTACAATTTATGAAATCTAAAGTATATAGTGAACATAATATTTTACCAAACTTACCAAATATGACCTTAGAAACGGTAGGTAAGCCGTTTTTCATTATTCAAGAAGGGGTAAAATCAAAAGAAGAATTAGCTCGCTGGGGTGATGAAGTAGTGGTATTTCCTGTAGGTAAGCCACCGGCAGATTATGTAGCATTAATCGCTAAAGGTATGGAGCGCGCTAAAGAAGCAATTTCCTCAGGTGAATATGATTTAGTAGTTCTCGATGAATATGTAATGGCTTTATTCTTTGATTTAATTACGCGAAAAGAGACAGAAGATTTATTGGCTCATCGTTCATCGAATACAGAAGTTGTATTTACAGGGCGAGGCGCCCCTGATTGGCTCATTGAAACAGCCGATTTAGTTACTTCTATGGAAGAAGTGAAACATTATTACCAACAAGGTGTGTTAGCACGTTTAGGTATTGAAAACTAAATAGAAGATTTTTTGATAAAATAAAGGATTTTCTTATTCTCATGGAGAATATTTAAAAGAATGCCTTTTTGAGGATAGAAGAAGTACAGCGGATATAGAGAAAACCGCAAAGATTGTAATAGGAGGGTAGGTGTTGCCTGTGACCGGATTAGCCATAGTGCTACTGGTTATTTTTATTCTGATCGTTGTTGCTATTTTTAACCCTATTAGCTATGCTGTAGAATTGGTGACTCGTAAGCCATATAAATTCCGCTTTTATATCCAATGGTGGGGTAAAATGTTCCGTATACATTTTATATATGAACAAGGTAAACCGTTTTTTAAAGAAGTATATATTTTGCGCAAAGCCAAATTAGGCGCTGTACGAGATTATGAAGATTGGCTATCTCGCCGTGTGGCAGAAGAAACGGAAGATCCTGATGAATCTAAAGTATATGAAGAGGAATTAGAGCCTTATCGGACACAAGTAGAAGAACCAACTACAGAAACCGTTAAAGTTGTTAAACAGGTTCGCTTTGATGCGGAAGGGAATCCCATTGAACGAATTGAAGAAACTATGGAGAAACCAATCAAATCTACCTTTGGTAGTAATGTTGAAAATCCATCAAAAACTGAGACGGAAACAGCTAATAAAGAGGTAGTGGCTACAGAAGATACAACAACAGAAGAAGCTACCGAAGCAAAAATTAAAAAAGAAGAAGACCCTCATAAACGTTGGTGGTTAAAACATGTGTTGAATGGTGCTTTGTATGAAAAGCTTTTATTAGTAACTAAACGTTGCTACAATCATTCTAAGCCACGTTACTGTCATATTGAAGGTCAATTTGGCACGGGTGACCCTTATAAAATGGGATTAACCGCTGCAGCTTTATATTCTATTTGGCCTGAAAAAATGGCGCATGTAGAATTGAGTTATGTAGAGCCAATT
This sequence comes from Veillonella intestinalis, assembly GCF_943192895.1. NCBI lineage: Bacteria > Bacillati > Bacillota > Negativicutes > Veillonellales > Veillonellaceae > Veillonella > Veillonella intestinalis. Next base: position 116,122 of record NZ_CALPCB010000005.1, on the reverse strand, counting down.
TGCAAAGGTAGTTTTGAAATTCGTGGACATATTAGCCCTGGTGTCTTAGCTTGGTATGGGACTTTATTTGCTGTATCTCAACCAGTACGAGCGTTATTAATTGATGCGGTAAAAGCTGGTTGGCGCTATCGCAAAGCGCAAAAAGCTAAGAAGCAAGCTGAGGCAAATACAGACGATAATGATAAAGCTATGGCAGCTTAATATTCAGAATAAAATAACGAAACCATAACTGGTGTGAAGTACACATGCAATATAAGGAGGATACTCATGGAAAATAAATGCACTTTTATTAAAGATAATTTGGAGCCAATTTTTGAAAAATTCAAAGATATGATTAAAGTAGAAACTGTGGTAGGTGAAGCGATTCAAATTGGCGATGCTACATTAGTTCCTTTTGTTGATGTAACTATGGGCTTTGGTAGCGGTGGCGCTGGTAAAGCTGAATGTGGCGGTGCTGGTGGCGGCGCTAAAATGGAACCTACAGCTATTCTTGTAATTAAAGGTGAACGTGTTGAACTCTTCAACATTAAAGGTTCTGCTAAATACAGCGGTTTTGATCGTCTTATTGGTATGGTTCCTGAAGTAATCTCTAAATTAAAGAAGGATAAATATATTTACATCAATGAAAATGATGAAAAATAAGAAATAATCTCCAATATTAATTAATTTTGAATAAAATTAATTCTTTCATGTGAGATTCATTATCAATAGGTAAGATGTATACATAGACAAAAATAAATGTGTAAAAAGAGAATTTATTTTGTCATGTATTGTAGTTTACTCACATTTTTGTTACTATAAAGAGTATAGAGTAATGTAGGCTCTAGATTTGTAAGGAGGTCTTTGGGACATGAATTTTAAAAAGAATCTTGCTGCTTTAGCAGTTATTGGAACAATTGGTTTGGGTGCAGCTAGCGCAGCTAACGTAGGCGTAGTTAATATGAGTCAAGTAATGCAATCTTACCCTGGTTATGGTGCTATTCAGATGCAGGCTCAAAAAGTTCAACAGGAATATGCGCCTAAACTTCAGAAATTAGAAACTGAAATTAATGCTATTAAAGATGAAAAAGCTAAACAGGAAGCTATTGATAAAAAATATGCACCAGTAGCTCAGAAATACAATGAAGAAATGAATAAAATCTTCGCTCCTGTAGATAGCAAAATCCAAGAAAAATTGGATCAAGTACGTGCTCAGAAAAACTTACCATTCATCGTAGCTAACCCTAGCGTAATCGTAAGCATCGAGCCAAACTCTACTGCTGAAAACATCACTGATGATGTAATTGCTTTGTTAAAATAATAGCAGTTAACAAATTGAATCAGTAAAGGGACTGCCTTAGGGCAGTCCCTTATAAAAAGAGAGCCAAGGATTTCCTTGGCTCTCTTTTGTTATGTATTGTTTTATAACTATGTATTTTATTCAGGTTTATTAATTAAAGTAACAACAAATTCGCTATCTTCTACTAATGTGGCTTGAATAAAGTTGTCACCATTAAATTGAAGTACCGTACCTGGTGTTAATATATGTTGTTCTTCTTGGTTAAGCTGTACATCTACTTTGCCTTTTACAACAGTAAAGACTACATTTGCTTCAGGATGGTTGTGGTTTTCAACTTTTTCACCAGCTTTACCACCTTTTTTTACTACGATAAAATTAGGACCTTGGAATAATAAACCTAAGTCGTTCTTTTCAGTACCTACCATGGGAATTCCTCCTTAGAGAATACAAAAAAATACTTGCCGACAGTACGTTGCGTTTCACACTATAAGGGAAAGGTAATTAGTAAGAAAGCGCAATGGGTCACCTGCCGGCAAGATATATATAAGTATGCTACAACAGTAAGGCATTATAGGTTTTTACAGGGTTTCAAACTATATGTTGCAGCATAACCTATATCGAAGGTAAATGGCCTCTTACGCTAGCTTACCAATAGCTATTAGATATGTATTTATAGACTTGTATTAGGCACGAACTACTTTATATTGTGGGAATTCGCCATCAATGAGTTCAACCGCAAATTTAAAATTGCTATCAGCGGCGCTAATAAAACCTTGGAACCAGGCTTGATAAGCGGCCATCATAAAAGTCTGATCAACACCAGCTTTGGCCCAGTTGGATTTTTGATTAGCATGACTACCTTCCCAAATAAATTCAGCATCTGTATCAGCTAATACGGTATCGCCACCATCACAAGGCATGCCATTGAGATAGTAATTTTGCATAATTTGGTATATTTCTTGAGGACGATGTTCACCATTGCCTAATTCGTCAGCAGCTACTTTACCACAAGCGGCCCCTTGGGTTACGAAGGCTGTTAAAATTGCTTCTTCTACTTCACTACCAGCACAGTCCAATAAATCTTTAATAAAATTTGCTTCTCGGACTGTAGCAATTTCTATTTGATTTTGTAACCAGCCATGAATATTATTATGGTCGATAATCATCTGTAAATTTCGATCCGCTGGAATTGGTTTGCCATATAAATCAAGAGCTACAAAATGAAGTTCATCAGCTAAATCGCCTACCGCTTTTTGCGCTTCTTCATACACTAATTGTTCGCGCTCAATAACGAGGCGAATTTTTTTATATAACCAAAAATGGATATGACCTAATACTGCTGACATGCTTATGCTCCTTTACGAATTTTTTCTAAACGACTTACTAATTCATCAACATCAAAACCATGGATAGAGGCGGCTTGCCATAATGGTTCTGACGTAGCGGAAGGACAGCCAAGGCAGCCCATACCAATTTCTTGGAGCGCTGGAATTGTATTTGGGTAAACTTCAATAATTTCACGGATGATAGAGTTTTCAGTAATTGGATCCCCTTGATTTAAGCCTTGAGCTCCTTTACTACCCATGCCAGGTAAGTTCACAAGTGGTTCGTTAGCATTTGGATTTGCTGCTGTAGCGCTTATTGTATTCACAGGGCTAGCTACGGCTTTAGCTCCATCAACTGGAGTAATATTGCCTAATACGGCTTCTTTAAACGCTTCAAGACCAATGCGGTCGATGAAGGCACCAATACGTTCAATATGAGCATTTTCTTTGTAGAAAGTCACCATACGGTCCACTAATTCAAGTACTTCTTTTTCAGTGGCTACTTCAGCGATTAAATCGCCAAATCGAGGATGAGCACCGGCACTGCCACCAGCGTATACTTGCCAGCCTTCAGCGGTACCAATAACGCCAATATCCTTAGTAATGGATTCAGAACAAGAGTTAGGGCAGCCAGATACGCCCATTTTCATTTTAGAAGGCATTTCTTGTGAAACATATAATTTATCTAATTTCATACCAAGACTAACGCTGTCTTGTTTAGCACGTTTACAGAAGGTTGTACCTGGGCAGATTTTTACGCTGCGTACACGATTAGATGTTGTATAGGCTGGTGCCATGCCGAGCATTTCCCAAGCTTTATCTACATCTTCTTGTTTTAAGTTAGTGATCATAATTCGTTGACCACCAGTAATTTTTAGTGTAGCTTTAAATGTATTGGCTACATCAATAAATTTTTGAAGCATTGCTGGTTGTACAAAACCACCAGGAATGCGTGGAGTAATAGCGTAACGGCGTTGTCCGTTACGAATGCGTTGTAAGTTACCTGCTACTTGAGCCATAATTCATCGTCCTTTCCCTTGACGGCGCTTCTTTACGAGCGCGTTACTTCTACGTATAATTAAAGAGTAGTGTATCATCTTGTGGGAACACTACTTCGTGTTTACATGTTCATTATAGGGCATGTTACATGATTTGTATGTAGCCAGTGCTACATTTTTATTTTTTTAGATATACTTTTAAAATGATTCGTAATTGCAATTTACTCATAGTTGAGATAGGTTGAGGCAACAATGAAACAATTATATGAAAAGGTTCTTACAGGACGCTTTGTGAAACGGCCGAACCGTTTTGTCGTGCAGTTAGCAATGGATCACTTGCAAGGTGAGATTGTATCGGCTCATTTGCCAAATCCAGGGCGTATGTGGGAACTTTTATATCCAAATGTTAAATTTTATGTAGTTCATCACCCTAAAGTAGGTGCTAAAACCCAATATCGTGTTATTGGCATCGAACGTGATGGGGTACCGATTATGTTAGATACTAATTATAGTAATGATGTAGCTGAATATTTAATTAGTACTAAACAAATTCCCGGTTGGGAAGCGTGGTCTGTAGTGCGCCGAGAGTATACGGTGGGGCAAAGTCGTTTTGATTTATTACTCACTAATGAAGAAGAAGAATCCTTTTTACTGGAAGTGAAGTCCTGCACCTTGTTTAGCCGTCATGGGGCTATGTTCCCTGATGCTATTACAGAACGTGGGCGTAAACATTTACTCCACTTGCAACATTTACAAAGTGAAGGCTATCATACAGGAGTGTTGTTTTTAGTACAATGGGAGTATGCGCAATGGTTTTTACCTGATTATCATACCGATTTAGCCTTTGCTCAGACTTTTGCAGCCGTGGCGGGTGATCTGGACTGGAAGGCAGTCGCACTTCGGTGGACTGAGGATTTTACCATGCCTACGGTTATTCGTGAATGTCAGTATAAGGCTGATTTAGTAGCTCAAGAAGGGCAGGATCGAGGGGATTATTTAGTAGTGTTATATTTGCCAGAGACAATGGATTTAGAAATTGGTAGTAAAGGGACTATGCATTTTGAACGAGGCTATTATACATATGTAGGTTCAGCTAAAGCGAATTTGACGAAACGCTTGGAGCGTCATAAACGAAAACGTAAGAAATTGCATTGGCATTTAGATTATTTTCGTTCCCATTGTGAAATGATAGCCGCCATGCCTATTCGTAGTAGTGCCGATTTAGAATGTGAGCTAGCAAAGGCGATGCAACAGCTAGATACTTGGGAGATTACGGGTTTTGGGTGTAGTGATTGCGACTGTACAAGCCATCTCTTTGGTAGTAGCTACAACCCCATTCACCATGAGCCTTTTATGCTCATGGTGGAAGATTTCCGCATGAATCGGCTAGATTCACTGATGGGGATTGAGGCAAAATAAAATGACCTATGGTCTATGTAACCTGCTTTTGTTACATGTAAAATACAGATAGGAGATTATCATTTTACAGAGAGCGTATGTAATGAAATAATAATGATTAAAGACCATATTTTTCAGGTATAAAGCCTAATAAGTAGCATTATACCGCTAAAAATGCTATAATATAAGTTGCTAATAAATTAAATTGAAGAATAAACAAGCGATTAGTTATTTTAAATGAGGTGAGACTGTGGAGGAAACGACCTGGAGTCATGGGAAAATAGAACCCATCCAGATTGATAAAGAGATGAAGAGCTCCTATATCGATTATGCTATGAGTGTAATCGTTATGCGTGCCTTACCAGATGTTCGCGATGGTCTAAAGCCAGTGCATCGTCGTATTTTGTACGCTATGCATGAAACTGGCATGGCGCCAAATAAGCCATACAAGAAATCGGCCCGTATCGTCGGGGACGTACTTGGTAAATATCATCCACATGGGGATAGTTCAGTATATGATGCCACTGTGCGTTTAGCGCAAGATTTCAATACGCGCTACCTCTTGGTAGATGGCCATGGTAACTTTGGTTCTATTGATGGTGACTCAGCGGCGGCTATGCGTTATACAGAAGTTCGTATGGCTCGCATTACAACGGAAATGTTGGCTGATATTGACAAAGATACTGTTGATTTCATGCCAAACTATGACGAATCTTTGCAAGAACCAACTGTATTACCAGCGAAGATTCCAAATTTATTGATTAATGGTTCGGCTGGTATTGCTGTAGGGATGGCGACTAACATTCCACCGCATAACTTAAATGAAGTAGCGGATGGTTTGATTATGCTTATCGATAATCCAGATGCGGATGTAGCAGATTTGATGACGGCCATCAAAGGACCAGACTTCCCAACCGGTGCGTTAATTCTTGGCCGTGAAGGCATTAAAAAGGCATATAGCACTGGTCGTGGCAGCATTAAGATGCGTGCTCGCGCTACCATTGAAGAGATGAATAAAGGGAAGCACCGCATTGTAGTGACGGAAATTCCGTATCAGGTTAATAAGGCTCGTGTTATTGAAAATATTGCCGAGTTAAGCCGTGATAAAGTAATTGATGGCATTACAGCTCTTCGTGATGAAAGTGACCGTCGTGGTTTGCGCATTGTAGTAGAACTTCGTGCTGATGTGCAGCCAGATATTGTGCTTAACAAATTATATAAACATACGCAATTGCAAGATACTTTTGGCGTTATTATGTTGGCCTTAGTTGACGGCCATCCAAAAGTATTAACCTTGAAAGAAGTATTGAGCCATTATTTGAATCATCGTTTAGGCGTTATTGTGCGTCGTACGCAATTCGAATTGGCCAAGGCAGAAGCTCGTGCTCATATTTTAGAAGGTTTGCTCATTGCCCTTGATCATATTGATGAAGTTATTGCTACTATTCGTGCGTCTGAAACGGATGATATTGCGAAGAAGGCCTTAATTGAAAAATTCGGTTTATCTGAAAAGCAAGCCGTTGCTATTTTAGATATGCGTTTACGTCGTTTAACAGGCTTAGAACGTGAAAAAATCGAAGATGAATACAAACAACTTGAAATTCTTATTGCTGATTTGAAAGCTATTTTAGCTAGCGAAGAACGTCAACGTGGTATCATCAAAGAAGAATTGACGGAAATGAAACAAAAATATGGTGATGACCGTCGCAGTGAAATTACAATTGATACATCAGAACTTGATGTGGAAGATTTAATTGCTGACGAAGAAATGGTAATTACCTTAACTCGTCAAGGCTATATTAAACGCATGAATGCTAATGTATATCGCAACCAACATAAAGGTGGCGTAGGCGTTGTGGGGATGAAGACGAAGGAAGATGATTATGTAGTACAGATTTCTCATGTACGCACTCATAATACACTTCTATTCTTCACTACCGCTGGTCGGGCATATCGCTTGAAAGGCTACGAAGTGCCAGAAGCATCGAGTCGCAATTCACGGGGTACAGCGATTATCAATGTATTACCACTCAATGTAGGGGAAGCTGTTACCACGATGATTGATATGGAAACAGTAAATCATGACTTGAACCTATTCTTAGTAACGAAACAAGGCGTGGTGAAACGTACTTCTATTGAAGAATATCGCAATATTCGTCGCAGTGGTCTTAATGCTATTTCCTTAGGGGAAGAAGATCGCTTAATTGCCGTTTGCTTAACCACCGGTGGTCAAGACATTCTCTTAGGTACTCGCAAAGGTATGGCGATTCGTTTCAATGAAGAAGATGCTCGCCTTATGAAACGATCGGCTCAAGGTGTGCGTGGCATTAAATTGAATGCTGGTGACGAAGTAGTTGGAGCCGGTGTCATTACAGAATCAGGTGAAGCTTGTCAGGTATTCACTATTAGTGAAGAAGGTTTTGGTAAACGAAATAGTGAAGATGCGTACAGTCTCCAAAAACGAGGCGGTAAAGGGACGAAAAACTTCCGTATTACCGACAAAACCGGTGATGTAGTGGCTGTTGAAATCGTAACTGATAATGACGAAGTGATGTTGATTTCCGAACAAGGCAAGATTATTCGCTTTGATATGAAAGACATTGCTATCAAAAAAGGCAAAGCTATCTCTGGTGTGAAAACACAAAGTCTTGATGCAGGTGATAAAGTAGCTTCCGTTGCTATCATTGCAAAAGCAGAATTAGAAGACGAAGAAACTAGTTTATTCTAAGTAGACTTATTATAAACAGTTGGCATTGTAAATTATAAAATTTGCACATAATAAAGAGCTGTAACGATATGTGGATTTATTTCACAATGACGTTACAGCTCTTTTTTATAACATGCTATATACACATTCTAATAAAGTAAGGGCTAAGATACAATTAATCAAGCGAAAGTGTTGATTATAGATTCGTTGTAAAGCAAGGCCGGCAGCGATCCAAGAACCCGTTGCAATACAGCCCATAGTAGCAATAAATACATTAGCGGTAATCAGCCAAAATAATTCGGTTGTAATTGGTGCTATATATCCTGTTAAGGCTGTGATGCCAAAAATATAGATTTTTACATTGACGAATTGAAGTAAAAATCCCTTTAAAAAGGAAGCCGACTGGGTAGTTGTAGCCTTTTGTGGTTTACTAGTAGCTATATTAAAAGCAAGCCATAGTATATACAGAATGCCAATATATTTTATAATTAGTAATAGTTCGGGAAACGCAGCACCCATAAAAAAGACAAAAAGCCCGCAAATAACTTGAACTACAAAATAGCCTACAAATATTCCAAAAAACAAAGGTTTACCTTTTAACCAACCATATACATTGGTAGTATTGAGGGCTAATATATTACCTGGCCCAGGTGTAAAGGCATTAATAATACAGTATATAATAAAATTGCTAACTATATAGGCTGACATAAATTCATCTCCTAACTAATATAATATATGCTAAGTGAAATTTGAATGTGTAGTATTAGTTAAGAGGATATCATAAATTGTTTATTGATAGGTAATACATTAAAAATTAGGTTATCCATAGCTTAAAACTATGGATAACCTTTAAAATTTAATTTATGTGTTACATAAAAGTGTTACAGCACTATATAGGGTTATAAATGTTCATAATTTTTTAGGGCATTTACATATAAATTAGCTAAGGTGGATAGGGGTTGATTAGCTAGTTGAATATAGCCAATAGTAATTGTTTCTTCCACTGCGAGTGGCACAGCGATTAAGGCGTCTCCTTGTAAGTAGCTTGGCATAATACCACTGGATACGGTATAACCATCTAGACCGATTAATAAGTTAACGACTGATGCACGGTCACTAATGCGTACGATTTTATCGGTAGGTAAAGTACTAAGGATTTCTTCCGCATAATATTCTGATTCATAAGGGCCTTGTAAAAAGTTAAGTCGTGCATACGGTTTCAAATCATCTAAGGTGATGATTTCTTTATGAGCTAATGGATGATGACGGCGTAAAAACACATGCGGTTTAGTTGTAAATAAGGGTGTAAAGGTAAGTTGTCGTTGTGCGATTTCTTTACGTAATACAGTTTCATTGTTGGCACTGATATATAAAATGCCAAGATCACTAAAGCGATTTTTAACATCCTCTAATATTTGATACGTTCTTGTTTCATTGAGGATGAATTCAAAACGATCTTCGCCAAATTGTTTGACCATATCTACGAAAGCATTAGCTGTAAAGGTATAATGCTGTGTTGACACAGCAAATCGTACTTTTTCAGGTTGATTATTAATGAAGGTATCCTCTAATAATTCCATTTGTTGGCATACGGAACGTGCATATCCTATAAATTGTTGCCCAAATTGTGTAAGGATAACACCATTTCGTTGACGAATAAACAGAGGCTCTTTTACTGTTTTTTCAATATCATGAAGTGCATTGGAGAGGCTCGGTTGTGATATGTATAAACGACGTGCTGCTTCAGTGATTGAGCCTGTTTCAGCAATCATAAGAATATATTTCAGTTGTTGTAAGGTCATAGGAACTCCTCATGGTGAGTAGGTAGATGAAGTAATTAAAGTAATTAAATTATCGAGTAGTGGATAGCCTGCTTATATGAAAATGGGTGAGCAAGTATCTGTTTATACTATGTATAGTACCAAAGAATTAAGCTGGCGGATATAGGAAGTTTATAGGATTCGTAACTTTTTTATAACTTTCATTGAAAGGAATTCTCTTTTGCACAATTTTATGGTACAATACATATATAAAGAATGAGATATATAGATATAGTTTGTTTTACAAAGTAGTATTATATAGTATAATAAAAGAGTTCGTCCCTATGAGGGAAGGCTTAGGATTTTAAATAGACAGTATTGTAGGAGGCGAGTCCTATTTTAGAATTTAAACGATTTGAATTAAAAGATAAACCTATTATTGATGATTATTTTGCGGAACATCATTACGAAGCATCGGATTGTTGTTTCACAACTTTATTTATGTGGCAAGATCCCTATGGTATTCAGTGGGCTGAAGAAGATGGGGTACTCTTTATTAAAGGGGGCGGTAAACGAGAACCATTTATGTTACCCCCATTTGCTGGTAAAGATGCTAAATTTGTAGATGGTCTTGAAATGGCAAAAGAATGGTTTAAAGTAAATAATTTGCCTTTCCGTCTTAAAGGGGTAAATCCTATTATGATGGAACGGATGAATACGTTATGCCCTGATTGTTATGAATTTACACCAGATAGAGATAATTTTGAGTATATTTATAAAACACAAGATTTAATTTCTTTGTCCGGTAAAAAATTACGGCAGAAGAAAAATCACTTGAATCAGTTCCGTATGCAATACACAAATTATGAGTATATGCCACTTACGGATGATATTTTTGCTGATTGTATTGCTACTGCTGAGTCCTGGGTAGAAACACATCATGAAGAAGGCATTGAAGATGAATTAGAAGCTATTAAATTATTATTTAAACACTGGGATGAGTTAGGTCTTGTTGGCGGTGCTATCAAGTTATTTGGTCGTATTGAGGCATTTACTATTGGTCAGTTGTTGAATGAACGAATTGCTTTAATTCATATTGAAAAAGCTAATCCAACAATTCGTGGCTTATATCAGGCGATTAATAATGAATTTGTTCGTCATGAATTTGCCGATACAGAGTTTGTAAATCGTGAAGAAGATATGGGCTTACCAGGTCTTCGCAAAGCGAAAGAGTCATATAATCCAGATCATTTTGCAGAAAAATATGACGCAGTGTATGCTGATCAATGTCCCATTGAGTTATAATTCATAGAGGAGTCCATGGGACTCCTCTTTTTGTATAGAATTTGGTTAATATTAAATAGTAATAGTAGAGGTAATATATGGACTTTAGAATAGCAACAGCTCAAGATACAGAAGCGGTTAAAAATTTATGGGCGTACTGTTTTGAAACAGCCGAGGATCCATTTTTTAAGTATTATTTTTCAAAGGCCTATGAACCAGAACATACAATGGTAGGCTATGATGGTGAGTTATTAGCGAGTATGGTACATTTGCGCCAATATACATTACATGTTCGCGGGGCGGCCTTACCTGTTAGTTACATGGTAGGGGTGGCTACTGATCCAGTAGCCCGTCGTGGTGGTATTGGTGGCCAATTATTGCTGTCTTCACTAGAGGAGTTAAAACAGCGTGGTCAAGGTATAACAATTCTTATGCCATCAAAGGCTGCTTTTTATCAGCAGTATGGTTGGGAATTATATGCGCATCAATGGGTGCAGACCATGTCGTTGGAAGAACTTCGTCCATTAACGGATAAGACGCTGCAGTTTGGTTTATTACAGAGTGAAGAGGAGTGGCAAACATTAGCGCCTGTATATGAAGCGTATACTAAAGGCCTATCTGGTTATGCTATTCGTGGAGAAAAAGAATGGCGTCGTTTATTGGGGAGTTTTTTTGCTGAAGGTGTGCGCGTAGCCTATGTAGCTGATGAAGCGGGGCAAATTGAAGGGTATGCTGTATATCGTTTAGGCGCAGAAGAAATCCCTGTGACTGAGTTTGTATATACTTCGCGTCGCGCTCAGAAGGGCTTACTTAATTATTTATATAATCATCGCTCCCAAGGAAGTTCTATTCGTTGGAATGAAGGGTTACATGACGAGTCGTACATTTTTCATCCTAATGGTAAAATAGGTCATACAACTATGCCGTATATGATGAGTCGTATTGTGGATGTCAGCACTGCTATGGCTAGTGTACCAGTTCATATTGATGGCCATTGGCGTCATATTCCTTGCGTTTCAGAGTCTGGTACATATACTTTTACATTAGGTGTGAAAGATACATTAGCTACTTGGAATGAAGGAACGTATGAAGTAACAATTCAAAGCGATGGTAGTGTTCAGGCCAAAAAAATAGCTGACCAGATACTAGAGAGTGCACAAGTCGTTAGTGAAGTGGGAGCGTTAAGTTTAATCCTTATAGGCCGCATGACAGCTACCGAATTAGTATTTGAAGGAAAAATTAAGGGTGATGAAACGGCTTTAATGATGCTGAATCGTGTATATCCAAAACAAAAAACATACATTAATGAATGGTGGTAAGGCTAATCAGTGTTATAATGGATATAATGGAGTTATAATACTGTATTGTCATTAAAAGCATGGAGGACCGAATGAAAGATTTATATTGCATGTTAGAGAGAGAGGTACTACCTGCTTTTGGTTGTACAGAGCCGATTGCTTTGGCTTTTGCAGCGGCTAAAGCTGTAGAGGTTTTGGGAACATTTCCTACCACCTTACACGCTGATTGTAGTGGTAATATTATTAAAAATGCTAAAAGTGTGACTATCCCTAATGCAGAGGGACGCACAGGTTTTTATTATAGCTTAATTTTGGGGGCCATCGTTGGTGATGCATCTAAGGAGTTAGAAGTTCTGGAAGGCCTTACAAGTGCTGATGTAGCACGAGCTGATGAGTTATTTGACAGCAATTTCTGTACGGTTGCCTTAGCTGAAGGGGTAGCTAATTTATATATTCATGTGACAGCTAAAACGGCAGATCATGAGGTACAAGTTACTGTTCAGCAGAAACATACGAATATTACTCATATTGAAAAAGATGGGGTTGTATTGTTAGATATTCCTATGGAGCAAATATTAGCTGATGAACTTCAAATGACCTTTGATGATTGTTATGAATTTGCAGAAGAAGCTGATTTAGGGCGTTTAAAAGAAATTTTAAGCCGCCAGTTTGAATATAATATGGCGATTGCCGAAGAGGGAATGAAAAATTCTTATGGCTCTAATATTGGCAAATTAATTATAGAAGAGTCTGCCTCTATTGCTGATAAGGCACGCGCTTATGCAGCCGCTGGTTCTGATGCGCGGATGGGTGGCTGTAGCATGCCAGTTATGATTAATTGTGGCAGTGGTAATCAAGGTATTACCTTGTCAGTGCCTATTTTAGTATATGCAGAAGAATATAAGATTTCAGAAGAACGTCGTTATCGAGCATTGGCTCTAGCTAATGTATTAGCTTTATATATTAAGCATGATATTGGTCGTTTAAGTGCGTATTGTGGCGTGGTTAGTGCAGCGTCCGCTACGGCGGCGGGGATTGCCTATCTTTTAGATGAGCCTAAAGAAGTTGTTTGGGAAACCTTATCTAATGCTTTAGTAGGTACATCTGGGGTTGTTTGTGATGGGGCCAAAGCATCTTGCGCTATGAAAATCGGTATGTCCTTAGGCAATGCTCTGTTATCATATCGTCAAGCTAAGACGAATAATAGTTTTAAAAATGGCGATGGTATTGTGAAGGGCTCCATTGATGATACAGTGCACACAGTAGGGCGCATTGCTCGAGATGGAATGCGTGAAACCGATATTGTTATTTTACAATCAATGATTGAAAAATAAATTGTTAGTAATTCAAGCGTTACTGAATCGTTGTAGAGAGGATGAGAGTTATGAGTAAAACAGTGTTTATTACAGGAGCTACCTCTGGTATTGGTCGAGCTACGGCTGAAGCATTTGCTAAGGCAGGTTATAATTTGTTATTATGTGCTCGCCGCTTAGACGTGTTAGACAATTTAAAGTCTGAGTTTGAACCAGAATACAAGATTAAAGTAACTACCTTTGCACTTGATGTAACCGATCGTGAAGCGGTAAGTTCTGAAATACCTAAACAAATTGAAGCCGTTGGTGGTGTAGATATTTTAGTAAATAATGCAGGCCTTGCTCAAGGGTTAGATTCTTTTGAAACGAGCTCCATTGATGATATGGAAACTATGATTGATACGAATGTAAAAGGCTTGTTGTATGTGTCCCGTACAGTATTACCATTTATGATTGAAAAAAATCAAGGCCATATTGTTAACTTAGGTTCTACCGCTGGTATTTATGCCTATGCTAAAGGGGCTGTATATTGTGCCACTAAAGCGGCTGTTAAAACGTTAAGTGATGGTATTCGTATTGATACGATTGAAACAGATATTAAAGTGACTACTATTCAGCCGGGTATTGTAGAAACGCCATTTAGTGAAGTTCGTTTCCATGGTGATAAGGCTAAAGCGGCTGCTGTATATGCTGGTGTAGAAGCATTACAAGCTGAAGATATTGCTGAAATCATCGTATTTGCCGCTACACAACCAAAACGAGTACAGATTTCAGATATTACGATTATGGCAAATCAGCAAGCGACAGGCTTTATGATTGCGAAGAAATAAAATTATAGATTGACGCCAACTACAACCTTAATTTGGCTATAGTTGGCGCCTTTTTAAAAGTGAGGAGAATATATGAGTTCATTACCAATTGTTGACAATTTTAAAATGTGTATGACTAAAAAATACATGACTTTTCAAGGGCGTGCGAGTCGTGGTGAATATTGGAAGTTTGTTTTAGTGCAGTTTATTATTATGCTCATAGTAGGTATTATCGCTTGGATGTTTACCTTCGATGAAGGCACATTAGACATTATTACGACTCTTGTAGGCTTGCCATTTTTATTGCCTTCCCTAGCGGTACAAGTTCGGCGCTTGCACGATTTGGGCCGTAGTGCTTGGTGGCTGTTACTTCATTTAGTCCCTTATGCAGGCTCTTTCGTATTGTTTATTTTCTCGATTATGAAAGGGAAACCAGAGGCTAATGAATATGGTCCTGTCCCTAATTATAGTTATTATGGGGAATAATAAAGATTAGCAGTATGAAAAAGCAGATGCCTCTTAGCATCTGCTTTTATTGTATAAGGACTGTTACTTTGATAAAAATCATGTATAATAAAGAGTATCGTACAGTAGTTTATTTTAGAGGAGTGAGCTATATGCCATGTAAACAATGTGGGCGTGAACAGCAGGGTGGTCATTTTTGTTCTCATTGTGGTCAGCCTTTGGAACCAGGGGCTCGCTTTTGTACCCATTGTGGTCAAGCAACTATTATTACATCAGTGCCTATCGTAACTGATCGTATAGGCTCGTTAGGTTTAATAGATAATTTTAAAATGTGTATGACTAAAAAATATTGGTCAGTTCAGGGTCGTGCCACTCGCGGTGAATATTGGAAATTTCAATTATTATTGGTAGCTCTTTGGGTTTTAATTGGAGGGCCTTGCCTATTTGCTGCCATTATGTTAGGTGATACGGTAGGACATGATCTGTCTATGGGGCTATTTTTTCTGTTGTTAGTCGTGCTTTTTATAGCTTTTATACCACCTAATCTATGTTGTGAAATTCGTCGTTTTCATGATGCTGGTTTTAGTGGTTGGTGGCTACTTTTGAATTTTATACCAGGCGGTAGCATGGTTTGCTTTATTTTTACCTTGTTGCCAAGTCAATTAGGGCCTAATGAGTATGGGCCATTACCAGATTATTCTGAAATTAAGTCAAATATGCAAAATATCTCTTGACAAAGTATATGTGTTTGTGAGAGAATAACAACCATCAAATGAAATAAGCGATGAGCAGGTATAAAGAACTATTTAGTGGCTTACAGAGAGTTGCCGGTTGGTGTGAGGCAATAGGACGAATAGTATCGAAACTCTCCTGTGAGCTTTGTGGCTGAATAGAAGTAAGCCATGACGGTAGTTCCGTTATAACTAGAAGAGAACCAACTAGGGTGGTACCGTGTTATAGTTTATGATGCCCCTGGAACACAGTAATGTGATTCCAGGGGCTTTTTTGATACTTTCATTTGATACGATGATTAAGAAGAATATACATAGTGATTCTTCTTAATTATGGTATTCATTAATTGTATCAGCTATATCTATTAACTTATAACGCCCCTGGACGTGCAGTTATGCTGTGCTTCCGGGGGTGTTTTTTAGTATCAGTATTACATCAAGTAGTACGGGTCATTTATTTGCTACGTGTTAGTAATAGTGTAAATTAGTTAAGTCTAAGAGTAATTATTGAGAAAGAAGAGAGAGCCATTAAGAAAGACGAAGGAGAGAGCGTCATTTCTTAGCAAAATAAGGGGGCTATATTGAGTGAGAAGAGAGGTAATCTTATGAGCCAAGTACAAGCAATAACTAACAAACAAGACGTGAATCGAGTGTATTTTTTCGATACTACTTTACGTGATGGCGAACAGAGCCCTGGTGTATCTTTACAGACTCCGGAAAAAATTGAAATCGCTCAGAATCTAGTGCGACTTGGCATTGATGTTATTGAAGCGGGGTTTCCAGCGGCATCACCAGGTGATTTTGAAGCGGTAAAGACCATTGCTGAACAAGTGAAAGGAGCTACTATTTGTGGCTTAGCAAGAGCGAATAAGGCGGATATTGAGCGGACTGCAGAAGCATTACAGCAGGCTGAACGCAGTCGCCTTCACGTATTTATTGCTACTAGCGATATTCACTTGGAATACAAATTGAAAAAGACTCGTGAAGAAGTGATTGCTATTGTGAAAGAGTGCTTGGCTTTTGCAGCGGGGAAATTTGATGAAATTGAATTTTCCGCAGAAGATGCATCCCGTACAGATTTAGATTATTTATGTGAAGTCTTTGAAGTTGCCATTGTTGGTGGCGCTACTATACTTAATGTACCTGACACAGTGGGCTATATGACACCTGATGAATTTGCTTATAAAATTCGCTACATCAAGGAGCATGTGAAAGACATTGATAAGGCTATCATTAGTGTTCATTGCCACGATGACTTAGGTATGGCTAATGCCAATACCTTAGCAGCTATTCAAGCTGGGGCACGCCAAGTAGAAGGGACTATTAATGGTCTTGGCGAACGGGCTGGTAATGTGGGGATTGAAGAAGTGACAATGGCCCTTAAAACACGGCAAGATGTGTATGGTGTTACTACGGCTATTGATACGAAGCAGTTCACACGGGTTAGTAAATTAGTGAGTAAGCTAACTGGTATGGTCGTGCCGCCGAATAAAGCTATTGTGGGGCGCAACGCTTTTGCTCATGAGTCAGGCATTCATCAACATGGTATGTTAAATAATCCTACCACCTATGAAATTATGACTCCAGAGAGCGTAGGGGCTGAAAAAACGAGTATCGTCCTCGGCAAACATTCTGGTCGCCATGCTTTTGACAGTCATTTGGAAACAATGGGCTTCCATTTTACAGCTGAAAAAGTGAACGATTTATTTGCAAAATTCAAAGCCTTAGCGGATCGCAAGAAAGAGATCTTTGATGAAGATATTTTAGCATTGGTTATAGATAATATTGACCATGTAAAAGCTATTGAATTAGTGCATCATCACTATAAATCCAATGAGCGTGGCTATGCATATGCTGATGTGCGCCTTAAGACCCCACAGGGCATTCGTGAAGATGCCGCCGTTGGGGATGGCTCTGTTGATGCATCCCTTAAAGCAGCACAGCGTGTCATTGGTTTACCAATAGAACTTATCGACTATCAGGTGCGAGCGGTAACAGCTGGTCAAGATGCTCTTGGTGAAGTACAAGTGACTATTGCTTATAATGGGCGCCAATATAATGGGCGTGGTGTGAGTACTGACGTTATTTTATCTAGCGTGTTAGCTTATATTAATGCGGTTAACTATGTGTATTTAACAGAAGAAATTGAAAAAGAATTTGAAGAACAAGAAAATTAAATCAAAAGAATTATACCGTGAGAAGCAAATCAAGAGTATTACATTAAAAGCATTAAATTAAGAATAGCCAATTTAAGCAAAATAAATTAAGAGAATTAATGAGAGTAATATAAGGAGGCATTCGTTATGGGGATGACGATGACAGAGAAGAATATGGCGCGCCATGCAGGCGTAGCAACGGTGAAGGCAGGGGAAATTATAGAGTGTAAAGTAGACGCCGTGTTGATGAATGATATTACCTTTCCGCCAGCGTTAAAAGAATTTAAAAAGATTGGTAAACCTGTTTTTGATAGAGAGAAAATTTATCTAGTGCCAGATCATTTTACACCGAATAAAGATATCAAATCAGCGGAACAAGCGAAAGTTATGCGTGATTTTGTACGGCAAGAGAAAATCACTCATTACTTTGAAGTAGGCCGTATGGGCATTGAACATGTACTATTACCAGAGCAAGGATTGGTGGCGCCAGGTGATATGATTATTGGTGCCGATTCTCACACCTGTACATATGGTGCGCTAGGCGCGTTTGCTACGGGTGTAGGTTCTACTGATGCAGGCGTGGCGATGGCTATGGGCCAGACCTGGTTTAAAGTACCAGAAGCCATTAAAGTGGAGCTGACGGGTAAGCCTAACCAGTGGGTAACAGGCAAGGATATTGTCCTCGAACTTATTGGTCGCATTGGCGTTGATGGGGCGCGTTATAAAGCGATTGAATTTTGTGGCGATGGCATTGCCCATTTGACTATGGCCGACCGCTTGACTATTTGCAATATGGCGATTGAAGCAGGTGGCAAATGTGGTGTTTTCCCTTATGATGAAGTGACGGAGGCCTATGTGTCAGGTCGTGTGAAACGGGCTTATACGCCTGTGGTAGCGGATGAAGATGCCGTATATAGTGAAACGGTAGTTATTGACCTAGCTACTTTACAGCCAGTGGTAGCGTTCCCTCATTTGCCATCGAATACGCACTACATTACAGATATTGCTAACGATATTGCCATTGACCAAGTAGTAATTGGCTCTTGTACTAACGGGCGTTATGAAGATTTAGAAGCAGCGGCGTCCATTTTTAAAGATAGAAAAGTGGCGGACTTTGTACGTTGTATTGTAGTTCCAGGCAGTCAAGATGTGTATGATCAAGCCATAAAAACAGGTTTGGTAGATATCTTTATTGAAGCAGGCTGTGCCGTTAGTACGCCAACTTGTGGGCCTTGTTTAGGTGGTTATATGGGCATTATGGCAGCGGGGGAGCGAACTGTTTCCACAACGAATCGTAATTTTAGAGGGCGTATGGGCCATGTAGATAGTGAAGTATATTTGGCTAGCCCATATGTGGCAGCAGCTAGTGCTGTACTTGGGCGTATTGCAGGGCCAGAGGAGGTTTAATATGGATTTTCAAGGTAAAATTTGGCGCTACGGCGACAATGTAGATACAGATGTAATCATTCCCGCTCGATATTTGGCGATTGCTGATATGGCGGAGCTAGCTACCCATGCGATGGAAGATATTGATACGACCTTCGCTCCTAATGTAGAAGCTGGCGATTTGATGGTAGCTGGTAAGAATTTTGGCTGTGGTTCTTCGCGCGAGCATGCACCAGCGGTCATTAAAGCGAGTGGGGTACCTTGTATTATTGCCCATAGTTTTGCACGAATTTTTTTCCGTAATGCCATTAATATTGGCTTGCCGGTGATTGAAATTGGTGATGCGGTTGAACATATTAAGGCGAACCATGAAATTGGGATTGATATGAGTTCAGGTGAAGTGCATAATTTAACCACTGGTGAAACGTACCAAGGTACAGCGTTGCCTCCTTTCGTACAAGCCATTGCCAAAACGGGTGGCCTTGTAAACTTTGCTAAACAGCGGGGCTAAGTAAGGAATCCGCTTAAAAGAAAGCATGAAATAGAAAAAAGAGAAATACAACGGTAATAGATAGAATAAAACAGGAAAAATAGAATAAGATATAAAAAGATAGAATAAGCTATAAAAAGGATAGAGTGAAGTAGAAAAATAAACAAAAGAGAATAGAAGAGAGAAAGAGAGCATTTATATGAGTATAGAGAAACGAGTAGTCGCCATTAATGGCGATGGTATAGGGCGTGAAATTGTTAATTCCGCTCGTCGTGTTGTGGACAAAGCGGTGGCTAAAGATAATATCGTAATTCGTTGGGCGGAGCATAAGGCTGGTGGAGAAGCGATTGATGCCTATGGTGAGCCTCTACCACAATCGACCATTGAGGCTTGTAAAGCGGCAGATGCTGTGCTATTGGGGGCTGTAGGTGGCCCTAAATGGGATGCGGTAGATCCAGCCATTCGACCAGAAAAGGCTATTCTTGGCCTTCGTAAAGCGTTGGGCTTATTCTGTAATTTACGCCCTGTTCGTATTTTCAAAGCCTTGCAGGACTATTCTCCACTAAAACCTGAATTGGTGCAGGATGTAGACTTTGTTATCGTTCGTGAACTGACTGGAGGCATTTATTTCGGTGAACGTTCGGAAGCTAGCGGTGAAGGGGCCAATGAAGTGGCGTGGGATAAAGAAACGTATCATCGCTATGAGATTGAACGAATTATGGATGTAGCTATTAATACAGCCAAACAGCGCAAAGGAAAGGTAACGAGCGTAGATAAGGCCAATGTATTGGCATCCTCTCGTTTATGGCGTAAAGTGGCACAAGAAAAAGCCACTGCTAATCCAACAGTAGCTTTTGATTATTTGTATGTAGATAACACAGCCATGCAATTAGTAGTTAATCCTGGTCAGTTTGACGTGATTGTGACGACTAATCTATTCGGAGATATTCTAAGTGACGAAGGGGCGGTTGTTTCAGGATCCCTTGGTTTATTGCCATCAGCTTCGATTGGTACGGGCACAGCACTTTATGAGCCTATCCATGGCTCAGCGCCAGATATTGCGGGTCAGGGCATTGCCAATCCATTAGGAACGATTTTATCAGCGGCTATGATGTGTCGCCATTCATTAGGCGCTCCTAAGGCGGCTGCTGCGATTGAAAAAGCAGTGGAAGACGTACTTGTAGCGGGGTATCGTACGGGTGATATTTACAAGGCTGGCATGAAAAAAGTAAATACCGAAGGCATGACGGAGGCGGTGTTAGCATATATTAAATAAGTTATGTAACTAGTTTTATATTTATAGATTTTTGTGAATTGATGTTTTAAGATTTTATTAATTTAAATATTGTAAATATTATAAGTATAAAGAGATTATAGAGGACTTTTCTAAAGTAGAACGGTTAATGGTAAGATTGGTTTGCGGCAAGAAAGGTCCATTCTGTAATCTAGTTACTATCGGTTTTAATGTTTGAGATAGATTTAATGAGTCTAGCCTTTGAGATATAGGGAGTTATGTAAGGTTTTATAAACTTTTAAACTTTATATTGACTTCTTTTCCCTACCTGTGTATAATTGAAAAAAACATAAAGATATCGTCGACGAACAGGAAGAGTAATTATAAGAGTTCGGCTACAGCGAGTCGGGAATGGTGGGAGCCTGATGCAAGAGTTTATAATGAATGGACCTGGGAGACGTGGCCCGAACTTTGGTAGGCGCCACCGGTCATCTCCGACCGTTAACAAAGGAGCGCGTATCGCCTATGGGTAGGCCGTACGTAGTGAGCCGGGTCTTTATGACCAATTGGGGTGGCACCGCGGATAACCTTCGTCCCTAGATTTTCTGGGATTGAAAGGTTTTTTTTATACCCATTTTTAGGAGGAAAGAAGTATGGAGCGAATTCAAGATGTTTCAAAATTAGTATATACACATGTGCAAGGCGGTCAATTTCGCTGGGTTACAGTGAGCACGTTAATGTTGGCCTTGGGTACGATTTTGCACTTAGTTAGCCCTAGTGTAGCAGGGATTACACCAAACTGGATGATTGCTACTTATTGTGTAGCTATTCATTTGACACGACCTAATTTTCGTCAGTCTTTGGGGATTGGCTTAGTAGCAGCGCTCATCAATTTGATGACCTCTAAATCGGCTTTTCCTTATGCTAACTTATTAAGTGAACCAGCTGGTGCTTTAACTTGTGCTTTCATTGTGCATATGTTTAGCAAAGTAAAAATTGGTGGGAATATGATTCCTCCTGTTGTATCTGGGTTTTGTAGCACTTTAGTGTCAGGAGGTATTTTCGTAACCATTTTATTTTATGTACTAGCTTTACCGCTTGATGTATATCTTAAAGGGATGTGGCCTTTAGTTTTAATTGTAGCGCTTTGTAATGCAGTAGTAACGCCATTACTCTATGTGCCAGCCCAACGTTTGTTTGCTCGTCGTGGCTATTTACCAAATGCAGATGAAGTCATTTCTAGTGATCATAGTCAGTATGAATTAGTACCAACCACTGATGCTAAAATTTCAATTGAACATTTTTCCTATTACTATGGTAAACAAACGAAGCCCGCTATTAAAGATATTAACTTAGTTGTTAATGATGGCGATTTTCTAGTAATTACGGGACCTGCAGGCTGTGGTAAATCCACTTTGTGTATGGCTATGATTGGGGCCGTGCCTAAATTCTATGGTGGTCGCATGGAAGGCATGGTATATGTTAATGGCAAGGCGACAACGCAAGCGGAAATTTCCGAATTGGCTACTGAAATCGGTGTTGTGTTAGCCGATTACGATACGCAGCTTGTGACGATGACCGTAGCGGAAGAAGTAGCGTTTGCTATGGAAAATCGTGGGTATACGCCAGAGCAGATTAAAGAACGCAGTGCTATCGTGTTTAAACAAGTCGGCCTTGAAGGCATGGAACAGCGTAAGATTACAAGCCTTTCTGGTGGCCAACGTCAACGCTTGGCGATTGCCTCGGTGTTAGCTACGAATCCTTCTATTTTAGTGTTGGATGAGCCAACCAGCTCACTTGACCCAGAAGGTACCGATGAATTATATCGTTTAGTAGGTTCTTTGAATAAAGAATATGGCATTACCGTTGTGGTTATTGATCATGATTTACATGCTGTATTACCATATGCCAATCGTATGGCCCTTATGGTGGACGGGGAACTTCGCTGTGATGATGTGCCTGAAAACACATTGCGTTATATGTATAACCATACTATTTATGTAGATGCCTTACCATCTATCTTTACAACCTATATGCGCTTAGAAGAAGCCGGTTATGAATTTGAACAGCCATGGCTCAGTGTAACCGCTGCTAAATCTGGTTTACGCGTATCATAAGGAGGTTACTATGCTAGAAGTTAAAGGCTTGCGCTTTGGCTATGTCCTAGGGCAAGATATTATAGATAATGTAGATTTTACTATCGGTGAAGGTGAATTTATTGCCGTTGGCGGTCGTAATGGCTGTGGTAAAACAACAGTTACTCGTTTGCTGATGGGTCTTGAAAAGCCACGAAGTGGCAAGATGTACTATGATGGGGAAGATATTACTAATTTATCCCCTGCTGATCGTGGTCGTTTTATCGGGTATGTGTTTCAACAACCAGACCGTCAGATGTTTCGTCCTACCGTAGCTGAAGAAGTAGGCTTTGGCCCTGAACAATTAGGTTATACGAAAGCAGAAGTAGCTGATATTACGTCGAAGGCATTGGCAGCCACAGGGATTAGCCATTTGCGTGATGCTTATCCGCCAACGCTTCGCCGTGGGGAAAAACAGCGAGTAGCGATTGCATCGGCTTTAGCTATGAAGTCTAAAATTTTAATTTTAGATGAGCCAACGAGTGGCCAAGATGGCAAAGAAACACGGGAATTATTAGAGTTATTAGAAACCTTACGCTCTACAGGGCTTACCATTTTGTTGGTAACGCATGATATGGAGATTATGGCGGCCCATTGTACACGGGCTATCATTATTGGTTATGGAACCAAAGCGTTTGATGGTACACCAGAAGAATTATTTACTGCTCGTGAAGATTTATTTGATTTAGGTCTTACGAAACCACCTTGTGTGGAATTAGCCGAAGCGGTACCAGGCCTTGGTTATTGTAAGTCTATGAAAGATTTTGAAACAAAAATGCTAGCTCGTAAGGGTCGCAGTTAGGAGGAAACCCATGCAACGATTAGTACCTTTTACCAAAATATTGATGACTATTGCGTTTTCCGTATGGGCTGTTCTATTCCAAACTCCTTACGAATTAACGTTATTACTAGCCTTAGAGCTTATTATTTTATTAGTAACGGGCCTTTTGGGCAAACAGTTTAAAGCTGTTTTAGTCTTAGCGGCCTTTGCCGTATTCTTAGCAGTTGTACAATATCTTGGCGGTGGCACCTTAGAATCTGCTTATGTGACAGGGTTGCGCATGCTTTGTATGACGATGGTATTTATTATGCTCTTGGCTACAACTAAGTTGCAGGATTTAACGGCAGCTTTGGTGACACAATGTAAAATTCCTTATGAATATGCGTTTATGTTTACTGCGGCACTTCGCTTTGTGCCAGATTTTATTGCAGAAAGTAAAGCCGTACAAGAAGCACAGGCTTGTCGTGGTTTAGCGTTAGACGGGAACATTTTCAAACGATTTGCTTCCTACGGTTCGGTTATTCAGCCATTATTATTGAAATCTTTAGGCCGTTCTGAAACGATGGCACTTTCCCTAGAGTTACGTGGTTTTGGTAATAAAAATCACAGCTTTGTTGCTACAGTAGGGATGCGCGGGCTTGATTATGTAGTTGTATCTGTGTTAGCTATTTTAACAGTAGCTATTATTATGTATGTGCGTGGCGCTTTCTAAGATATTGTTGTACACTATAGGTAAGTATGTATTATCTAAGTGGGCCTCTCATAAGTACAAGACGTTAGGCCTTGTTGTTAGCAAGTAGGAGCCATTTATGAGTAAACAATATTCCATCGTAGGTCACAATCAATATGAGGGGCAATTGGTTGATGGTCATTTACACACTGAATTATGCCCCCATGGGAGTGGTGAAAAGGTTGCTCTTTTAATTGAAAAGGCTATTGAACTGGGGTTTTATAAATTGTGTTTAACAGAACACGCCCCCCTACCTAATGGTTTTACTCGGCGGTATAAAGGGGATAAAGAAGCCTATGATACGGCGTCAATTCGTATGGATCAAGTAGAACCCTATTTAGCCTTAGGTACTGAATTACAAAGAGAGTATGGTCAATATATTAATCTATCTATCGGCTTTGAAGTGGATTATTTGCCTGGCTTTGAGGAAGCGACTCGCGAATTTTTAGATTTGGTAGGGCCCTATACGGGGGATAATTTGTTGTCTGTTCATTTTATGCCCGGTGTGGACGATGGCTTTTGGTGTGTAGATTACAGTGAAGCGGAGTTTGCGAAGGGCTTTGGACCGTGGCTTACTAAGCAAGATGTGCTGTATCGTCGGTATTTCCAACTGGTTTTAGAGGGCGTGCAGACTGACTTTGGGCCTCACACACCAGTGCGTATTGGTCATTTAGATTTGATTAAAAAGTATCAGCACCATTTTAATTTTAAAAACACTTATGATAGTGTTACGCAGCAAGTGATTCGGCAGATTCTTGAAACGTTACGCTTCCAGAATCGTACCCTTGATTATAATATTGCTGGCTTATTCAAGACAAATTGTCGTGAAATGTATCCTAGTTCCTTTATCCAAGGGATGGCCTATGCGTTGGGCGTGCCGTATATGGTGGGATCTGACTCCCATGGGGTGAGTGCTTTTGAAACGGCTTGGGCTTAGAGTTATATAGCGCCGGTTACCTGATATAAATTGAAATATAATTAATAGATAGCGATTCAGAAAAATAAAAACATCCTTTAACTATTGTCATGAAGTTCACGTTGAATACGTGACGACATATAGTAAAGGATGTTTTTGTATATATGGCTTTAGGAGGTTCTGGCTTACTCACCTATGTTTTCGTTTATAGAGATAGGAGATGTTAGGGGATATGACTATAAGAATATAAAGATGTAAGAATATAAGAGTATAAGGATAAAGAGTATAAAGGCATAAAGATATAATAATATAAAGGTATAAGAACATAGGTCTTATACCTTTATATGACTGGAAGGCATAAAATCTATGCGTAATATTATATTGACGAAGTGTGTCTTACAGTGTATTATATCTTTAACACTTTAGTTAGATGAAGTGATAAAGAGTTAAATGCAAGATTAAAATTTAAGTAGTAGTCACATTATCATTTCTATTTGATGATGTATATAGATAGGCAGTACGAGTAAAGAGAGGGTTTGGGATATGAAACAAAAACGCTTGCCTCAAGGCTTTCGTGATGAGTTTGGTGAGGAAGCGCAGAAGAAGGCGCTCCTTAGCAATTTATTATCGAAATGCTTTTACAAACGAGGATATACAAAAATTATAACACCTTTAATTGAATATAAAAATGTCTTTGATGATTATGATTTAGCCATTCAACAAAAGCTCTATGAATTGGTTGATAGTTCGCAAGAGCGTTTAGTTGTGAGACCAGACTTAACCTTACCAATTGCGCGGTTTTTATCCAACATACAAGTAAGCTTGCCCACTAAATTTTACTATATTGGTGACGTGTTGGCTATGAATCAGGCTCACCGTGGCTGGGCAAATCAAGTGACACAGGCGGGCATTGAATTAGTTGGTTATGAGTCGAATCGAGCTGAACTGGAATGTTTGCTAGTTATCAATCAAGTAAATCGATTGTTATTAAATAATCGCCTGTATTTAGAATTAAGTGATGCTCGTTTTGCTCCTGCGATTGTGGAAGCCTTAGGCTTAACGGCTGATGAGGAAGAGACCTTGTTTGATGCTTTATTCAATAAGAATTTGCCACGGTATGAAACGATTATTGAAAGTTATGCTGAAAATGCTTTATATCCGCTTTTAGTGGTTTGGCCTCGTTTATTTGGCTCTGTAGAAGAAGTACAGCAAGAGTTAAATCAAGTGATTTTACCCATGACAGCCCAACGAATTGTCAATCAATTGATGGATTTAGCGAAAACGGTACAACATATGTCAAATCAGCAGGTTCGCCTTGATTTAAGTAGTCGACCACCGCAGCCGTATTATACGGGCTTGACCTTTAGAGGTTATGTTGATGAAGTGGCTAGCTATATTGTCAGTGGTGGCCGATATGATCGTTTGTTAGCTAATTTTCAAAAAGAACCTACTTGTGCTGTAGGCATGGCTTTTGATTTAGATGTGCTAGCTCAAGTAGCTGAAATGGAAGTGCCGAAAGCTAAACCAGTGCTAGTTTATTATGAGCCAACTGCCTGGCCTAAAGCAGCTGCGTATTTAGTGAATCATCCGGCGTATAGCTTAGTGCTAGCTGATAGTTTGGAGGACGCACGACGTCAGGCGGAGCGTGAAAATGCTGTATTATATGTAGTCACTGAAGAAGGAGTGAGTGAAGATGCTTAGTATAGCCCTAACAAAAGGCCGTGTGGAGGAGCAGGTCATTCCCCTTCTGGAGGCTTGTGACATTGATTGTGAACCTTTACGCAATAAGAAACGTAAACTCGTAATTCAGCTAGGGGATAGTTTAGAAGTGATTTTAGTTAAAGGTGGCGACGTTTTGACTTACCTCAATAATGGTGTCGTAGACATCGGCATTGTAGGTAGTGATATTTTAGAGGAACAGCAAAATACGAGCTATGAATTATTAGACCTTCAGACAGGACGCTGCCAATTTATTTTAGCCTCTTTAGCAGGCTATGACATGAATGAGCCACGGCGACATACAATTGGGACTAAATATCCTAACATTACTAAGGCCTATTTTGCCAGTCGTGGTAAGGACGTAGAAATTATTAAAATTGAAGGCTCTGTAGAACTGGCCCCTTTAATTGGCTTAGCCGATGCTATTGTAGATATTACCGAAACGGGTACGACCTTGCG
The DNA here is from genome assembly GCF_943192895.1 of Veillonella intestinalis. Lineage (NCBI taxonomy): Bacteria > Bacillati > Bacillota > Negativicutes > Veillonellales > Veillonellaceae > Veillonella > Veillonella intestinalis. Next base: position 88,749 of record NZ_CALPCB010000005.1, on the reverse strand, counting down.
AGAAAATAACTTGCAAATTTTTGATTGGCTGATGCCTATTTCTACGCGTTTGGTGGCAAATCCATTGGCTTTGAAACAAAAGCGTAGTGAGATTTTTAAATTTGTGGATCAGTTAAAGGCTGCTCAAGTCTGACAGCCTATATAGAGAAAACTAAGAGGAGAGAACGATGAAGATATATAGAGAGCCCTTAGCTAAGATGATTGACTTAGTTAATGAATATACAGCACAAACGACGGATATGGCGATTGAACAGCAGGTACGAACTATTATTGAAACGGTTATTGCTGGTGGCGATGAAGCCCTTCGTCAGTACAGCGAACAATTCGATGGTGTTACCCTTGAGGTGTTGCGTGTTCCACAGGAAGATATTGAAGCGGCGTATAATAGTTTACCTGCTGAATTAGTAGAAGCCCTCACAGTGGCTAAAGCGAATATTGAAGCCTTTCACAAACGAGAAATTGATCAAAGCTTTATTGATTTAGACACAACTGGTGTATTGCGTGGGCAAAAGGTGACGCCTTTGAAACGAGTTGGCATTTATGTGCCTGGTGGCACCGCTGCGTACCCATCTACTATTTTAATGTGTGCGTTGCCGGCAAAAATTGCAGGCGTGAAAGAAGTTATCATGGTGACGCCACCGCAGAAAGACGGCATTGCTCCTATCGTATTGGGGGCCGCCAAATTGGCTGGTGTTGATGCGGTGTATCAAGTGGGCGGGGCCCAAGCAGTAGCTGCCTTAGCCTATGGTACGGAATCGGTGCCAAAAGTGGATAAAATTGTAGGGCCTGGTAATATTTATGTGGCCACCGCTAAACGCCAAGTATTTGGGCAAGTATCCATTGATATGATTGCGGGCCCATCTGAAATCGGTATTTTAGCTGATGAAACGGCGAATCCTATTCACATTGCGGCCGATTTATTATCGCAGGTAGAACATGATAAACGAGCGCGTTCTATTTTAATTACTAATAGTGAATTGTTAGCCAATGCGGTAGCTAAGGAAGTGGAACGGCAACTCAAGGAATTACCGCGTGAAGCGATTGCTCGAACGGCTATTGAAGAGCGGAGTTTCATTGCTATTATTGACTCTATTGAAGATATGTTCACCTTGATGAATGAAGTGGCGCCAGAACATTTAGAAATTCAATTGGCGAATGCTGTGGAATATATGAGCTTAGTTGAAAATGCAGGCTCTGTATTCTTAGGCCCTTATACGGCTGAGCCAGTAGGCGATTATATGGGAGGCCCTAATCATGTATTACCTACCAGTGGTACGGCTCGTTTTTCTTCGCCCCTTGGTGTGTATGACTTTGTGAAACGTACTTCTTTTATGCAGTTCTCCAAAGCCCGTTTACAAGAATTAGCGCCTCACATTGCAACCTTAGCTCGCACCGAAGGCTTAGAAGGGCATGCGCGTTCTATTGAAATTCGTTTTGACGAAACAGCCGATCAGTTTACATTTGATGATGAGGAAGCGAGAGGTTCCTATGGACACTAAGAATAAAGAGATACCACTAGGTAATACTAAAGGGAACGCTATGGATATGAAAGGGTTGGTTGCGGCTGATACAAACAATTTGGTTACGGCTGATACGGTTAGCCAGCGTGCGGGGCGTTGTGGCGTTGTGAAACGAGTGACTGCAGAAACTAACATAGAAGTTAGTCTCAATTTAGATGAGCAGACCGGGGTAGACATTGCGACGGGGATCGGCTTTTTAGATCATATGCTTACCTTATTGGCCAAACATGGTCGCTTTGGCTTGACTATTACGGCCAAAGGGGATACCTATATTGATGCGCATCACACGGTAGAGGATGTAGCCTTAGCTTTGGGGCAAGCTTTAACGCAAGCCCTAGGGTCTAAAGAGCAAATTGAACGATATGGCAATGCGTGGGTACCGATGGATGAAGCATTGACTCAGGTGGTTATTGATTTAAGTGGTCGCCCTTATTTAGTGTATCAAGCGGCGCTTAGCACCCCTGTATTAGGTGGTAATTTTGAAACAGAATTGGTGGAAGATTTTTTTCAAGCTTTAGCTATGAATGGCTTAATGAACCTTCATGTGCGCAATGAGTATGGTCGTAATACCCATCATATTATTGAAAGTATGTTTAAGGCTACAGGCCGTGCGTTGCGACAGGCGGTTACATTTAATGCAGATATTGTAGGCATTAATTCCACCAAGGGTAGCTTAACTGTGTAGAGTAAAGGATAGATATGATTGCAATAGTGGATTATGATGCAGGGAATACATTTAATGTGCAAAAGGCGTTCACCCATTTAGGCATTCCTACTGTATTGACAGCGGATAAGGAGATAATTCTTAAGGCCGATGGGGTGGTTGTGCCGGGTGTAGGTGCTTTTAAACAGGCTATGGAAACGCTCACCCAAAGGGGGTTAGTGCCTGTATTACAAGACGTAGCCGCTAAGGAAACGCCCCTCTTAGGGATTTGTTTAGGTATGCAGATTCTCTTTGAATCGTCTACGGAATATGGCAAGACAGCGGGGTTAGGTTTAATTCCAGGTACAGTAGAAGCCATTCCTACTGATTTAGGTCTTATGGTGCCACATACAGGTTGGAATCAAAACCGAGTATATAAGCCCGCCAGTCCATTTAGCTTTGTGGATAATGAATATACTTATTTTGTTCATTCCTATTATGCTTGTTGTGATGATGAATATATAGTAGCTGCTGCTGATTATGGCGTTACGATACCAGCGATTGTGGGGCGAGGATCTATTTATGGTATGCAGTTTCACCCTGAAAAGAGTGCGGCCATTGGACTTCGTTTGTTAAAACAGTTTGGTAGTTTATGTGGCGCTGTGTAAAGTTGTAGGCGCTATTGAGGAGGTTTACATGATATTTCCTGGCATTGATATACAAAATAAACGAAGTGTGCGTTTATTTAAAGGCGACTTTAATCAAGAAGTCGTGATTAATCCCAATCCAGTCGATCAAGCCACTTCCTATGAGAAAGCGGGCATTAAGGCCCTTCATGTAGTTGATTTAGATGGGGCTAAAGCGGGCAAACCGGTTAATTATGATACCATTGTAGGCATTCGTCAAGCTTTCACAGGCATTATGGAAGTGGGGGGCGGTATCCGTGATGAAGCAACTATTCAGGCCTATTTGGAGGCAGGGGTTAATCGAATTATTTTAGGGTCAGTGGCACTGAAACAGGCAGATTTTACGAAACGTATGCTTAAGACTTACGGGGCTGAACGTATTGTTATCGGTGTCGATGGCATTGACGGTAAAGTGGCAACCGAAGGCTGGCTAGAACAGTCAGAAGTGACTATGGTTGATTTAATTCGTGAAATGATAACAGCAGGGGCCATTTACTTTATAGTCACCGATATTAGCCGTGATGGCACTATGTCAGGGGCTAATGAAACACTACTCGCTGATTTACAAAGGTTGTTTCCTAAAGCGGTTATCATTGCCTCTGGTGGGATTCGACATAAGGAAGATATTATCAGTTTAAGAGCTAAAGGGCTTACTGATTGCATCGTAGGTAAAGCGCTTTATGAAGGGCCTTTAACCTTGGCGGATGTAGTAGCGCTAGAGGAGGAATTATGTTAGCAAAACGAATTATTCCTTGCTTAGATGTGGATAATGGTCGTGTAAAAAAAGGCGTAAACTTTGTGAATCTTGTGGATGTAGGTGATCCAGTGGCCATAGCCGCATCCTATGAAACGCAGGGTGCTGACGAGCAAGTATTTTTAGATATTACGGCTACGACAGAAGGGCGAGGCACTTTTAAGGATGTAATTTCCGCTATATCTAAAGAAGTATTTATGCCGCTCACTGTTGGCGGTGGCATTCGTACTGTCGACGATATGCAACGTTTATTGCAAGCAGGGGCGGATAAAATTTCTTTGAATTCTGCGGCGTTAGCGAATCCAGAACTTATCCGTGAAGGGGCTGAAAAATTTGGCAATCAATGCATTGTAGTTGCCATTGATGTTAAGACTGACCCTGAAACGGGTAAACGCTATGCTTATACGCATGGTGGCCGTAAAAAGACGGATAAACTGGCCTATGAATGGGCACAGGAAGCGGTTCGGCTAGGGGCTGGTGAATTGCTTGTAACTAGCATGGATAAAGATGGTACTAAATCGGGCTTTGATATTGATTTATATAAAAACTTAGGTGATTTAGTGCAGGTGCCGATTATTGCCTCTGGTGGGGCAGGTACGGTGGCACACTTTGTGGAGGTATTTCAACAAACTAAAGTGACAGGAGCGTTAGCGGCATCTATTTTTCACTTCCAAGAATTAACAATTGAGGATGTGAAAGAGGCCTTGCGCGCTCATAATATACCAGTCCGTTAAGTTATATAGTATGAATGGTATGATAGGAAAAGTACGAGATGAAGAGTGCGCTATGAAGAGTGCGCTATGAAGAATACGATAGGAAGCATACGATTTGAAAAATACAATTTGAAAGGTATGATTTGATAGGAGTAAGATGGATGACACCTGATTTTGCAAAAGGACAAGGCCTATTGCCCACCGTCGTGGTTGATGCAAATACGAAAGAAGTGCTCATGGTGGCTTGGATGAATGAAGTAAGCTATGAGCGGACTTTACAGACTAAAGAAACCTGGTTTTGGTCTCGTTCCCGTCAAGAACTATGGCATAAAGGTGGCATTAGTGGGCATACGCAACAAGTAGTTCGAGCCGCCTTAGATTGTGATGGCGATACTTTGTTGTTAGAAGTGATTCCTAAGGGGCCTGCCTGTCATACTGGGGCTAGGAGTTGTTTTTTTAACACAATCCCCTTGGAAGGAGAGAACTAAGCATGGCACAAGAATTAGTTGAATTATATGATATTATTCAAAACCGCAAAGAAACGCCAAAAGAAGGGTCTTATACGAACTATTTATTTTCTAAAGGTTTAGATAAGATTTTGAAGAAAGTCGGCGAAGAAGCGACGGAAGTGGTGATTGCTGCTAAGAATGAGGGTACTGATGAATTGGTGAGTGAAACGGCCGATTTGCTATATCATTTGCTCGTATTGTTAGTTGAAAAAGGCGTTCCTTATGAGGCGATTACTGAGGAATTAGCACAGCGCGAAGGCTTGGTGAGTAAGACTACGGATCGCCCTAAAATTGAAAATCTATAAGTAATAGGTAGTATACGTGTTAGAAAGGATTGGCTATGAAAGAGAGTATTCAACAATTAAAACCATATATTCCGGAGGAACCAATTAGTCGTTTGAAAGAGCGGTTAGGATTAACGAAATTGGTTCGTTTATCAGCCAATGAAAATCCTTATGGCACATCGTCACAGGTAAAAGAGGCGGTACTCGCTTATGTAAATAGTTATGATTGTAGCCAATATCCTGACGGTTACGCTACCTCGCTTCGCACGGCTATTGCCGATTTTATTAAAGTTCCGGCAGAGTCTTTAGTTATTGGTGTCGGTTTAGATGAGGTGATTACCTTATTAAGTCGTACCTTTTTGACTGCTGGCGATTCTATCGTCATCAGTACGCCGACCTTTTCAGAATATGCCCTTAATGGTCAGTTGGAAGGGGCCATTATTAAAGGGGTACCTTGTAATGAAGTGACTGGGGCTACTGATTTAGAGGGAATGGTAGATGCTATTGATGAAACGACAAAATTAGTCTGGCTTTGCAATCCTAATAATCCGACAGGTACCTATGTATCTGTGGAGGCCATTCGTAAATTTATGAAGCAAATCCCTAAGGATGTTTTGGTGCTTATTGATGAGGCCTATATTGAATTTGTTTCTTCTGTTGAAGCGCCGAGTGCGCTTCCATTATTGGCTGAGTTTGAAAATATAGGGATTATGCGTACCTTTTCCAAAGCGTATGGTTTAGCTAATTACCGAGTGGGCTATTTAGTATTAGGAAAAGCTTTAGTGAATTATGTACAGACCATTCGTTTACCCTATAACTTAAATAGCGTTTCACAAGTGGCGGCGGAAGCTGCATTGGGAGACCAAGCGTTTATTCGTCGTGTAGTGGCGGCCAATGCAGTGGCTCGTGCAGGTTGGGAAGCGTATTTAGCAGAAAAAGGCCTCCATTATTATGCCAGTGAAGCGAATTTTTTATTTGTAGAATTTAAATCCCCAGAAGAGGCAAAGGCTGTAGCTGATATGTGGCTACAAGCGGGTTATCAAGTTCGTGTAGGATTACGGCCTCAATGGCTGCGCATTACCATCGGTGAAGCAGAAGATTGTAAAATAATGCAACAATTATTGGGGCAGTTTTTAGAGACTTGCACCATGTGATATGATAATAATAGAGCTATAGATAAGGGCAATCGGAGAAGATTCGCCCTTATTTTGGCTACTTTTATTAGATGTATTAGATGGTATAACAAATAGTTAACCAATACTGTAAGCGATAGATGGGAAGGATGTTCTTATGAAAGCAATTGTTTTATCTAGTGGTGGCGTTGATTCGACAACTTGTTTGGCCTTAGCCATTGACCAGTTGGGCAAAGACAATGTGGCGGCCGTTTCAATTTTTTATGGACAAAAACATGATAAAGAATTGCAATGTGCACGTAACATAGCAGCTCATTATGAAGTACCACATTATGAATTAGATGTGTCTCAAATTTTAAAATATTCTAATTGTTCATTGTTGCAAGGTTCCACCGAAGAGATTGCACATAAGAGTTATGCTGAGCAAATCGAAGAAGAGGGAGAAGGAATGGTGAGTACCTATGTGCCATTTCGCAATGGCTTGATGTTATCTGCTGTAGCTAGTTTGGGCATGAGCCTGTTTCCTGATGATACAGTGCAGATTTACTTAGGCGCTCATGCCGATGATGCGGCTGGTAATGCTTATGCCGATTGCAGTGAAGAATTCGTTAGTACTATGGCAAAAGCGATTTCTATTGGTACCTATGATAAGGTGCAGGTAGTAGCTCCTTTTGCGGCCAAAAATAAGGCTCAATTAGTGAAGGTTGGTCTGGATCTTAAGGTGCCTTATGAATTGACTTGGAGTTGCTATGAAGGGAGCGATACTCCTTGTGGCACTTGTGGTACTTGTATTGATCGTATTAAGGCCTTTGAGCTTAATGGGACAGTAGACCCTCTCTTAAAAGGCACTAAGGCATAAGGTTAGGCGAAACAGGTGGAACGAAGTAGGTGATACAATGAAGAACATATTATGTATTGGTGATAGTTTGACTCGTGGCTATGATGTTCCTTATGGGCAAGGTTGGGTTGAATTGTTACAGCAGGAGCTAGGCAAGGCCGGGCAAATTGTGAATGCTGGTGTAGATGGGGCTACTTTGCAAGCCATTTTTAACAATGTAGAACGGGTATTGAGTGAACAGACTTATGATATAGTATGTATCATGGGTGGCACCAATGATATTTTGCATGGTCGCTCAGCTGAGGATTGTTATTTTAATATGTTGCGCTCGGTGAAACGAATACAAAAAGTGGGAGCGGACGTCATTATAGGTTTAGCGCCTCAGATTGACTGTGATCCTGATGGGGAAGACGCTGTTTTGGTGGCATATAATACACAATTAAAACAATATTGTCAGAATCATGGGATTACATATATTGATTTCTATGCTACGATTGCTGAAGCGGATCAGCGGGGTGAAATCTTATATGCTGGTGATGTGCATCCTAATGAATTAGGCTATCGTTATATGTTTGAAACAGCCCTAACTGTGTTGGCCCCAAAATTAAAATAGTATAGAATCTATAGGTAAAATCAGGGATTTAGCTTTGATTGATGTTGTTATATGGAAAATTTTAAATTAAATCGAAAAAAATAAATTTTATGTATTGAACTTTTTAGATTTACATGTTATAATGGGTTCATAACAAGGGAACAGTAACTAACAGTTATTCAGAACTGGGCGTTACAGCTCGAAGTAATTCTTTATCCCGGAAGTACTTATGGGTGAGTCCACTTGTTAAACCTCTAAATACCTATACCTAATCGTGAGTACAGATATGTACGAACAACTTGCCGTTGCCTCCTCCCTAAGGGCAACGGCACTTTTCTTTTTATACATATTATGGCTTTCTTATAGTTTGTAGATAATCTTGTTAAGCCTATAGTAAGATAATAGGATAAAGGGCGTAATAATATAATGAACAGAATAAGTACATTATATAGTGAGTAGAAGAAGCCTGTTATATAGTGAGCAGAATGAGCCCATTAATGATTAATTCTAATAGTGTAAAGCTATTAGAATTTTTTTGTTGCAGTATAATTATTCATCTTAGCTTTAGAATTAGAATTATGAAGAAGTTCACAAAATGTTCATGAGAAAATTCATTTTTATCTCACTGAATGGCGATATTATGTACACATGCTAATCATTGCTTAGCAGATAACAACGGAATATAGAGAGTAAATAGGGCAGTAATTAGCTCTATGAAAATGTAAAATTATGCATATTTTTGTACTAGGAGGTATAGTTATGAAACGTAAGTTTGTATTGATGGTTCCTCTTGCTGCGGTCACGCTGTGGGCTAATTCCTTTGGGGTTTTAGTAAATGCACAAGATTTTAATGAAGTAAAAGGTCAGGCAAATAATGCGATTTGGCAACAAGCTGATCAAAATCAAGATAAAGCTGTAAAAAATCGTGAAGGTAACCAGCCAAAGGTAGCAGCACCGATTAACAATCAACAAAATCAGGTAAAACCAGGTAATGAGCCAGGTGCAGAGCCTGTTAAGGTAACTAAAGATAAAGCACAGACAAAGGTAAATGCTGATGTTAAAGAAAAACGTAGAGTTGCCTTAGCCAATGACTATGAACAGCGTAAAGCAAAAGATGGTAACATGGTAAAACCAAGAGGTGAGCAAAAAGTACAGCCTGATGCGAAAAAAACAATGCCACCTAAAAAAGAAGCAAAAAAGCCAGCGACTGTAAAACCTGATCAGAATTCTGAAAAGAGACCGCAGAATCCGCCAGCTCCACAAGCAGGTCTATTTATGAATGCATAGACTATAATACATAATCCCCTTTTTACTTGAAACAACACTAATCAACATACACACAAATAAACACAAAATAAATACAACACAAAAAACACACAAAAACACACAAAAACACACAAAAACACAAAACATCTATAATATAAAATAGAGTAACCTATAATATACTCACAACACATATACGAATGTAAAGTTTATAGAAAAGAGCTTTACAAACTACAATGCACCAAAGAGACTGTAATCAAGATAGTACAAACTTATCACAGATTACAGTCTTTTTGTATCTAAGTTGGTACTTATTAGAGTTTATACCTGAGTTAATATTTGTTATATAAGGAATAAAAGATATAAGGAATAAGAGTGTTTTTTGAGTGAATGCATTATATCAGTAAGCGTCAGTAAGCAGTTTAGTCGTATTGTATCCAATAAAAGTCAAGCTAAATATGAGTTTAGGTAATAGATGGATATTGATACTCTTAGCTACTGTCAGTATCAATATAGAGACAACAGAGCGTGGGGCGTGTGTAAAATTTTAAATATGAGAAAATAAGAATAAAATTGGATTGCATCAATGTTTTTGACATTTTTAGGACGTTTTTAAGGGTTTATAATTACACGAAACGATGAACTGTGGTAATTATTGGTAAACGGCACATATTTGCTTTAAAATGGGTAATTGAGAATAGATTGGTATTTTGGATTCAGAAAAACCATTTTTTGACGTTTATTATGCAGAATTGATACGACTATTTATGTGACAAATTCATTTTAGATATTCCTTATACACAAAAGGTTTGCTATAATTAATATAGATTTTAAAGCTATCAATTTTTGTATTAAACCAGCACGAATAGATGATAGGTATGACTATTTCGGAGAGTGTAATACAGCATACGCAGTATGTTATGTGATAGCTCACAGTGAGGCTTTGGCCTGTGAAGAGCCAATAGATGAGGGACTCTATTGACCGGGAATTACAGGCCCTGTAGTCTTGCTTTATTTATGTCCTGCTAAGGATATGTTTTCTATTTACGATAGGTTATACCGAGCATAAATTTATATATGTATAACAGGAAAACAGTCTATTCTTATAGACTGTTCTTTCCTTACAGTATATAATTTATAAGGAACTATAAATATTGTTAGTTAATATAACAATAAAATCAAAAAGTTAAATTTTACAGTTGACACTTTTAATTCATAGTGTTATAGTAGGCATATGGTTTGAATAGGAATCATAGCGAGGAAGAGAAAAGTACACATATTGGTTTATGTGCAGCGAGCCCGGATGGTGAAAGCGGGTCATGAAAGATATGTGGAAGTGCATCTCGGAGCTATAAGGGCAAAGCTAATTATTAGGGGAGTCCTTTTCGGGTGTCGCCCGTTACAGCGAATCTGTATACAGTTAAGCAGTGAGAGTTTGATTTCTAAGTACATTGTTTGACCTGTACAGTAGAGGTTTGGTTGTGCGCACGATCAAATGAAACAAGGTGGAACCGCGATATATCGCCCTTGGTCACAAAAGTGACCAAGGGCTTTTTTTATTGAAATGAGAAATACTCTATTAGAGAAGAGAGATACTCTGTATGAAAGGAACGATGATTAATATGAGTACAAAACCTGTAAATGATACATTACAATTAATTGGTAATACGCCAGTTTATCAAATTGGTGATTCTAATGTATTTGTAAAATTAGAAAAATATAATGCTGGTGGTAGCGTTAAAGACCGTGCTGTATATGGCATGTTAAAAGATGCACAAGAAAAAGGTTTGATTAAACCAGATACTATTTTAGTAGAAGCTACATCTGGTAATACTGGTATTGCTTTAGCTATGTTAGGTGCAGTATTGGGTATTAAAGTAGTTATCTTAATGCCTGAAAGCATGAGTAAAGAACGCCGTGAGTTAGTAAAAGCGTATGGTGCACAGCTTATTTTGACACCAAAAGCAACGGGTATGAAAGGGGCTTTGGCAAAAGCACAAGAAATTTTAGATGCTAATCCAAGTGCTGTTACATTAGGCCAGTTTGTGAACCCTGCTAACCCTGGTATTCACTATGAAACAACAGCTACAGAAATTATTGAACAAGTACCTAATGTAGGTATCATAGTTGCTGGTGTTGGTACTGGTGGTACTTTTACAGGGGTTGCTCGTAAATTAAAAGAACAGAAAGCGGATGTGAAAGCCGTTGCTGTTGAACCAGCTGGTTCACCTATGATTTCTGAAGGTAAAGGTGGCGCTCACAAAATTCAAGGTATCGGTGCTGGCTTTATTCCAGAAAACTTTGATAAATCCCTTATGGATGAAGTGGTAACAGTTACTGATGATGATGCTATTGCACAAGTTCAGACTTTCATGCGTGAAAGCGGCATTAGTATTGGTATTTCTGCTGGTGCAGCTATTAAAGTTGCCAAAGATTTAGGCGCTAAAAATCCTGGCGTACCAGTAGTAGCGATTGCTCCAGATGGAGTAGAAAAATATTTATCTATGCTTGAATTTGATGACGTAGAATATGTAAAAGCTTAATTAGGGATTTGAGAAGAGAGAATAAATTGACCGCGTATTGGGTATAGTGTTAGAGGCTAGGGATTTACTGGCTAGGAGGGTATATGAAAGAAGTTTGGCAATCGATTCGCTATAATATTAAGCGAGTAATGGATTCAGATCCAGCGGCCACGTCCGTATTGATGGTGTTGTGGACCTATCCACATATTACAGCTTTATTTTGGCATTTCTTTGCACATCGCTTATATAAACGTGGCTATAAATTATTAGCCCGTCGGATTGCTTTACATTCTCGCCATGTGACTGGGATTGAAATACATCCGGGTGCACAGATTGGCAAAGGTTTATTCATCGATCATGGCATGGGAGTTGTGATTGGTGAAACGGCGATTATTGGTGATAATGTAACTTTATTTCATGGTGTAACCCTTGGTGGTATGAGTTCTAGGCGTGTGAAACGACATCCTACAGTGGGCAATGATGTGCTCATTGGCGCTGGGACTAAGGTACTCGGTGATATTTTAGTTGGCAGTGGTAGTCGCATTGGTTGTAATCTTGTAATTAAACGCGATGTTCCTGAAAATGTTATAATTTATGAAACAGAACCAGAAAACATTGTAGTACGCAAGATTCGCTCTACAATTCACTTAGTAGATAGTCATACGCGTAAACATATGCCGCGTCATAAAGTAGCCTTCACTCCAAAAGATATGACAGACGATATGGCTTGGTTCATTTAAAACATAGGCATAATTTATTGTAAATATAATATATGTGGATGTGACAATCACGTTTTAAGTGAAGCAATATAGGTCTTACTAATTGGGTGAAATAATTCCTCAGGACTCAGCGGGGGCTAGACCTGAGGGATTGATAAAATAGAGAAGAGAATAATTTGAATAGATATAGAGAACTGCAACGTTACATCAGATTGATGTAACGTTGCAGTTTTTTAGCAGTTAATTTATGGATACACGATTCGTGTAAATTTTGATTTGAGTACACGTAGAGTGGAATGTCTTGAAAATTAAAAACATATTATTTTAGAGGGATTATATTGGGATAAAGTAGAAAATTTGTGAATGTCTACCACAAAAAGACTTTTTAGGAGATTATGAACTTTTTTTTGATTGATGATATCGAAATGTATAGATTATTATTAGAAGGCAGCCTTATATGAATATCTGATTAATTTGATTGATGCTAATAAAAAATCAGATAAATTGATTTATAGTAAGGTTATTGTTAAGAATATGGACTATTTTATAAAAAAGATAAAATAGGATAAAAACAAAAAATAATAAGTTGTTAATAATGTGTTGTTTAGTGAAATTAGTGGTTTATTAAGAAAGGGAATCTTTAGTGTCTCAAGATTTAAAACAAATGAAAAAATTAGGTTTAGCATTGGTAGTAGCTGCCGTAACTGGCAGTGTCACAACGGCTGTATGGGCTGCAGATAATACAGTTGGTGAAGGTAGAGGGGTAGCTCTTGGTACAGGCTCAAGGGCGTCAGTTAATACTGAGGACTCTATCGCTATTGGTGAAGAAGCTAAGGCTTTATATAATCAGTCCATTGCCATTGGTAAAAAATCAGAAGTAGCAGGCATTGCTGCTGTGGCTATTGGTAGTACGGCAAAGGCACATGCTATGAATGCTATTGCGATAGGTACCAATGCATTTACTGATGAGAAAGATTCAATCGCCATTGGTACAGACTCTAAATCTGATGGTTCAGTAAGCGTGGCAATTGGGCAAAATGCATATGCTAATGGCTACGCAGTGGCCATTGGGGATAATACGTCAGCATCTCTCAATAAAGGCGTTGCCATTGGGTCTAAGGCAAAAGCTGAAAAGCCGCAAGCTATTGCTATTGGTAGTGATGTAAAGGCTGACGCTAGAAGCTCTGTTGCTTTAGGCGATCAAGCAGCAACTACAGGTGATGTGTCCATGGCATTAGGACCATTGGCGAATGCTTCGGCTACTAGCTCTGTGGCATTAGGTTGGGAATCCTTAGCCGATCGTGCTGCTGGCTCTGTTGGCTATGACCCATTGACCGGTCAAAACTCTAGCTTAACCTCCCCAGCGTGGAAATCTGTTGGCGGTGCAGTTTCTGTTGGTAAATCTGGTGCATTGACTCGTCAGATTATCAATGTGGCAGCTGGCACTGAAGATACAGATGCAGTAAACGTAGCACAGTTAAAAAATGTAGCTACATTAGCTAAAAATGCTGGTAATGTTAACTTAAAATTCAGTGGTAATGTTGGCACAGGTACAGTGAACTTAGCTACTCAAAACTTCAGCATTACTGGTGATGGCAATGTGACCACTACAGCAGCTGCTAATGGTATGATTGTGGGCTTATCCAATGATGTTAAAGCTAAAATTGACTCCATTACACCTGTAAAATACATGTCTGTTAACTCTAAATTAACTAATGAGACTATATCTAGCGCTGAGAAGAAAGCTGGAAAGGTGAGTAATTTGGCTAATGACGGGGCTACAGGAGATAATGCCGTCGCTATAGGTCCTGTTGCTGCAGCTGTTGACTCAGGAGCTGTTGCTGTTGGTAAATCTACTGAAGCAGGTAAATGGAGTGTGGCTATAGGCAATGGTGCTAGTGCGCTTGTGGGAAATTCGATTGCTATTGGTTATAAAGCTAAAGCTGAGAAAGGTCCTCGCTATAGAAATGGAGTACTTGATCCATCATTACCAGATGTTGACCCTCGGGCGATTGCTATTGGTGACCTTTCAAGTGCCATTGGTGTTGGAGCAACAGCAGTAGGTTATGATACTCGTGCCAAAGTTGAGGGTGCGGCTGCTTTTGGGCATTCGAGCTATGCTACTAAGGTTGATAGCTTATCTTTAGGTAAAAAGGCAAATGCTAAACATGATAGCGGTGTAGCTCTTGGTGCTTACTCTGTAACGAATCGTGCAAAGGGTGAAAAACTTGGTTATGATCCGTTAACTGGTTTGGATTCTACAAATGAGTCTGTTGTTTGGAAATCGACATATGGTGCTGTTTCGATAGGTAATGATGAATATACGCTTAATAATCAGCTCATGCCAGCTGGGTCTCGTCAAATTACCAATGTAGCAGCTGGTTCATTAGACACTGATGCGGTGAACGTAGCTCAGTTAAAAGCGGCTAAAGTAGAAATGGTAAAAGGCACTAATATTAGCTCCATTGATACTGATGTGACAGCTGGTTATACCAAATATACGATTAATGCGATTGATACAGTAGTAAAAGATGGTACCGCTACTTATAATACTGATGGTACCGGAACGATTACATTAAATACAGAGTCTAATGGTGTAACTGGTACTGTAACTGTAGATGGTTTGCAAGATAAATACATTACAGGTGCTAAGCTTGAAGGTAATACATTGACAATTAGTCGCAATGACAATGAAAAATTTACTATTGAAAATATTGCTACTAAGGACGATGTAACTAATGCAGGTGATTCTCTTTCCAGTAAATTGGCACAAGGCTTTAAGATTAAAGGTGGCACTGCAGATAGTGAAGGCACAACCATTGCTCTTGATGGTGATACAGCACCAGAAATTACCTTTGATGTAAAAGAAGCTGATAAAGGTTTGACTATTACACGTGAAGGCAATGTGATTTCCTACGGTATTGATGCTACTAAATTGGCTGAAACTTTAGGTGTAGATCCTACAAGCTTAAGTCAGGCAGGTGCGTGGACTATCCAAGGTGGTGGTGTTGATAAGGCTACCATTAGTGGGGCGAAAAAAGTAAACTTCGTAGGTGGTTCCTTTACAAAAGTTGATGTAACTTCTACTGGAGAGGGTGCTCAAGTATCTATTGGCTTAGACGACAAAGCTACTAAAGCAATTGAAAATGTTAATAATTTCATTACCACTGATGAAAATGGCAATGCAAAACTTAATGTAGTGGGCGATGATAAAACTGGTGTAAAAGTAGAGGCGCAAGCTGATGGGTCTACCAAAGTAAGCCTTGAAGAGAAGGCTCAAGTTGGTCAAGTAGCGATTGACGGTAAAGATGGTAAAGGTGAAATCACTGGTTTAACAAATACAACTTGGACTCCTGATAAACCTGAAACTATTAAAGCTGACCGTGCGGCTACGGAAGGTCAACTTCAAGGTTTAGCTGAACATATTGCAGGTGACATTTCTAAAATCAACACAGCTATCAATAATAATGGTAAAGAGCTTACCACTGAAAAAGCAACGATTGGTGGTAATACAATCATTGATAAAGATGGTATTACGGTAAAAAATCCGAACGGTGAAGGCTCTACAAAGATTACTGGTGATACGATTACTACGGGTACAGTAAATGCTGATAAAGTAGTAGTTGGTGGCAATACATATATCTCTGAAAACGGTTTAAATGCTGGTGATAAAACGATTACTGGCGTAGCGCCTGGTGTTAAGGGCACAGATGCAGTTAACATGAATCAATTAAATGAAGTTGCACAAGGTGTTAACAATGTAGGTTCTGCTGTCAATCGTTTGAGCAATCGCGTCGATAAGGTAGCAGCTGGCTCTGCCGCTTTAGCAGCACTTCACCCGTTAGATTTTGATTCTGATGATAAATTGAGTTTTGCCGTAGGTTTTGGTGGCTACAAAGGCGAACATGCAGCGGCTCTTGGTGCGTTCTATCGTGCCAATGACGACTTGATGTTCAGTTTAGGTGCTACAGTTGGTAATTCCAATGATCAATACAATGCTGGCGTTTCCTTCCGCTTTGGTGATTCTTCGCCATACACTAATATGAGTAAGACAGAGATGGCGACTAAATTAGAAAAGCAGAATCAAGAAATTGAAACATTGAAAGATCGCTTAGCTAAGCTAGAAGCGTTAGTAGTTCAAAAATAAAATTAAATATACGTTAGTTTCAAAATATTAACTTAGATATTGATTGAATATGTGATAGTTTGAAATGAAAAAAGAAATCCCTAGGACTTGTCCTAGGGATTTCTCTTTGGAATGAGTATAGGAAGAAAAAATTTCTCATATATTCATTATTTTCTTTTAAATTTTATTGTTTATATAAAAAGGCTCCACCTCTATGAAGTGGAACCTTTTCTAGTTTCACACTCTTAATTAAATTTGTTTTAATTAAATTAGAAAGTATTAATTTAGACTATATTAGTTACCAGCTACCAATGCTTCTAATTTAGCCAAACGAGCTTTTAATTCAGCATTATCAGCTTGTAATGTAGCCATGTTCTTTTCTTGTGTTTCTAATTTGTTAACCATATCAGCTTTGCTCATGTTAGTGTATGGAGAAGAATCGCCGAATTTGAAGGAAAGACCAGCATTGTATTGGTTATCGGAGTTACCTAAAGCAGTACCAATGCTGAACATTAAGTTATCATTTGGACGGTAGAAGGCACCGATAGCAGCAGCCTGCTCACCTTTGTATGCCCCGAAACCTACAGCGAATGTTAATTTGTCATCAGAATCAAAATCTAATGGATGTAAAGCAGCTAATGCAGCGGAGCCAGCAGCTACTTTTTTAACATTAGTTTCTAAATGACTGATAGAGGAGTTCAAAGTGCTAGTTGCTTGGTTTAATTGATCAAGATTAACTGCATCTGTACCATTTACACCAGGTGCTACATTTTTAATAGTTTGGTTATTAGCATCTATACCATCTTTAGTGATATATGTATTACCACCAACTACAACTTTGTCAGCATTAACTGTTGTTGTTGTAACGGAGTCACCATTAATTACTGTAGTGTTACCAGTTTCAGGAGATGTAACCGTAATACCACCTTCGTTGATAGTTGTGTTACCGCCAATAGTTGCGCTAGTAGAATCTAGGTTTTCAATTTTATCATTAAGATTGGATTCTAAAGATTTTAATTGTAATACATTTACTGCATCGTGGTCAGCAGCACCTCCAGCTACATTAGTAATACGGCGATATAAATTAGAGTCCGCATTACCTACGGACACAACGCCTGCTTCTTCAGAAGTATAAGCTTCTTTGCTCAAATAAGATTCTTCAGCTTTAGTATCTGCTACGTTAGCGGAAGTAGCATTACCCAAAGCAATAGAGTTGTCAGATACAGCATTAGCACCATGACCGAAGGCTAAGGATTTAGTGCCTTCAGCTTTTGCATTAGTGCCAATTGCTGCAGAATAGTTTCCTGAGGAGATGGCTTCATCGCCCATTGCTAAGCCATATTTACCACTAACATTAGCTTTATGGCCAACGGCAACACCAGCAGTGGCTTTACGTTCAACAACGGATTCATTACCTAAGGCAACAGATTGTTTAACCTGAGCAGAGCTCTTTACACCGATGGAAACGGCCTCACCGCCATCTGCAAAAGACTCATGACCAATGGCAATAGTTTCTCTACCTTGGGATATGGAATCTGTACCCATAGCAATGTTATTGGTCCAAGATGTTGCAGCATTTTTACCAATGGAGATAGCATTAGGCGATGCTGTTGTGTGGGCGTCTGTGCCAATGGCGATGGCATCATTACCACTTGGAGCGGCATTATTACCGATAGCGACGCTTCCTTTATAGGCGCCATCTGCATTAGTACCAAGAGCAACAGAACCTTCTGGTTTTTTAGTTGCTACAGCACCTTCGCCAAAGGCTACGCCATTGCCTGTACCAACTACATTAGTAGCTGCAAAGGCTGTTGTCATAGTACCAGTCAAAGCTGCTACAGCTAAGGCTAAAGAAAGTGTTTTTAAAGATTTTGTTTTTGTCATGATAATTAATCCCCCTAAATATAAATATATATCTATTGATATGTCCCCCTCCGGTAATTTATATGTGTCTTTTGGAGACGTATAAATTACCGGAGGGGGGTACACCTGTAGAGGATACCTAAGAGATATTATACCGAATGAGTTATGAATTTTCAATAGAAAATTCACTAAATAATTAAAAAAGAGTTAAATACTAATGATTTGCATGGGGATTATATTGCTTTTGATGATTAGGTGTATCGGTATTCATTTTATCTTTATGAAATTAGAATTTAACAATCAAATAGGTAAAATATAAAGATACAAAAAAGTAAAAAAATCAATAAATAAAAAATAGAACTAAATCAGCAAAAATAATATAGTAAAACAACAAAAACAATAAAAAACAACAGCGCTACTTAGAGACCTTCATAGGCCACAAACAAAGTTTGTAACCTTAGGATTCTCTAGAAAGAGCTGTTGTTATACATAGGTATATTAATTGTAAGATGAGTAATTGGCGCTTATTTAGTTATAGATGATTGATGATCAATGTTTAATGATTAATGTTTAATGTTGAAGTTTACGCTCTTTTATAGGTGTTCACTAAGTAATCAATAGCTTGATTATAGCCAGCTACACCTTGACCCATAATAATTTTTTCAGCATATTCACTTACATAGGAATGGTGGCGAAAGGTTTCACGTTCTTTAGGATTGGAGATATGAACTTCTACCGTAGGTAGGTGAACGGCTTTTAAGGCATCTAAGATAGCAATAGAAGTATGGCTATAGGCGGCGGGATTGATTATGATAGCATCTACATCAAAACGAGCCGCTTGAATGCGATCGACTAAGCTACCTTCATGATTGCTTTGATATAAACTTACTGAAATGCCAAGGGACTCTGCGTATTCCCGCAGTTGATGGACTAAATCCTCGTAGGTGGTTGAGCCATAGATTTCAGGTTCTCGTAGACCAAGTAGATTAATATTAGGACCATTAAGAATTAAAATGTGCATGATATTCCTCCTCAATGTGCTGAGCCCCTTCTTCTGGGTTTGTGAAATCTACTGCGTATTGTGAAAAAGCAGTATATAAAGGTTCGCGTTTGTTATAGAGTGCTTCTAAAGCCTGAAGGCCTCCTTGGGAGAGGGGACGATTATCAGTGGCTAGACTCGTTAATGGACGACGGAGCCAATAGATACGACCATTTTGGCGTAGGGCTAGATAATTTTCAGGACGAGTTACAACGCCTCCGCCAGTAGCGATAATAGCGCCGGTTGTTTTGCATAGCTCTTGTAATAAGGTGGTTTCTTTTTTACGGAATTCAGCTTCACCATGGGTAGCAATATATTCGCCAGGATGGCTATAGCGCTTTTCAAATTCAACATCACAATCAATTAGTGGTCGTTTAAATTGGTTAGCTAAGCTTTGCCCCACTGTGGTCTTACCAACCCCAGGCATACCAATAAGAATGATATTTTCTTGTTTTTTTCGCAGATTAGTAATAATTTTTTCTGTTTCTTCAGGACCAAAGGTTGTGTTTTGGAATAAAGTGGCGGCTGCCACAGCTTGTCCCACGAGCATAGGTAGACCATCGCTATAAGGAATTCCTTTTTGCTCGGCTTCCATGAGTAAAGCGGTACGATACGGATTATATACTACATCTACAACGCCACTAAGATTGGTGAAATCAGCTAAGGAAATTAACTGGTCAGGGCAGTTAGGATACATCCCTACGGGTGTTGTATTAATGATTATATCTGTATCTTGGCCGTGCTGTGGTGCGTCTTCATAGAAAGGAGACGCTTTGCGGGATAAATGTACGATTTCACGAGCACCTAAATCTTCAAGGGCAATGTGAACGGTATGAGAGGTAGCTCCATCACCAAGGATAAGTATTTTCTTATGTTTTACAGTAATGTGAGCCCGTTGTAACATGAAAATAAAACCATCGTAATCTGTATTATGACCGTACCAACTGTTATCGGCTTGACGTACCATGGTATTGACACAGCCAATGCGCTTAGCAGTGTCAGATAGACTTTGACAGGCACTCATTACATCTTGTTTGTATGGAATTGTTACATTAAGGCCCTTTAATTCAGGCTGTGCTAGAAATTGTGCTAACTCATGTGGTGAGCGTTCAAAGAGCGTATAGGCCGTATTGCCAAGGGCTTTATGAATTTCAGGGGAGTAGCTGTGCCCCAAGGTTTTGCCAAGTAGGCCATAGGGACTGAGCAATGGTGTTTGACTCATGGTTACTTCCTTTCGCTAGTAGTAGCATCAAATTGTATATTGTTATCTAATAAAAAATCTAATAGAACTAAGGCGGTAACAGCTTCGACAACAGGTACGGCACGGACTGCAATACAAGGGTCATGGCGACCTTTAATTTGAAGGTCTACATTTTCTTGCTTGTCATAACTGAAACTTGGTTGTACTTTAGCAATAGAAGCTGTTGGTTTCATGCCAACTTGAAGAATTAAAGGCATGCCATTAGTAATGCCACCTTGGATACCACCACTATTATTATTCAACGTACGAACGATTCCGTCCTCTAACATAAAGGGGTCATTTTGCTCGCCACCAGTGCTAAGACAACCTTCAAAACCACTGCCAAAGGCAACGCCTTTTACACCAGGAATGCCAAAAATTGCTTGGGATAAGCGATTTTCAATGCCATCAAAGTTTGGATTGCCAAGTCCTGCTGGTAAGCCCGTAGCAAATACTTCAATAATGCCACCAGTAGAATTACCAGCTTGACGTAGTTCGTCAATATAAGTAATAGCTCGTAGCCGTTCTTGCGGAGAAATCATCGCTACTGTTTCTAAACCAGCTTTTTGTAAATCTGCCATAGCGGGTTTGGTGAAGCTGATTGGTTTATCTTTAATAGGACCAATTTGTCGTAAATGAGCGCCTATTTCAATGCCCTTTGCTTTTAAAATTTGTAAGGCCACACCGCCAGCACAGCAGAGTGGCGCTGTTAAGCGCCCTGAAAAGTGACCGCCACCACGCATATCTACTGCTTCGCCATAGCGCATACGAGCGGTATAGTCTGCATGGGAAGGGCGTGGCACATCGCGTAGATTATTATAATCTTTGGAGTGTTGATTGGTATTTTCAATATAAAAGGCAAGAGGGGAACCACTTAATTGGCTGTTTACAAGGCCCGCTAAAAAGTGAGGTTTATCAGCTTCTTTGCGTTGCGTGGTTACTAAACTTTGCCCAGGGGCACGACGTTTCATAAAGCGTAAGAGTGCGCTTTCATCAATGGTAAAACCACAAGGGAGGCCATCTACGACGGCTCCAATAGCGGTGCCATGAGAGGCGCCAAATACGGAAATTTTAAGATTTTTACCAAAACTAGAGCTCATAGAAGGGCCTCCTAGGGATTAAATTAAAGTGATAAAAACATATAATATAAGTAAATTATATAAA
Organism: Veillonella intestinalis; assembly: GCF_943192895.1. Lineage (NCBI taxonomy): Bacteria > Bacillati > Bacillota > Negativicutes > Veillonellales > Veillonellaceae > Veillonella > Veillonella intestinalis. Next base: position 67,141 of record NZ_CALPCB010000005.1, on the reverse strand, counting down.
AGGCTATAAACACACATAAAAAATATATAAAAATATATAAAAGCAAATATAGAGTTCGCAAAATTATATTTAGAAATATATAATTTTTAAAATGAGTGCTATTTCGTTTTTATAGCGTCGCCACCAAGTTGATTCCAGTGTTCAAAAAATAGGGGATAGGATTTGTTAATAGCATCACTATCGGTGATGGTAACGGGCTCTTCACTGATAAGCGCCATTAATGTAGCGGCCATTACTAGGCGATGATCGTTATGGGAATGCACCGTACCTCCCAAAAGACGCCCTGTACCAGTAATATATAAATTATCCCCTTCCACTCGTGCTTCGCCACCTAAGGTAGCGACCAATTCTTCGACGGCAGCAAGGCGATCAGACTCTTTCAAACGAAGTCGCTCACCATTCATAAACCAGCTTTCCCCTTCAATACTGCAAGCAAGGGCTGCTAGTACAGGGAGTAAATCAGGGCATTGTTCTAAATCTACTGTAATAGGGCTAAGAGCATGACCTGAACAATGTAAATTTGAGGACATGTTGTCATTCTGCCATGTTACGGTGGCACCAGTGGAGGTAATAATATCTATAATGCGTTTATCAGCTTGGGTAGAGTCTGCTTGCAGATTAGTAATTGTTAGGGTGTTACCTGTCATAGCTGCTGCTACGAGCCAAATGGCACTATTAGACCAATCTCCTTCAATAGGATAGTCTTGACGACCTTCGTAGTGTTGTTTGGATGGTACTGTAAATGTATTGCCATCATCACTTACTGTGGTTAAGACGCCAAAATCAGCCATAACTTTACGGGTTAATTCTACATAGTCTCGAGATTGTAGGGCTGTAGTGCTATGAATGGTTACAGGTGCTATTTTAGGGGCTGCTAACAGTAAGCCAGAGAAAAACTGGCTGCTAACATTGCCTACCATTTCAAAGGTACCACCTTTAAGCTTACCAGTCATAGTAAAGGGTGGTTTAGGCGCTGAAAAGCGAACACCATGGTCTTCTAGTTGACTTTTTAACGGCTCTAGCGGGCGCTCAGGTAAACGACCTGCGGCTGTGACGTTAGTTGATTCACTAAGGGCTGAACCGACTGGTAAAAGTAATCGCAAAGTTGTACCCGATTCATGAGCATTAATTGTTGTGTTTTGAATTGTTTCTGATTGCGCAATAGGGGTTACAGTTACACCTGTCGCTATTTTTTCTATGTGAGCGCCTAAACCTTGCAAGGAGGCAATGGTTGCATCAATGTCTTCGGAATAATGCGCAATAATAAGTGAAGATGGACTATCGGCTAAGGCGGCGGCAATTAAAGCTCTATGTGCATGGGCTTTAGCTGGAATAGCCGCGATAGTACCATGTGGAACGGCTTGTTTGATTGTGGTGGATATAGGCATATTACACCTCCTTAACTACATGGTTTGGTAATTCGTTATGGGGAATGGTGACTAAATCACAATGGCCCCATTGGATAGGGCGAACGATAGTAATCGTTTCTCCTTGACTTTTTTTATCGTGCAAAGCTGCTTGGCATAAGTCAGATGCTGAATAGTCTGTGTGAATTGGTAAATTATGTTTAATCAGTAAGTCTAAAAATGCAGTAAGTTCTGCTTGGTTTAAATAACCAGCTTTATAAGCGGAACGCATCATGAGGGCCATACCAATACTGACAGCCATGCCATGTTTTATTTTGAAATGACTTAACTGTTCGATACCGTGACCAAAGGTGTGACCGAAATTGAGGAGCGCTCGAATGCCACTTTCTCGCTCATCTTGACTTACAATAGCTGCTTTAGCTTTCACACAAAGGGCAATAATTGATTCTATATGGGGTAAGTCACCTTGTTCTAATGGTTTGGTTTGTAAATCTTGTAATAATTCTGGATAGCCTAGCATACCGTACTTGATGATTTCCCCACAGCCATTAGCAAATTCTTCGGCTGGTAAGGTTTGTAATGTCGTAGGATCACAGAGTACGAGAATAGGTTGTTTAAAAGCACCCCATAAATTTTTACCGGCCGATAAATTGACTGCTGTTTTACCGCCGACAGAAGAATCTACCGCTGCGAGTAGGGAGGTAGGAATTTGCACATAATCAATGCCCCGTAAATAGGTGGCGGCAGCAAAGCCTGCCATATCACCCACTACACCGCCACCGAGAGCAATGAGTAAGTCCTTGCGAGTTAAGGCCTTTTCTGCCATATATTCCACTAAATGAAGGAGTCGTTGTGCATTTTTTTCAGTTTCTCCATGGGGAAATACATAGGTATAGACCGTATAGCCTGCTGATTCAAGTTGTGCTTTAACGCAGTCTAAATAGTGGGTTGCTACTAGATCATCGCTGACAATAATGGTAGGTCGTGGACTTTTGAGAGGCTTAATATATTGGGCAATATGCTGGAGTGCTTCTTCTTCGATAATAACATCATAGGACGTAGAGGCATCGATGTGAATTCGTTCCATAGACTATCCTTTCTCATGCAATTGAATACGTATCTATTCTGAGTATACAATGATTAGTATAAAAAAGCCACGAGTTGCCAGCGTTAGGCTATCGTGGCTTTGGTGAAGTTTACATACAATGGCCCATTACTTACTCAATACGTCGCGTAAAGCGAATACTTCTTTAGTAAGGGCGGCGAATTGGTCTGGACGTAGTGCTTGTGGTCCATCGCAAAGGGCTTTAGCAGGATCGATGTGAACTTCAATCATAAGGCCGTCAGCACCGCCACCAGTGGAAGCGAGCGATAAAGGTCGAACCATACGGCTCATACCAGCTGCATGGCTAGGGTCCATGATTATTGGTAAATGGCTAAGTTCATGAATCATAGGAATAGCGGTTACATCTAAGGTATTACGAGTTTTAGTTTCAAAGGTACGAATACCGCGTTCACAAAGGACGATTTGCGTATTGCCTTCACTCATGATGTATTCTGCAGCCATTAACCATTCTTCGTAAGTTGCGCTAAGACCACGTTTTAAGAGAACGGGTTTATTGAGCTTACCTACTTCTTTCAATAAGGTGAAGTTTTGCATATTTCGTGCGCCGATTTGAAGCATATCTACATCATCGAAGTATTGTAGTTGTGATGGGTCCATGACTTCTGAAACGATAGGTAGACCAGTTTCTTTTTTTGCTAAAATTAAGAGTTCGAGTCCTTCAGGGCCCATACCTTGGAAGGAGTATGGAGAGGTACGAGGTTTGAACGCACCGCCACGAAGAATAGTAGCACCCGCTTCTTTTACCGCTTTAGCTGTTGCAATTACTTGTTCTGGTGTTTCTACGGAACAAGGACCAGCCATGATGGCGAAGTGGCCACCACCGATTTTTACGCCACTTACATCAACGACTGTATCTTCTGGATGGAATTTACGATTTGCTTTTTTGAAAGGCTCTTGAATGCGTGTTACTTTCTCAACAATATCAAGGGACTCGATTTGTCGTTTGTCGAGTAGTGAAGTATCGCCAATTAGTCCGATGAGGGAGTAGTTGCTCCCTTGCACTGGGTGTAAGATAACACCTTGGGCTTCTAATTTAGCTGATAATTCTTGAATTTTCTCTGGGGTTGCATTTTCTCTTAGTGTGATAATCATAGTAATCTCTCCTCTTTTTTCCGTAATGAATATTTGAAAATGTGTTTCTTCCATAATACTATCCTTCTATCTATCAAACATCATATCGTTATCAAGTATACAAAAAGGGAGCCACCCGCGTGCACTACGGGTAGCTCCCTAACTATACTAAGCCATCAATGATACCTAAATCAGCGTAGCCCAAATAGTCCTTTACCCGTAGACTGGATAAAGAACCAAAAATAGAAGTATTGGCTGTTTAATGTGCTGATTTGCATACTCATTGTATTGGCTCCTTTCTAAAAGTGATTGCCAACATTATAAACCTATGTTTTTCATTTGGCAAGTCTTTTTTACAAAACATTTTCAAAATGAGTGTAAAGTCTTTTATTCCAAGTCATCAAAATCGAAGGCAGCTGCCTTAGTATAGTTTGTTACTTTTGCTTCAAAGAAGTCTGTTTTAGTGCTATTAAGATTGGAGAAACTTTCAATCCAAGCCATTGGATTTTCTTTAATTTCTGGATATAGCGGTTTAAGACCAATCGCATCAAGACGAAGGTTAGCTAAGTATTTAATGTAGCGTTCAATGAGAACATTATTAATACCGAGAATTTTGTCATCAGTAATATATTGGCCCCAAGCGATTTCATTTTCAGTACCTTGGCGAAGCATGTCTGTCAATTCTTCTTCTAATTCTGGGGTAAATAACTCAGGTCGTTCTTGACGAAGTTCACGAATAATGTTCTGGAATAATACAAGATGGGTTACTTCGTCACGATTGATATATTTGAAAATCGTACTAGTAGCGGTCATTTTACCTTGGCGCGCTAAGGTATAGAAGAAGCTGAAACCAGAGTAGAAGTAAATCCCTTCAAGGATGTAGTTCGCCATGATTGTGCGAATTAAGTTGTGTTCCGATGGATCATCGCTGAAGCGTTGGTAGATGTCAGCAATGAAGCGGTTACGAGCCAAGAGGTGTTCATCGGTACGCCATTCGTCATAAATGCGGTCACGAGTAATCGGATTGGTTACGGTGTCCAAAATATAGGAATAACTTTGGGCGTGAATTTCTTCTTGGAATGCTTGAATATTAAGTAGTGACGCTACTTCAGCGGCCGTTACATAACGACTTAAGTTGGGTAAATTTTCACTTTGAATGGAGTCAAGGAAGTTGAGGAAAGAAATAATTTTATCGAAAGCGCGACGTTCGCTGTCAGTAAGGAATGGGAACTGTTTAATATCTTCGTTAAGTGAGATCTCTTCTGGAATCCAGAAGTTGTTAAGCATTGTGCGATAGAGGGTGGTAGCCCAATCGTATTTAATGCGGTTCCATTCGCGTAAGTTGGTGGTGTTACCGCCAATCATACTTTCTGTGCCACGTTCGCCGTGTTCGTTAAAAATTAATTTTTTTTCCATAATGGTATTCACCCTTTCTAGATTCAGTGATAGGCCCTCCGTAAGAGGGCCTTTCCTTTAGTATAGCATGACTGTTTGTAAAACGTCTGAAATATTTTGGTATTAAGAGGAACAGCTAGTGCATTCATCCATTTCAAGAGATTGGTTACGAATGTAGTAAATTGTTTTAACCCCTTGTTTGTACGCTTCTACATATAAGTTAAGAATTTCTTTGGCCTTCATCTGTGGTGTAATGTACAAGTTAAAAGATTGTGCCTGGTCAATGTGACGTTGACGGGCAGCGCACGCACGAATGCTCCATTGTTGGTCGATGGTATGCGCTTCTTTGTAGAGCCAGAAGGTAGAATTATCAAGATCTGGCGCTGTTTTAGGGGTGAAGCTACCTTTCTTTTCTTCGATGAAGAATTTTTTGAAGATTGGGTCAATACCAGCGGTTGTGTTGGCTATATTGGAGGTACTGCCAGTAGGGGCAATCGCCATAAGATAACCGTTACGAAGACCGTATTTAGCTACATCTTTGCGAAGTTGTTGCCAACGTTCAGACGTATAGCCACGGCGCTCAAAGTAAGCACCAGTTTCCCATTCGGAGCCTTTGAAGGCAGGGTAAGCCCCTTTTTCTTTGGCTAGTTCCATGGATGCTTTTATAGCGTAGTAAGCAATGTTTTCAAACAATTTGTCGGCTGCTTCAATATGTTCTTCTGTTTCCCATTGAATTTGATGACGCACCAAGTAGTGGTGGTAGCCACTTGTACCAAGGCCGATGGCGCGGTATTTTTCGCTTGTCATCTTAGCTTCTGGCACAGGGAATTGGTTAATGGAAATAACATTGTCTAACATACGAATTTGAAGGGCTACATTTTCTTCTAATTCTTCGTCAGTGATTTTACCAAGATTAATGGAGTTTAAGTTACAAGTTACCATGTCACCAGTGATAGTTTTGGTAGAAATAGAGCCATCTGGGTGGATGGTTTCATCAGAAAGATTAGTAAAACCAACGTTCTGTGCAATTTCGTGACATAAGTTAGATGCGTAAATCATGCCCGCATGTTTGTTAGGGTTTGTGCGATTAGCTGTATCACGGAAGAAAATGAATGGTGTACCGGTTTCAACAGCACTGCGCATGATTTTCTTCATCATATCGAGGGCGCTAACTTGAATTGAGTGAAGCTCTGGATTGTTTTCACAGAGTAAGTAATGTTCTGTAAATGCTTTTTTATCATCGTCGTCATAGAAATCTTCTAAGTTAAAGCCCATTACTTGTTGTACTTCATGAGGGTCGAATAGACTGAAGTTTTCACGAGCTAAAAGGCGTTCCATGAAAATATCTGGAATAGCAACCGCTGGGAAAATATCATGTGCTTTACGACGATCATCCCCATTATTTGTACGAAGTTCTACAAATTCATAGAAGTCTTTGTGCCAAATATCAAGGGTTACAGTAGCACCGCCTTTACGTTTACCTAATTGGTCAACGGCAACGGCTGTATCATTATATAAACGAATCCAAGGAATAACGCCACCAGAGGAGTTTTTATAACCGCGGATGTCACTGTTTAAGGCACGAACACGGCCCATGTAAATCCCAAGAGCACCACCGTGTTTAGATACGCGGGAGAACTTGCTGTTTACATCATAAATAGACCATAAATTATCGTCTACACCAGAGATAAAGCAACTGCTGAGCTGATGAAATGGCGTACCTGCATTAGCCAAGGTTGGTGTAGCCGTAGTCATTTTTAAGGTACTCATTAAGTCATAGAATTTTTTAGCAAATTCTACTTTGCGGTCTCCTTCAATGAGGGCTAAATGCATAGCGATAGCCATAAAACGTTCTTGTGGTAATTCGTATACTTCTTTATTGTAACCTTTTACTAGGTAACGATCAGCTAATAATTTAATGCCTTCGTAGTTAAATAAATAGTCCCGTTTAGGTTTAATATAGTCGCCCAATTCTTCTAATTCTTCTGGTGTATATTTAGTGAGGAAAAAATCGGCGTAGCGATTAGCTTCAACCAAGGTTTTAACTAGGGCTGGGAAATTGCCGTAGCCAAAAGCTTTATATTTACGCTGGATAGCTGCTTCTTTATATAGGTCGAAAAGGAAAAGTCGAGCCGCTACATATTGCCAGTCTTGGTTCATGCGATTTACCATGTTGCCGAAACCGTCGTCTGCTTTTTGGATTACTTTTTCAATCGCTGTTTGTACGAGAATTTTTTGAATTTCTTTGGTGCTCATACCATCAACGAATTGGAGTTTGGAGTCCATTTCTAGTTCGATAGGATCGCAACTATCGAGCCCCAAGCAAGCAAAAGCAATCATTTTTTTCGTTTTTTCTACTGAGAGCGGTTCATAATGGCCGTCTCGTTTTTTAATCATAATAGCCATGAAATACGTTTCCTTCCCTTTACAAAGTGTTAATTAATTGGCTTAAAAAAACTCAGTCCCTCTAAATACATGGATTATCGTTGAGTTATTTTGAAAAGTTTTATAAATCAATATCTTGTATATGATATTACTTATCATATACAAGATACACCTCATTATACTATTTTTCAGATTAGAAAAGAAAGGGGCAAATTTGAATATAGATTGAAAATTTTGCATATGGACATTGCGCGGACATTTATTTTAGATTTTTCGACTTGACAGGACCCTTAAGGTGGAATGTATAGGGGTGTAAGCGGGCTTACGAAGTAAGTAAAACCGCTTATGGCGTTTGCAAATGGTCAATGAGAATGTTGAGAAAGTCAGAGTACATGTACTTTTCATTTAAGATAGATTTTATTTTAATTCGTGAGATGTATGCTTTTTAGTCATAGATGACTAAGAGCAGTACCGATTTAGGAGGCAATTATGGCAACAGGCAATGTAAATATTTTAAAACATGAATTACAACTCGTATTTTTAGATGAAGATAATAAGGAAACTACGGTACGTATTTCTGTACCAAAAGCAGATGTTACTTTGGGAGCTGTTAAAACTGTAGCTGATATGGTGTTAGCTAAGCATTTAATGGCAAGTGCTAAAGGTAAAGTATTAACTGCTTTTAAAGGGGCGTATATGGTAGACAATACTAGTGCTCCGATTGTGGCATAGGAGGATTAGACGTGCCGACTACTGCTAGAAGTACCGATATTCTAGGAGAATTAGAAGGGACGATTGATTAAGGATGTTTTGTGTATAAAGTAAGTTTGCTTAGTACAAGTATTGTGAATATTGTAAGCAGTGTGATTGAAGTATTTAGGAGGTTAATTATGGCAGACGTAGCAGTAAAAGAAGTAGTAAAAATTCAGATTCGTTTAGATTTAGGCGATAAAAAGGTAAAAAATATTAGTATTGGCAATATTAATCCCGAATTGACAAATGATGATTTTGAAGAAGTAGGCCAAGCTATGGCTACCCTTTGTGCATATCCTTATAAAGATGTAGTTCGTGTAGAAACTACAACTGTAGCACCTCAAGCTTAAAGGATAAATATATTAACGCTACATACTCGTTGGAATTGACGAGTATGTAGCGTTTTTTTATGCCTTTTACTTTACAAAAATAAGGTTCCTCGGTAAGATGTATCTAATTAGATATGTAAAGAATAGAGAGGTGATAGTTTGACGCCGACGGAGATGAAAATATTAATTGGTTTACATCGCAATGTAAATACCTTAGATAAAAAAACTGCTGATTTAGCGGCTGAATATGGCTTAACTTTTAGTCAGTTTATGGTTTTGGAAGCCTTATATAGTAAAGGTGATATGACGGTAGGCGAAGTGCGTGAACGTATTTTAAGTACAGTTGGTACCATCTCGTTAATCGTTAATAATTTGGTGAAGTTGAATTATATTGAACGTTTAGATGATCCTAAGGACCGAAGAGTCTGTATTTTACATTTAACAAAAGCAGGCTATGATATTATTAGTGAATTAGCACCTCGTAATGTGCAAGCCATTCAAGCTAGTATGGCTCATTTAGACACTACAGAACAAGAGACTTTGTTATCGATGTTAAAAAAATTAAGTGAAGATGTTAAGTAAATAAAAGGTCTAGCTATATTTTAAATTGCGTTACGATTTTATAAAGAATAGGCACACAGATATTATAAAAACTGGTAAAATAGTATATATAGGAAATGCGTGTAAATTTCGATATACTAAAATTAAAGGAATGTATTAGCTGAAGGATAAAGGAGGTTATGTACAGTGTTTGTGAATGTAATTCGTAAAAAATGGCTCTTAGCTTTGTTGGGGGTCACTTTTGTTTCAGGCAGTGCTATGGCGGCGACAGTGCCGACTGGCGGCTTACAAGATGTAGTTAATTATACGACCGCAGATTCTGTTGTGACTGGAGCGCCGTTAGCCGAACGAGGCGTACCAAAGAAATTATTAGAGGCCTATTTACCAGCATCAACGGCCAAAACAGAATTGACAAATAGTAGTAATTCTTTATATCGCCAACAAGCCTTGAAGGTAGCGTTACCGATGACAGATGTAACACAATATAAACAGATTCCTGCCTTTGATGGATTCCCAAAAGAAATTCCTAGTTTTGCTAAGGATGTGCAAGTATTTTATGTACCTCAATTTGGTAAAGCGGGCGGTGAAGCACAAGTTGCGTTCAAAGGAACAGTTAATGAGTTGGCACCATATCGTGCAGAGGCGATGAAATTAGCCATTATGCAAACGAATTTAGAGGATAGTCGCTCTGTGTATATTAAAATGGAATCTACTACTGATATGCGCTATGCTCATAGCTTACGTGAACTATTACCAGATTATCGCTTTAATGTATCTAAGGAATTGAGTAATTTAGGTCCATGGCGTGATTTCTGGAGCGATAGCATTGACGCTAAGACACAGACTTTGCACTTACAAGCTACCTCACAATTGTTTGATGAAGCGACTAATAAAGAATTGCAACAAAATCTATTAGGCTATTATTCGTATACCTATACATCGCAGCCTTTAGGAGATGCGTATGAATATTATGTTTTCAATGTAGGCACAACCTTTGATCACCCTTATGTAACAGGGGCGGCCTTTGCTAAAACTGGTACAGAAGTTATTTATTTCTATCGTCAGGTGTAGTTAAAAACCGAATGTTATTTAATTTTAACTTTATAATGTTCGGCTATTTATATTGACCCCTTATAGGTCCTATGATAGAATGAAATGAGATTATTCAGTCATTTTCATGGAGGTTTAACACACATGATTCAACGGTATACAAGAGAAAAAATGGGCCACATTTGGAGCGAACGTAATGAATTTGAACAAATGTTGGAAGTTGAAATTTTAGCTTGTGAAGCACAAGCGGAATTGGGAACCATTCCTAAAGAAGCAGCTAAAGTGATTCGTGAAAAAGCTAATTTTGACGTAGAACGTATTCACGAAATCGAAAAAGAAACAAATCATGATATTATTTCCTTCGTAACTGCAGTAGGTGAATATGTAGGGGAAGAAGCGAAATATATTCATCTTGGCTTAACATCTACGGACGTAAAAGATACAGCGCTTGGAGCTATGATGAAACAAGCTTGTGATATTATTTTGGAAGATTTACATACTTTGCGTGATGTACTTCGTCGTCGAGCTGCTGAATTTAAATATACACCGATGGTGGGGCGTACTCATGGGATTCATGGCGAACCGACTACATTTGGTTTAAAACTTTGCCTTTGGATGGCTGAAATTGAACGAGATATTGAACGTTTGGAACATGCTAAGAAAAATGTAGCTGTTGGCAAGATGTCTGGTGCTGTAGGTACTTACTCAGTAAATGATCCATTTATTGAAAAATATGTATGTGAAAAACTTGGTTTGGAACCAGTTAAAATTGCTACTCAGGTTGTTCAACGTGACCGTCATGCTGAACTTTGTAGTACCTTAGCTATTATTGCTAGTACCTTGGATAAAATTGCATTAGAAATTCGTCATTTACAACGTACAGAAGTGCGCGAAGCTGAAGAATATTTCAGCCCTAAACAAAAAGGATCTTCCGCTATGCCTCATAAACGCAATCCAATTACTTGTGAACGTATTTGTGGCTTAGCTCGCGTGGTGCGCGGTAATGCACAAGCAGCTATGGAAGATGTAGCTTTGTGGCACGAACGTGATATTTCTCATAGTTCGGTAGAACGCGTTATTTTACCAGATAGCACTATTACAGTGGATTACATGTTATCCTTAACAATTAAAGTAATTGATAAATTACTAGTATATCCAGAAAACATGATGAAAAATTTGGAATTAACGGGTGGTTTAATTTTCAGTCAACAAATTTTGACAGCCTTGGTTGATAAAGGAGCTGTTCGTGACCAAGCATATCGTTGGGTACAGCGTCATGCTATGGCTCGTTGGTTAGAAGGTAAAGACTTTAAAGCCGGTCTAAAAGGTGATGAAGATATTAAAAAATATTTGAATGATGAAGAAATAGATCATTTATTTGATCCACATCGTATGCTTCGTCATGTAGATACTATTATGGCTCGCTTTGGGTTATAATATAGACATACAATAGAATATAAATACATTAAAGGTGTATCTTGGAACTAGATGTTTTACTTTCTAAGATGCACCTTTTTCTTGTGTTTATTGAAGAAATAGATTATGGTTAAAGTAATCTCTCTTTTATCCTCAACTACCTAATGCACGCTTTTCAAAGGTATGCTATAATGAGGTGTATGAATACTCTGATTTAGAGTAGGCCATACCAACAACTGACACTATGTGAGATAAATGGAGGTTTAATATTATGGCAACCAGTATGGTTATCGGCACCCAGTGGGGCGACGAAGGAAAAGGTAAAATCGTAGATTATTTAGCAGAACAGGCAGACGTGGTAGTACGCAGTCAAGGTGGCAATAATGCTGGACATACCGTAGTGGTTGACGATAAAGCATTTGCTCTTCGTTTATTACCTAGTGGGATTTTGTATGATGACAAAATCAATGTTGTAGGTACTGGTACGGTTATCGATCCTAAAGTATTATTAGGTGAAATTGAAAACTTGGAACGAGAAGGAAAAAGTGCTAAAACTTTACAGATTTCCAATCGTGCTCATGTAATCTTGCCTTATCATAATCGTTTGGATGAAGCGGAAGAAGCATCTAAAGGGGCTCTTTCTATTGGCACCACTAAAAATGGTATTGGCCCATGCTATGCGGATAAAGTAAATCGTATTGGCATTCGTATTTGCGATTTGATGAATGAAGAAGTTTTCAAAGAAAAATTAACATATAATGTAAAGCTTAAAAATAAAATTTTGCGTGATGTATATGGTGCAGAGCCAGTAGATTATTATGAAATTCTTAAAGAGTATTTAGGCTATGCAGACCGTTTACGTCAATATGTAGCGGATACAAACTACAATGTAGTGTCCTACATTAAAGATGGTAAAAAAGTATTATTTGAAGGGGCACAGGCTACTATGCTTGACCTTGACCATGGTACATATCCATTCGTAACAAGCTCCCATCCAATTTCTGGAGGTGCTTCAGTAGGTGCTGGTGTAGGTCCTAACTATTTGAAAAATATTGTAGGGGTTGTTAAAGCGTATGCTACCCGTGTAGGGGCTGGCCCATTCCCATCTGAGTTATTAGATGAAACCGGCGATTTGCTTCGTGAAACAGGTCGTGAGTTTGGTACTGTAACAGGTCGTCCTCGCCGTTGCGGTTGGTTAGATTTAGCTGTAGTTAGTTATGCAGCAGACTTGAACAGTCTTGATTATTTGGCGATTACTCGTCTTGATATTTTAGATAAATTGCCAGAGTTAAAAATTTGTATTGGTTATACGTTAAATGGTGAACCAGTAAAAGGGTTCCCTGCTGATTTACAAGAATTAGAAAAATGTCAACCAGTATACGAAACATTACCTGGTTGGCAGACTGATATTAGCCATATTCGCAACTATGAAGAGTTACCAGAAAATGCACGTCGTTATGTAGAACGCATTTCAGAAGTAACAGGTGTTCGTCTTGGTATTGTATCTGTTGGTCCTAATCGTAAACAGACGATTGTATTACAAGACGTATTTGGTGCGTAAGAATTAATTTAGAGTCGTGGAGTAAGCTTGCTCTACGACTCTTTTTACGTTTATCCTCTCTTAAGAGACATTTTATAAGGATTTTCCTTAAAAAAGGGGATTTTATATTAATTTTTAGCAAAATATGGTAAAATAAAATTTAGTGTAGTACATAATATTTTAAATTTGAATATTTATTTTTATGAGCGTACAGTATCTAGTGGTGGTTCGACGAGGTAGTCCATTCGTAGTGGAAACTATGTTGACACTGCAGGCTCATAGAAATGAATATACTGAGGTAATGGATTGTATTCGTAAAGGAGATTACAAAACGTGGAGTATTTAATTTCATTTTTAGAAACTTATGGGTATGCGGCTATGTTTATCGCCATGGTATTAGAAAATGCCAATGTGCCGATTCCTAGTGAAATTGTATTGGGCTTTTCTGGTTATCTGATCGCACAAGGTGTGTTTGAAATGAATATGACTATGATTGTAGCTACCGCTGCTGGCGTAGTTGGCTCAGTACTATCGTATTGGATGGGTGAACATGGTGGTCGTCCATTATTAAAAAAATATGGCTCCTATATTTTCTTTAATGAGCATAAATTTGAAATGGCAGAAAAAATGTTCAATAAATATGGTGGCGCTGCTGTATTTTTTGGTCGTTTATTGCCAGGGATTCGTACATTCATATCGTTTCCGGCAGGGATTGCCCGTTACCCTATGGGGCGCTTTGTGATTTGGACTTTATTAGGCACTATTCCTTGGACGATTCTTCTCGTATGGTTAGGTGTTAAATTAGGTGAGCATTGGCAAGATTTGATTGAATATAATCACGAATTTTTAGTGATTATGCTTGCTGTTTTTGCTGTGATTGCCCTTTTCTTTGGTATTCATTATTATCGCAATAAAAAGAAAAAAGCGGCCGCTACGTCGTCTGATACACAGGATACCCAGCAAGACTAAGGAGGGATTTGATGCGGCTTCATCGTTTGACCGTTATTTGTTTCCTCATTGCTTTGGCTATGTATGCTATTGGTAATGGAGGACTGCCGGTGACTGATCCGGTAGAGTCTAATTATGCACTGACGGCAAAGGAAATGGTAGTAACTGGTGATTGGTTATCGCCACAAATTTATCATAATTATTGGTATGATAAGCCGATTATGATTTATTGGCTTATCGGCTTAAGTTATAAATTATTTGGTTTTACTGATTTTGCAGCTCGTTTCCCGGCCGCTCTCTTTGGAGCGCTAAGCGTTGGTTTATTTTATCAGGTGGTACGCAGTATTTCAGGCCGTCGCTTGTTATCCTTGTGGAGCGCCATGATCTTAGGTTCATCTTTAGAATTCTGGCTCTTAGCTAGGGGTATTGTAACAGATATGGTACTCCTATGGGCTACGATTGGTACTTTTGCGTATGCGTATCGTGGTTTGACCGAAGGTAAGACACGCTTTATGGTATGGGCTTATATTTTTGCCGGCCTAGGGGTTCTTACTAAAGGGCCAGTCGCCCTTGTATTACCAGGTATTTTATTGTTAGTGTATGCCTTGGTTATGCGTTCGTGGCGCATGTTCCGTTATATTTTTGTTTGGCAAGGTATATTGGCATTTATTATTGTTGTTTTACCTTGGTACGGATACATGTATTTGACGCATGGTCAAGAGTTTATTGATGGTTTCTTAGGTCTTCATAATGTAGTGCGAGCTACGCAATCAGAACATCCTGATGTGAATCATTGGTGGTATTATTTAGCCATGTTCCCGATTGCTTCATTGCCTTGGACTGGAGCGATTATATATGGTATGTATTATGGTTGGCGTTTGAAACAACCATTTTATGTGTTCTCTATGGTCATGGGGTGGGGTACGTTGTTATTTTACTCCCTCATGGCGACTAAATATCCAACCTATACCTTTATTAGTTTAATTCCTTTTAGCTTCTTAGGCGCTTTTGGGGTAGTTAAACTATTGCGACCAGGTACACCATGTAAACGTTGGTGGATTCTTATGGGACCAGCCTTTTTCTTGTGGATTTTGTTTGGCGTGGCCAGCTTCTTTGTACCTTGGGGCTTTTGGTATTTACTCTATGTATTTATTGTAGTAGGGATTATATTAACAGTCCTTATGTACATGAATAGAAAGCGTTATATGTTGCCTGTTGTGATTGCTTTTGCCACTATGGCTATTGCCGGGTTAGTCATTCATGAAGGGGTACAGCCTCTTATTGAGCAACGATCCTCAGAAGTTTACGCGCCGATTGTAGCTAAGTATGATGGTAATATTTATTTTTACGGTAATTATAGCGCTTCTTTAGTGTATTATGCAGACAAAGAGGTTACAAAGATTGAAGATGACGCCATTCCGTCAATCCGTGAGAAGCGAAGTGCTGCCTGGGAAGGTAAAAATACTATGCCTACCAAGACAGTCGCTGAAGTGGTGCAACAGTTTGAAGTAACACAGTATAATGAAGAGCGTATTTTACGGTCCATGACTAATAATCAAGGGCGTCCTACGCGCTTACCAATGGGTGAAAAGGCGACGGCCCCAATGCCGATTGATAATCCAGTGCCGTTACAAGCCATGATTATTGTGCCTGAAAAATTACAACCGTATTTTGCTAATACGCCACTTTATAAGATGGTGGAATTGAAGCAACATATCAATAAAGTGTTGATTTATGAAACTCCATAAGTTTATTTTTATGAAATGTCATAAGGTATATCTTTATGACATTTCATAGGTTTTGGCCATAGGAGGTTTATTGCTGTGAAAATGACTGATAAGTACGTAGAATTAGAAGCTAAGGTCAATCAATTTATTGAACGGTTGACCTCCTATGAAGGTTCGCCTACAGTATTTAACCCTTGGCGAGATTATGAGGACGGTCTAGATAGTACTCTTGAAGCACCAGCTATTCGCCGAGAACAATTACGTCAGTATTTACTAGCGCGCCTTGGTGGCTGTCCGTATGTGATTATTGCCGAGGCTATGGGGTATCAAGGAGGACGCTTTTCAGGGATTGCTATTACTTGTGAACGCATGTTGTTAGGTTTTCATAATCAAATAAAGCCTACCATGATTTTGCCACAAGGAAAGGGAGAGCGTACGAGTTTAGCTACGAGTCCTTTGCTTACGAAAGCTAAGGTGCAAGTCGAAGGTTTTAATGAACCTACTGATACGGTGGTATGGTCCACCTTACTCGATAATGGCATTGATACATATAAAGCCTTGTTATGGAATATTTTCCCCTTCCACCCTCATGAAGAGGGTAAGCTATTATCTAATCGCACGCCTACAGAGGCGGAGTTAAAAATTGGTGGAACGTTTGCTAAAGAATTGTTAGTGTTAAATAATTTGGCTCTTCATGGCGATGAAACAATGGCTCGTGAACTAGCTTCTGCGATGACGGGTGAGGGTCTTAATGCGAGTGTTTTTGCTGTAGGACGTAAATCATCAGGCGTTTTACAAGAACAAGCTATTTTCGCCTATCCATTGCGACATCCAGCTAATGGGGGCGCACAACAATATCGCGATCAGTTTGCTGAAATTTATGCTACTTTATCCGCTCGTAACTAATGATTTGCTGTTTGTGGTTACATAAGGTGTTTGTGTTTATACTGAGAACCTCCGAGCTTAGCTCGGGGGTTCTTTGAGTTTTGCTATAAATATGATATACTAGATTTAAGATATTCGTTCGGCTTTGGGCAATGGATTTCATCGCCATGTTTATATAGAAGCTTGTGAAGCGCTATATACATGGCCTCGTTGATGAACAGCCCTTTAACTTTACAAGTAGTACTATGCATAGGGAAAGGTGTGTCTAGAAGTAGATTATCCTTTCATTTGTGGTGCATAGATTGGCTCATATACTGACAAGTTAATAATGAACGAGTTCCCTTGATAGAGTTATCGGGACAAGACAGAATGAGGACTGGCTTGACGGTAACTGTTACTATAAGGGAATTTTGTTTATATGCTGACAATACGTTTGATAAGTCGTTATTGGTAGCGCTAGGCGCTTGCGATTTATGTAGGTACATATAGGTTAATCAGATGTTAAGTAAAATTTAGGAGGAGTATTGAACTCATGTTGAAAGAATTATTTAATAAAGTAACAGGCCAGAGTAGCGAAGCGACTACTAATGGGCCTAAGAATACAGCAAATACAGCAATTCCTACAGAAACAGGTGCTGTAATTGCTGGGGAAACTGCTAATGAAGGAGCACCTCGCCGTAACACCCGTCGTACTTCCAATCGTAGTGAAGAAACTCGTGGTGAAACTAAGCGTACAACAACTCGTCGTACTGCCAATGGTGAGGGGACGAAAACGAGTGCACCGCGTCGTAAAAATACGAATGTAGCAGCGACTAGTGAAGGGGCACCTAAAGCGCAACGTACAAATAATCGCACGAATAATAGTAAGAGTAATGGCCGCTATAATTCACGTAATAATAATGAAGGCACTAAAAATACACGCTATACTAACAATGCGAACAGTAATAGTGAAGCGGCTAAAGCCAATGCTCGTCATACGGCCAATAAAAAAGATAAGCTCATGATTATCCCATTAGGTGGTCTTGGTGAAATTGGTAAAAATATGACAGTATTCCAATATGGCGATGATATTATTGTCTTGGATGCAGGGTTGGCGTTCCCAGAAAATGACATGCCAGGGGTAGATATTGTTATTCCTGACATGAGCTACTTGATTGAAAATAAAGATAAAGTGCGTGCTGTTGTTATCACTCATGGTCATGAAGACCATATTGGTTCTTTGGCGTACTTACTTAAAGAAATTAATGTGCCTGTATATGCGACTAATTTAGTATGTGGCTTAATTGAAGGCAAGTTAAAAGAAAATAAAGTAGGCGGCGTGAAACTTAATGTAGTCAAAGCGGGCGATGAAATCCGCATTGGTACTTTTAAAGTGGGCTTTATTCAAACAAACCATTCTATTCCTGATGCGTGTGCCGTATATTTTGAAACGCCAGTGGGCACGGTAGTTCATACTGGTGACTTCAAAGTAGATCAGACTCCAGTAGATGGTAAATTAATGGATGTACATAAATTTGCTGAACTTGGGAATAAAGGGGTATTGGCTTTAATGTCCGACTCCACTAATGTGGAAAAACCTGGCTTTACACCTTCTGAAAGTACAGTAGGTCCTGCTTTGTTACGAGCAGTGGGAGAAGCGCGAGGTCGTGTTGTGTTAGCTACATTCGCATCTAATGTATCTCGCTTACAACAAGCTGTAGATGCAGCGGTAGCGTTCAAACGTAAAGTCATTGTTCTTGGTCGCAGTATGGTTAACGTTTCAGAAATTGCACAAGAACGAGGTTACTTAAATGTGCCCGAAGGTACAATGATTGACGTGGATGAAATGAATCGCTATCGTGATGATGAAATCATGATTTTGACGACTGGTAGTCAGGGTGAACCGATGGCCGGCTTATCTCGTATGGCAACGAATAATCACCGCACTATCGAGATTACACCAAATGATACAATTATTATTTCGGCGACACCAATTCCTGGTAATGAAGCGGCCGTAGGTCGTACGATTGATAATTTATTGCGTTTAGGTGCTGATGTTATTTATGGTCGTGACCGTGGCATTCACGTATCAGGTCATGGTAGTCAAGAAGATTTGAAAACAATGCTTAATTTGGTACGCCCTAAATTCTTTATTCCAGTACATGGTGAATATCGCATGCTTAAAAAACATGGTGAGTTAGCTGTATCTATGGGGATTGTAAAACCAAATCATGTATTAGTAGGCGATAATGGTCAGATTTTTGAATTTACTAGTCGTACAGCTCGCAAAGGCGGTCATGTAACAGCTGGTAAAGTCTTTGTAGATGGTCTTGGCGTAGGTGATGTAGGAAACATCGTAATTCGTGATCGTCAGCAGTTGGCACAAGAAGGTATGGTTATTGTAGTGATGGCTATGGATCGGGCTAGTGGTCAAATCGTGGCAGGCCCAGATATTGTATCTCGTGGTTTTGTGTATGTTCGTGATGCGGAAGACCTTATGAATGAAGCACAAAAACGCATTGAGCAAGTGATTGAGAAATGTGAAGCGAATCAGATGAAAGATTGGGCTACTATTAAATCACAAGTTCGTGATACGCTTGGTAAATTCTTGTATGAAAAGACACGTCGTCGTCCGATGATCTTACCAATTATTCAAGACGTGTAATTTGTTAGGGTCTCTATAAGCTGTGTTATTCTAGATTTTATAAGGTGTTTTGCATAATTGCTACCCTTGATTTACTGGTTAATGATATTCAAAAGCAATACAAAATGATATAATAGTCGTGTGGCCTTGGTCACACGACTATTTTCTTAGGAGTTATTTATACATGAAATATACAGATACACGGGCCGTTGTGGAAACAGGATTTTTGACGGCTCTTATTATGGTATTTACCTTTATTGGCTTAACCGTACCGGCTATGGGTATTTTTGCTTCTATTTTAATGCCTGCCGTATTGGTCGTGCTAGGGGCACGACATGGCGTACGTTGGAGTATGTTAGCGACTATTACCTCTGGTGTGGTGATGAGTGTTGTCATTACTCCGTTAATGGCTTTTATGCAAGTGCTTACTTCAGGTGTTCCTGGTATTGTACTCGCTTATGGGTATGAACGGCGTTGGCCAACAGCACGGTTATTGACGTTACCAGCCCTTACGATGATGGCAATGATTGCCGTTCAACTAGGGATTGCACAATATGTTATGCAGGTAGATTTAGTGCAGATGTGGCAACAGTTTCAGCAAGAAACTCTTACTAGTATGGAAACCGCGTATCGTGAACAAGGTCTATTAGAAGAACAGATACAGCCTATGGTAGCTAGTATGGAGACTATGTTAAAACAGATGATATATGTAGCTTTTGCAGCTTTGTTCATATCGTCTGTGATTATGAGTTATGCTATATGTAAGGTGGCAAATGTGGTTGTGCGCCGAGCTGGTGGGCAAGGTGTTACCTTACCGCCGATTGATCAATGGCACGTACCGCAATGGGCTGTTTATATCTTCGCTTTAGGCATTTTACTCACCTATTGGGGTGACCAATATCAATCGGAATTGATTAATTTAGTAGCCTATAATTTATATGCCTTAGGGACGTATATGTTAGTGCTACAAGGGATAGGCTGTTTGTGGAATATCTTCAAAAGCTATCAGATGTCTGTAGTTTTCCGTTTAGTTTTGATATTTTTGACCTTATTAATGAATTTTGCCACCCTATGGATTGGCATACTTGATTTAATTTTTGATCTACGTCGTCGTTTGGCTAAAAAGACAGTAGATGATGAATAAAGGGATAGGGAGCGAGACTATGAAAGGGAATCAAGGCTTTTTAGGGGCCTTTGAAAAGACCGCGATTGTTGTTATTATCGCATTACTATTAGTGATTGCTTGGCTTAACTGGCAATTAGCTTTATTTGGCTTGTTGTTTGTTGTTGTAGCCTATTTATATAGCAGTAGAGCCATTCATAAACAGCGTCGTCAGATTTATGAACAATTTGATACGATTGCTAAAGGGATTACGCAGGCTTCAAACTTTGCTTTGCAAAATCTGCCAACTGCTATTGTTATTATTGACAGTAAAGCTCGTGTTTGTTGGTGCAATAGTGTATTCCGTGATTGGATGCCACAAGATCCAGACAAAACACAACGCTTGAATGTTTTTATTCCTAGTTTGCGTTTAGATAAGATTTGGGGCAAATCGGGATATTTTAATGAAAAAATTGAAAATAAATATTATCGTGTTATTTATAAATTTATTGATGGCACAGACCGTAAAGATTCAGAGTCCAGCGAAGTGGAATCCTATATGGCGTTTTACTTTGATGATGTGACAGAATCAGAACAGTTGCGTCATGAAGCGGAAGCTATGGCACCAGCCTTTGGTTTTCTTATGATGGATAACATTGAAGATGTAACTAAAGGGCTAAGTGATGTGGAATATACGAATCTGTGGGCTGAGATTAACAATGCCATTGTAGAAGAAATTGACCGTTATGATGGTTTTGTTCGTAACTATGCAGAGGATTCTTATATTTTCTGTATTTCTAAAAATGCACTAATGGATATGATTGAACAGAACTTCCCATTGTTGGCAAGAGTTCATAATATTCCAACTAGTCGCCGTATTCCAGCCACTATTAGTATTGGGATTGCTGCTGGCGAAGAAAACATTAAAGAACAGTCAGAACGGGCTCGTTCTGGTTTAGAATTAGCCTTAGGTCGTGGTGGTGACCAAGCGACCGTATATATTGGCGAAGAACTAAAGTTTTATGGTGGTAAAACACAGGGTGCTGAGAAGAATACACGTGTGCGTGCTCGTGTAGTGGCACAAGCTATCAAAGAGTTAATGGATGATGCGGATAATGTTATTGTTATGGGCCATGAACGGGAAGATTATGATAGCATTGGTGGCGCTATTGGTGTAGCTGCTATGGCTCGTGGGGCGGGTAAACCGGTCCATGTCGCTGTGAGCGATCAAACCGTAGCTATTAAGAAATTGTCTGATTTATTCCCTACTGAACCAGGGTTTGAAAGTTTATTGATTACGCCACAAGCAGCGGAAGAGCTTGTGACTGATTCTACTTTGGTATTTGTAGTGGATGTACATCGACCTGATATGGTTGCCGCACCAAAAGCGTTACAGAAAGCAAAACGTCGTGTGGTTATTGATCATCATCGTCGTGCTTCTGATTTTGTAGAAAAACCATTGTTGACCTATTTAGAGCCAGCTTCGTCTTCAACTAGTGAGTTGGTTACTGAATTGATTCAATATTTTGTAGCCCCTATTTCGTTAAATGTTGTAGAGGCGAGCGCTCTTTATGCCGGGATTGTAGTCGATACTAAGAATTTTGTTGTGCAAACAGGTTCGCGTACGTTTGATGCAGCTTCATTCTTGCGTCGTTCGGGCGCTGATTTGTCGATTGTACGCCATTTATTTATGGAAAGCTTTGATGGAGTTCAATTGCGGGCTAAAATGTTGGCCGACGCCGAACGATTTGATGGTTTAGCTTTAACTATATGCCCTGATGGTATTCAAAATGCCTCTATTATATCGGCACAAACGGCGGATACTTTGATTACAATTGAAGGGATTGAGGCAAGCTTTGTACTTTATCCAATGGCCGATGGCGGCATTGGCGTAAGTGCCCGTTCCCAAGGAGCGATTAATGTTCAGCTTATTATGGAGGCCTTAGGTGGTGGCGGTCATCGAACCGTTGCTGGAGGCCAATTATATGATATGACCATGGAAGAGGCTGTTGCGGCTGTTAAAAAAGCGGCAAAAGAACGGACTAATTCCATGAAGAAGGAGGAAGAAACAGAATGAAAGTAATTTTGTTAGAAGATGTAAAAAAAGTAGGTAAAAAAGGTGAAATTATTGAAGTAAGTGAAGGCTATGGCCGTAATGTACTGATCAAAAAAGGTCAGGCTTTAGAAGGTACACCAGCTAACTTGAATAATGCCAAACAGCAACAGGCCTCAGCAGCTCATAAAAAACAGGTAAATGCTGATGAAGCTAAAATCTTAGCCAGTCAACTTGCCAAAGTAGAAGTAACAATCCCTGTAAAAATGGGGGACGCTGGTCGCGTTTTTGGATCGGTTACGGGCAAAGATATTTCTGATGCATTGGCTAAACAGTTTGATGTTGATGTAGACAAAAAGAAAATTGAATTAAAAGAGCCATTAAAAACTTTGGGTGCCCATGATGTTTTAATTCGTGTACATCCTGAAATTACAACAACCATTAAAGTTGAATTAGTGGAAGGTTAATTATGGCAGAACCACGGATCCCTCCTCATAGTATAGAGGCTGAACGAGCTGTACTGGGAGCCTTGCTTACAGGGGAGAATGTATACGACTCAATTAGTAGCATTGTTACTCGTAGCGATTTTTACCGTGATGCCCATCGAATTATGTATGAAGCGATTGAGAATATTCAGCACTCTCATCAGCGGCCGGATATGATTCTATTAGTAGAAGAATTAAATCGTCTTAAAAAGCTAGAAGAAGTAGGTGGCATTAATTATATTACCGATATTACGAATGCTGCCTCGGCTGTATATAATGTGGAAGAGCATGCTCGTATTATAGCTGGTAAGGCGCAGTTACGCCGGTTAATAGATGTAGGTAATAGAATTGTTGGTGAAAGCTATGCGACGACTAAATCAGTGCCTGAAATTCTCAATGATGCGGAAGTAGGAATCCTTGGCGTAACAGGGCAATTAAAAGCAGAAACGTCCTTTGTAAGTTTAGGTAATGTGTTGCCTAATTTAATTTCGCGCTTAGGGGAACTACAGAATCATGGCGATACGTTGACTGGTATATCCACTGGTTTTAAGGATTTGGATAATATTACCAATGGTTTACAACGGTCAGACCTTATTTTAGTTGCCGCACGACCATCTATGGGTAAAACCGCATTTACGCTTAATTTAGCGTATAATGTGGCCGTTAAAGGTAAAGGTTCCGTTGCTTTTTTCTCCCTTGAAATGTCGGCGGAGCAGTTAGTAGGTCGTATTTTATCCTCGGCTACGGAAGTACCTTCCCATAAACTACGGACTGGTCAGTTACAGCCAGCTGATTGGGATGAAGTGGCAAAACAGATGGATAGTTTGATGTCCTCTAAATTATATATTGATGATACACCAGGGCTTACTGTACAGATGATGCGTTCTAAACTGCGTCGTTTAAAAGTAGAAAAAGGCCTAGATTTAATTATTGTGGACTATGTGCAGTTGATGACAGGCCGTAATGGTGGCAATAGTGATAATCGTCAGCAGGAGATTTCAGAGATTTCTCGAAATCTTAAATTAATAGCCCGTGAGATGAATGTTCCATTGATTGCCTTATCACAGTTAAGTCGTGGCGTTGAATCTCGTACTGATAAGCGCCCTGTATTAAGTGACTTACGTGAATCTGGCTCTTTGGAACAGGATGCGGATATTGTAGTCTTTTTGTATCGTGATAAGTATTATAGTAAAGACGATACACAAGAAGATATAACTGAAGTTATTATTCGTAAACATCGTAATGGTGCGCTGGGTACAATTAATCTCTTGTTCCAAGGGGAATTAACGAGATTTAGAGATACAACTTTGCGTACGGAAGAAGATGGCATGTAGGGAGGTAAAACTATGAAACGTTGGCGTCGAACATTAGGAGCAACAACCTTAGGTGTATTATTAGCTAGTGGCGTAGGGTTTTCGGGACCTACCGTAGAAGCAAGTTTATTTGATGTTTTACTCGGTGGCGCAGTAAATATGGTAGAAGTTAATACAGGAATTTCTAACTTAGATGATACTGAGCAAGGTCAGCAATACATGCTTGAACAGCGTAAGAGTCAAGTAGGGTATTATAATAATTATGCCTATCAAGATAGAGCTAAACGAATCTTTGAGGCCTTGACTAGCTCTCCTGATGTGAAACGGACGTATGTAGTTTTTGTAAATCCTCAAACAGATGCTAATGCTAGCATGGGGGTAGGTCGTGTTATGACAATTAACAAAGGCCTTATGGATATGTTAGATGATGATGCATTGGCTTCGGTAGTAGGTCATGAAATAGGTCATGGAGAAAATAAAGATATCGTTCGTGGTCTTCGTAAAAGTGTGGCATTGCAGACCGCTGTAGGCGCTGCAACAAATAATGCAGGCGGTCTTAGTGTAATATTGGGCAATGCAGCTGGCAATTACTTGAATGAACAAGTATTTAGTATGAGCCAAGAGAAGAAAGCTGATGAATGGGGCTTTAAGTTATTAGCTGATAGTCACTTTAATGTAGGCGCTGCGGCTGTTTCCATGGCGGTAATTCGCGATAAATATGGCGAGTTATACACGGATGGTCTAGGCCAGATTATTAATCCTAATGATCATCCTAAGATGAGTCAACGTATTTCAGATCATTTGAAACGTTTGCATGTGTATTCTAATAAGCATGTAGAGGTTAAAGAGGATGTCGTGTATGTTAATAATCAACCTGTCTATACAGGTGAGGCAGCCGGCAATTACACGGGTGCTATGCGTGCGTATTTAGTAGCTGGCAAATTAGCGCGCTATTATCATGATAATCAAGTAGGTGAGCCTGTAGTACAAGGTAATCAAGTATTGATGAATGGAGCTTCTTTGGTGACTTTAAGTTCTGCTGAAAAAGCGAATGCTATGGGACAGGCTTTAAGTGCAGCTATTGCTAAGCAGGATCATAAAGTAGATAAAAAAGCGGACAAAAAAGCGGACAAAAAAGCAAAAGATAAGAAATAAAATATAAATTTTGCTAAGCTGTAACGGTTTATGGCAATTCAGCTTATAGTAATTCAGTTTGTAGTAATTTAGCTGATACTTGAATAGAAAAGAAAACACCTTTGCCGGAAGTTGGCAGGGGTGTTTTTTCTAATTTGACATCTATTTTTGTTAAAAATACATTGTATTATTCTGAAAAATAGATGTCTTTTTACAATAATCAACTCTAAAAAGACGTAATTTTTTAAAAAATGGATTGCAACTATTAGTAAAATGCATTAATGGAAAAAACAAGTGATAACTAGTGGTTCGGGCATCCCATACCGTCAGTTATTCGTCAAAGATGCTTTGGCTATGCAGATTTAGTAATGGATTTTAGACGTTTTTCGGGCTTTGGAGTATTTAATAATCAAAGGGCCTGTGCTATAATGAACTTGTCTTTAAAAGGAAATAAGCAATTTGAGAAGGGGACCAAAAAACGTCAGAAATTAGGATTTAGATTAGGAATTTCTTGAAGAGCTTGTTTCAGGTATATGTTTTCGGAAAAGAGGATTAGACACATGGGAAACGTAGTAAAATTTAAGTATGAACAACTTGACCAACTTTGCGTAGATGCTTTCGTGAAATTTGGTTTCTCTGAAAAAGACGCTAAAATTATTCGTGATGTATTATTGATGTCTGATATGTATGGTATCCAAAGCCATGGTATGCAACGTCTTGTTCGTTACCATAAAGGTATTGAAAAAGGTACTATCAAAGTTGATGCACAACCAGAAGTTGTTTTCGAAACTCCAGTATCTGCTGTAATCGATGGTCATGATGGCATGGGTCAATTAAATGGTCATTATGCAATGGAATTAGCAATTAAAAAAGCTAAAGAATCTGGTGTAGGTATCGTTTCTGTACGTAACTCCAACCACTATGGTATTGCTGGTTACTATGCTAACATGGCTGTAGAAGAAGGTTTGATTGGCTTCTCTTGCACAAACTCCGAAGCTATCATGGTTCCTACATATGCTCGTAAAGCAATGTTAGGTTCTAACCCTCAAGCTTGGGCAGCACCTGCTGAACCTTACAACTTCTTCTTCGATGCTTCTACTACTGTAGTAACTCGTGGTAAATTAGAAATGTACAATAAATTAGGTAAAGAATTACCTGATGGCTGGGCTTTGAATAAAGATGGTAACCCTTCCACTGATGCAGCTGACGTATTGAAAAACATCTCTGCTCACGTAGGTGGCGGTATCATGCCACTTGGTGGTAACACTGAACAATTAGGTTCCCATAAAGGGTATGGTAATGGTATGGTTGTTGAATTATTCGCAGCTATCCTTTCCATGGGTGGTACTTCTAACCACTGCATGAAAGATGGTAAATCCAATATTTGCCACGGCTTCATGGCTATTAACCCAGCATTCTTCGGTGATGCTGATGCTATCAAAAAACATTTCTCCACATTCTTAACTGAACTTCGTGAAGCTCCTAAAGCTGAAGGCGAAGCTCGCATCTACACTCATGGTGAAAAAGAAATCGAAGCAGTTAAAGACCGTGAAGAAAATGGTATCCCTGTAATTGATAAAACAATGACAGAAGTATATGAACTTTGCGAATACTTAGGTCTTGATTTCTCCAAATACTTTGGCGATTACAAACCACCAGTAGCTGGTGATATGTTCACTGGTAACTATTAATACTAGTACATTTTATTGATAATGCACCTAGCACATATGACGCAATCCTTAATTGCGCAGTTTAATAGGAATGGCATAGCCTGTTAAGCAGAATGAATGGCAGCCCATACTCGCTTGAGTGTGGGCTGTTTTGTTTCTTCTTGAAATAACTCCTCAACAGGGATAGCTTAACATGATACAATAAAGAAAATAATTGTATTTGAATTATTGGTTGTATTTATAGAATATTTAAAAGTAATTAAAAGTATTTAAAATCTTTACAGTGTGATAATAAAATGCATAGTGTGAGGATGAATACATAATAGCAAGTTTTTGAGATAAAGGAGTCAGCAGTATGACGAAAAGAGAGATTAATGCCGTATGTCCTTACGATTGTCCTGATGCCTGTGGGCTAATAGTAACAACTGAAAATGGTCGTGTAACTAAAGTGGTAGGGAATCCTAACCATGCTTTTACGCGGGGAATGCTCTGTCCTAAAATGGCGCATTATGAGGAAACCATTCATTCCCCAGAACGCTTATTGACACCTTTAAAGCGGACGGGACCTAAGGGCTCTGGTGAATTTACGCCAATTAGTTGGGACGAAGCCATTCAAAGCATTGCTCAGAAATTTAAAGAGAGTTTGGCTTTGTATGGTGGTCAAAGTATTATGCCCTATTCGTATGCTGGTACTATGGGACTAATTCATAAAGCGGCGGGGTTTCCTCTGTTTGCTCGTTTAGGTGCGGTGCGACATAATCGAGGTATTTGTTCTCCTGCTAAAACTTATGGCTGGCAGATGATAATGGGAAATACTTTTGGAACACGGCCACAAGAGTTAGGTCATAGCGATTGTGTCATCTTGTGGAGTCTTAATGCACTTGCTACAGATATCCATATTATGCATGATG
The DNA here is from genome assembly GCF_943192895.1 of Veillonella intestinalis. Taxonomy (NCBI): domain Bacteria; kingdom Bacillati; phylum Bacillota; class Negativicutes; order Veillonellales; family Veillonellaceae; genus Veillonella; species Veillonella intestinalis. The sequence goes on along the minus strand of NZ_CALPCB010000005.1, from coordinate 39,297 downwards.
TGAAGGCAGCAAAAGCTCGTGGCGCTAAAGTTTGGGTTATTGATATTTATCATACGATTACTTGTGATCAAGCCGATGAAGTAGTGGTAGTGAAACCTGGCACCGATGGAGCTTTAGCTATGGGGATTCTTCATATACTAGAGCGAGATGACCTTGTAAACCGTGATTTTATTGAAAAGCATGTTATTGGGTATGATAAGCTTGTTCGAGCTGAGCTAGGTACTTATACACCAACTAAGGTAGCGGCGATTACAGGTGTTTCAGTAGAACAAATTGAAGCTTTAGCACAGGCTTATGGGAAGGCAAAAGCGCCTTTTATCCGTTTAGGTAGTGGTTTATCCCGTTATGGTAATGGCGCCATGACAGTGCGAGCTATTGCATGTCTGCCTGCTGTAGTTGGGGCTTATGAAACCTTAGGTGGTGGCATGTTAAGTGATGCTAAAGGTAGTTATTACATTAATGATGGTGTTATGTCTTGGGACCTTCATGCTGGTAAAGTAGTACCTACCGTGCCTATGGTAAAATTGGGAGATATATTAAATAAAAAAGAAGATCCTATTCGCTGTCTCTATATTTACTCCTCTAATCCTGCGATTACAGCGCCAGATCAGAATCAAGTGCGTCGCGGTTTACAGCGGGAGGATTTGTTTACAGTAGTACATGAAAGATTTTTAACTGATACGGCTAAATATGCGGACATTGTTTTACCGGCTACCTCTTCGGTAGAAGCAGATGATATTTATAATTCCTATGGCCATTATACAAGTGCTATTGGTTACAAGGCGATTGAGCCTATTGGGGAAAGTAAGTCTAATTGGGATACAATTTGCTTATTGGCTAAGGCTATGGGCATTACAGATCCCTTCTTTGATAAGACGGCGCTCGATTTAATTCAAGATACATTAGATAGGGCGACTCATGTTAGTGAAGCGGATAAAGCTAAATTATTAGCAGGCGAACCTGTTGAGATGGCCGTACCAGCTAATTATAAGATGAACTTTAAGACGTCATCAGGTAAGATTGAGATTTATAATCCAAGGGAACAGGCTATGTTACCTACTTATGTAGCACCTTATAGTGAAACGGTGGCTAGTGGTGAATACCATTTAATTAATGCCCCTGATATTCGTATTTTAGACTCTTCGTTCTGTGAACGTGTATTTGATAGGACTAAACCACTTATGGCAGCTTGGATACATCCTGACGAGGGGATTAACTTGGGGGTACAAGAAGGTGATTTAGTAGAACTCGCTAATGAGCAAGGAACTTTGCAAATGCCGGTATTTTTTGATAAAGGGGTACAACCTAAGACGGTTGTATCGTATGGTGTGTGGTGGCAACGTTATTCATCAGATGCTCAGGCAGGTATTAATGCATTAACCTCATCAAGGTTAACTGATTTTGCTGAAGGAAGCACTTTTTATGATGTAAAAGTAGATATTCGGCCTGTATCTTGATTTTTAATGCAATCTCATAAAAATTTTCTATAAATAGAGTGGTTCTATTAAAGGTGAAAAATAGTTTATTTAAATGCCTTGAATATAGGGAAAATGCGCATTTCGCTGTAATGGTGAAATGTGTTTTTTCTATATGGTTTTCTCTTTTTAAAGAAAGATATGCAAAAATGTAATAAATAAAACTAGGAAATATTTCAAAATACATTTGTCCAATTCTTAAAAACGTTGTATAATCTAATGCAAACCTTAATTTAATAAGAGAGAGGATGGGGATTATGAATACGGAAAATGTTAAATTAAGTAACCGAGCCTATATCGCTATTGGCTTGATGTTGTTCGCTCTATTTTTTGGAGCTGGTAATCTAATTTTCCCTGCGTCCTTAGGACAACAAGCAGGCGAAAATGTTTGGTGGGCTATTTTAGGCTTTATCATTACTGGTGTGGGTCTGCCATTACTTGGTGTTATGGCTATGGGTTACTCTGGTTCTAAGGACGTACAGGCTTTAGCTAGTCGCGTACATCCAGTGTATGGTTTCATTTACACGGTATTATTATATTTGACAATTGGACCTGCTTTTGCGATTCCACGTACGGGTACAGTATCTTATGAAATTGCAGTAAAACCATTTTTAGGTGGGGCGGCTAATGATACAGCGCAAACTATGTTCTTAGTTGTGTTCTTTGCCCTTACGCTTTGGTTATCTATTAACCCAGCTAAGTTAGTTGATCGCATTGGTAAAGTGTTGACGCCATTATTATTAATTAGTATTTGTGCTTTAATTATTAAATCATTGGTTACACCAATGGGTGGGTATCAAGAGCCGACAGATGCCTATGCTACTACTGGTGTAGCTATTGTGCAAGGTGTTTTAGATGGTTATAATACGATGGATGCGTTGGCATCATTAGTATTTGCTATTCTTGTTATTGATTTTGTTAAGTTGTCTGGTGCTCAGACAAAAGAAGAAATTACTTCGGCTACTTTTAAAGCAGGTTTAATTGCTGTGGCTTGGTTAGGCTTTGTATATATTTTCGTAGCTAATCTTGGGGCTACTAGCGTTAGTCAACTTGGTATTTTAGATACCGGTGCTCCTGTATTGGCAGAAAGTGCTAAATTGTTATTTGGTAACATTGGTGCTTTAATTTTGGCCGTAATTGTATTATTGGCATGCTTGACTACAAGTATTGGTCTTGTAACATCTTGTGCTAAATATTTCTACCGTGTATACTCTGGCATTAATTATAAAATTTATGCTGTTATTTTCTCGGTAGTGTCCTTCTTTATTGGTATGTATGGCTTGAAAACTATCATCGTAGCCGCTATTCCAGTATTAATGTTCTTGTATCCATTGACAATTGCTATTATCACTTTGGCTTTCTTGAATAACACATTCCAAGGCCGTCAATGTGTATATGTTTGGACTATGGGTTTAACTTTAATCAGTGCTTTTGTAAGTGGTTGTGAAACAGCGGAAGTAAATCTTGGTGCTTTTGGTCAATGGTTTGCTACGTATGTGCCATTCCATGATGTAGGTATGGGTTGGATTACCTTTACGGTAGGTGGTTTAATTATTGGCTTTATCCATAAAACGCTTGTATCTAAACCAGAAGTAGCACCTGAACAGGAAGAATCTGTAGCCTAAAGGATAGACGCTAATCGGGGGAATCAGCGTACTACAATCAGTAAATAAGATTTTAGGTAAAACTTAATCAGAAACTTTATAAAATGAGTAGTTCTACATAGAACTACTCATTTTTTATATGTCTACAAATTATGAAAATAGTGTATAATGGATAAGTAAAACAGTAGCTTATAGTAGTATAGGAGGATTTTTGGTGAGTTGGTTGCGTAGGAAGCCCTTAGCTGATTTAACAGCAGTGGCAGAGGAGAAAAAATTGTCAAAAGCCTTGAGTGCTTTTGATGTTACCCTATTAGGGTTAGGTGTTATTATTGGGACTGGTATTTTCGTATTGACGGGTATTGGTGCTGCTGATTATGCAGGCCCTGGTTTGATGCTCTCGTTCGTATTGGCAGCCATTACTTGTGCCTTTGTTTGTTTAGCCTATAGTGAACTAGTTGCTATGCTACCTGTATCTGGTAGTGCCTATACCTATACATATGCATCCCTAGGCGAGTTTTTCGGCTGGTGGGTTGGCTGGGGCTTAGTGTTGGAATACTCCGTAGGCGCTAGTGCTGTAGCCGGTGGCTGGTCTGCCTATTTGGTGGGGATTTTACATGCTGCCGGAATTGATTTACCTCATGCTTTAACAGCGGTTCCTCATGATGGTGGAATCGTTAATTTACCAGCGGTTTTAGTGGTGTTATTTGCTACAGGTCTCTTAGTATTGGGGATTCGTGAGAGTGCCAAAGTAAATCGGGTGCTTGTATTAATCAAAGTAGGTACAATCTTCTTGTTTTTATTCCTAGCAGCCCCTCATGTAGATCCTGCTAATTGGGATCCATTTTTACCTTATGGTTGGCAAGGGGTTACAGCGGGAACCGCTATTCTTTTCTTTGCGTATTTAGGTGTAGATTCGTTAGCTACAGCGGCGGAAGAAACGAAGAATCCAAAAGTAGATATGCCGATTGGTATTATTGCTTCGCTCGTTATATGTACGATTTTATATATTGCTGTTAGCGTTGTTATGACTGGCGTAGTACCGTATCCTCAATTAGATACAGCAGCACCAGCCTCCTATGTGTTGGAATATGTAGGTATGCGGGCTGGTTCGGCCATTGTAGGGACTGGTGCTCTTTGTGGTTTATCTACGGTGTTGTTGGTTATGATTTATGCGCAGACCCGTGCTTTTTATGCTATGAGCCGAGATGGTCTAATTCCACATAGCTTATGTCGTATTCATAAGAAATATCGTACGCCTCATATTATTACGATGGTTGTTGGCGTAGTAGTAGCCTTGATTTCTGGGTTTACCCCTATTCATGTGGTGGCTGAAATGTGTTCCGCTGGTACCTTATTTGCTTTTATGTGTTCCGCTTTAGGCATTATGGTATTGCGTCGGGTATATCCTGATGTGAAACGAGATTTCCGTTGTCCTGCTGTATATGTGGTGGCGCCTTTAGCTATTTTATTCTGTGCATTTGTTTTTTCCCAATTATCAGCCCATACAATTCAATTATTTATGGCTTGGAGTGTATTAGGATTTTTGATTTATATGGGTTATAGTCGTAAACATAGTGTGTTAGGACAGGCTCACCGAAGTGATTCTTAAGATAACATAGAATATGTATTTAAGATAAAATAGAATATGCATTCAATGTGCACTATGAGTGGATATATGCTCATAGTGCATATTTGTTTTGTTTAATAGATATGGATATTTGTCCGCAAAATTTTGAAAAAATTAAAATTTTTACTTGCTATTTTAGAAATAGGGTGTTAATATAGTGTACAACAATACACAAGCAGTGGATGTATTGTTTGATGAATTTATAATTTCGTGCTAGTTAGCACATAGCGTATACAGTGGAAAGGAGGACATGTCATGTTAGGTTTAGTAGTAGTCATTATTAGCTTGCTCATTATTATTGACATTATTGTCATTAGCCATGAATACAACTTAACAGACATCGTCTTAAAAGTTTCCACAAATCATGGGCCTGAGCTCACCTCAATGAGAGGTTTTGCAAGCTAATATAAAGTAGCTTAGGACATGTAATACATTTTCATATTTGTGCGAGACAATACGAATATTTTATACGGTACTTTTGAGACGATTCTTCGGAATCGTCTTTTTTTATTACATCACCTAGTGGTGATAAAGGAGAGAAGAACATGCGTAGTGATAATTTTTCAAAAGGTGTAGCGAGAGCACCTCATCGGTCCTTACTAAAAGCATTGGGTTTTGTGAATGAAGAAATCGGTAAACCTGTTATTGGTATTGCGAATTCCTTCAATGAGATTATCCCGGGCCATATGCATTTACGAAACCTAGTGCAAGCTGTTAAGGATGGCATTCGCGAAGCTGGTGGTATTCCTATGGAATTTAATACCATTGGTATTTGTGACGGCACGGCGATGAATCATATTGGCATGAAATACTCCTTAGTAACGCGGCAGATTGTGGCTGATTCCATTGAAGCCACGGCGATGGCCACCCCGTTTGATGGGCTAGTATTCATTCCTAATTGTGACAAAATTGTGCCAGGCATGTTGATGGCAGCAGCTAGACTCAATATTCCTTCAGTCTTTGTAAGTGGTGGTGCTATGTTAGCCGGTAAGCATAAGGGTAAGCGAGTCGGTCTTAGTGATGTGTTTGAAGCGGTTGGCAAAGTAGAGGCTGGCTTGATGAGCGAAGAAGAACTAGCACAGTTAGAAGATACCGCATGCCCTACCTGTGGTTCTTGCTCTGGTATGTACACGGCGAACACAATGAATTGTTTGACTGAGGCTTTGGGAATGGCGTTACCTGGTAATGGTACAATTCCTGCGGTGTATTCAGAACGATTGCGCTTAGCAAAACGAGCTGGATTACAGATTATGGAGGTTCTTAAAGCCGATTTACGGCCAAGGGATATTTTAACACGTGAAGCCTTTGAAAATGCAGTGGCTGTAGATATGGTCTTAGGTGGTTCTTCGAATACGGCGCTTCACTTGCCAGCGGTAGCGTATGAAGCAGGTGTTCCACTCACGTTAGCAGATTTTGATAGAATTGCACAAACTACACCGCAATTATCTAAGCTGTCTCCTTCAGGGTCGTATTTCATTGAAGATTTGTATGAAGCAGGTGGCATTACAGCCGTATTGCACCGTTTACAAGAAGCACATAAGCTTCATGAAACAGCAAAAACTGTAGCATTAGTTACGCAAGGTGAGTTAGCTCAAGTAGCTAAGGTAATAGATGAGGATGTGATTCACTCTTGGACAGATCCAGTATATCCAACGGGCGGGATTGCCGTTCTAACTGGTAATTTAGCACCTGATGGCTCTGTAGTTAAGGCTGGTGCGGTGGATCCAGAAATGTTGGTACATAGTGGCCCTGCTCGAGTTTTTAATAGTGAGGAAGAAGCTTGTGAGGCTATTACTAGCAATCAGATTAAGAAAGGAGACGTCGTTGTTATTCGGTATGCAGGACCAAAAGGAGGTCCTGGGATGCCTGAGATGTTAACGCCTACCTCTACGATTACGGGAATGGGCCTTGGCAAAGAGGTAGCTCTTATTACAGACGGTCGTTTCTCGGGCGCTACACGGGGTGCATCCATTGGTCATATTTCACCAGAAGCGGCGGCTGGGGGGCCGATTGCTTTGATTGAAGAAGGTGACATTATCGAAATTGATATTCCGAACCGTAAGTTAGCAGTACAGTTGAGTGATGAGGAATTAGCGGCGCGTAAGGCCAAGTTTACACCTCGTGATTCAGGGGCTACAGGGTATTTGAAAAAGTATGCCAGCCATGTATCGTCGGCCGCTGAAGGGGCTATTGAGAAATATTAATTGACGACGTGAGAAATCGTCATATGGGAGAGCGGACATTTTATATAGAGCGTTTAACGCAATATGCTATAAAGAGCAATACCCTATAATAGGGAGAACTAGTGAGAATTAGTGAAAATTAGAGAGAACTTGAGAGCAGAGAGAACTAGATATAGAAGAAATATCGAATAAGGGGTGTTGAGAGAACCCTAACTGATATTTGAAGGATAGAGAGTAGAGAGAACTAGGTATAGAGAATACAAGTAAGAGAGCAAAAGAAAAGGATTGGTACGATGTTAACACTTTATGATTTTATAGAAGCCCGTGAACGATTAAGCACTGTGACGGTGAAAACAAAGTTAATTCACAGTAACGTTTTTTCTGAAGAGTCGGGAAATGATGTATATATTAAGCCGGAAAATTTACAGCGTACAGGATCCTTTAAATTGCGAGGCGCTTATAACAAGATAGCTAAGCTAACTAAAGAGGAAAAGGCTTGTGGGGTTATTGCTTCGTCGGCTGGCAACCATGCCCAAGGGGTTGCTTTAGGGGCTCAAAAATTAGGGACAAAGGCGGTTATTGTCATGCCAAAGCCTAGCCCTCTTATTAAAGTGGAGGCTACCCGCCAATATGGGGCCGAGGTTGTATTAGCTGGTGAGGTCTATGACGAAGCTTATGCAGAAGCGGTGCGTTTACAAAAAGAGAATGGTTATGTGTTTGTTCATCCTTTTAATGATGAAGATGTCATTGAAGGGCAAGGTACTATTGCTCTTGAAATTTTGGAAGAACTACCTGATGCTGATATTTTATTGGTTCCTGTTGGTGGTGGCGGTTTAGTAGCAGGTGTAGCGGCAGCGGCTAAATTAAAAAATCCTTCTATTAAAATTGTTGGGGTTGAACCAGAAGGGGCAGCCAGTGCTGTAGCCGCTTTGAAAGCGGAATCGCCAGTCGCATTAGAGAGTGTGAGTACCATTGCTGATGGTGCGGCGGTGAAGCAAATAGGGGACGTTACCTTACAATACATAAAAGAGTATGTAGATGAGATTGTAACGGTGTCTGATTATGAATTGATGGAAGCCTTTTTATTATTAGCAGAAAAGCACAAAATTGTTGGTGAAAATGCAGGCCTTTTATCTGTAGCGGGGCTCAAGAAGTTAAAGGAAAGAGGCAAAAAGGTAGTCTCTATTTTGAGTGGTGGCAATATTGATGTATTAACCATCGCTTCTATGATTAATAAGGGCCTTGTCTTACGAGGACGAATTTTTACTTTTTCTGTTAATTTACCTGACAAGCCAGGTCAGTTGGTGGCGGTTTCACAAATTGTTGCAGGACAAAATGCGAATGTAATTAAATTAGAACATAATCAGTTTAAAAATCTTGACCGTTTCCATGAAGTGGAGTTGCAAGTAACGGTTGAAACAAATGGGGAAGAACATATTCAACGAATTACAGAAGTGTTTGCAGAACATGGCTATACGATTCATCGTATTAATACAAGTGAAGTTAACGAATATAACCGCTAAGGAATGAGAGTTGTCGAGGTAGCGGTAAAAGAGAAGAGAGGATGTGAACACATGAGTACAGAGACAATCAATGGGGCTAGAATCGTACTGGAAACATTACATCGCATAGGTGTAACGGACTTTTTTGGTTATCCTGGGGGCGCGGTTATTCCTATTTATGATGAAATTTATAAATACCATGAGTTAACCCATTACTTTGCTCGTCATGAGCAAGGGGCTGCGCATGAAGCGGATGGTTATGCGAGAGCTACCGGTAAATGTGGTGTTTGTTTAGCTACTTCAGGACCTGGAGCAACTAATTTAGTGACTGGTCTGATGACAGCGCACATGGATTCAGTGCCGGTATTAGCTATTACAGGACAAGTAGGGCGGTCGTTACTAGGTAAAGATGCCTTTCAGGAATCCGATATTGTAGGTATCACTATGCCGATTACTAAAAATAATTACCTAGTTAAATCTATTTATGATTTACCACGGATTTTGAGGGAAGCCCATTATATTGCTACCACAGGGCGTCCTGGGCCAGTGTTAGTAGACATTCCTAAAGATGTGCAGTTAGCTAGTATTTCGAGAGCTGAATTTGATCGTCTTTGTGAAGATCCCTTTGCTTTGGAAGGCTATGAGCCAACCTATAAAGGTCATCCTTTACAGATTAAAAAGGCGGTGTCCTTGCTGAAAGCTGCCAAACGGCCTCTCATTATTGCAGGGGCAGGCATATTAAAAGGGCGGGCTGCGGATGAACTGTATGAATTGGCTACGAAAGCACAAATTCCAGTGACGAATACTTTGTTGGGGCTTGGTTCCTTTCCAGGCAATCATGAACTATTTTTAGGAATGCTTGGCATGCACGGCACGGCAGCGGCCAATTTTGCTACTGATGAAGCGGATGTGGTATTAGCAGCGGGGATTCGCTTTGATGATCGCATTGCAGGGAATCCAGAAGCCTTTTGTAAACAAGCTAAGATTATTCATATTGATATTGACCCTGCTGAGATTGAAAAGAATCGCAAAGTAGATGTGCCCATTGTAGGTGATGTAAAGCAAGTTCTGCAAGCAATGAATAGCGCTATGACTGAACTTTCGCATGAAGAATGGGTAGGGCAAACGAATAGGTGGAAAGAAGAATATGCCCTACGCTATCGAGACGTTTCAGAAACGCAATTAGTACCACAAAAGGTATTGGCTACATTGAATGAATTGCTACAAGGAGACGCTATCATTGTTACCGATGTAGGGCAGCACCAAATGTGGGCGGCTCAATATTTTACCTATCAATCGCCTAATAGTATTGTCACCTCTGGTGGGGCCGGTACAATGGGTTTTGGTTTGCCAGCCGCCATTGGCGCGCAAGTGGGACAACCACATAAAAAGGTTGTCTTAATTGTTGGCGATGGGGGCTTACAAATGACGGCTCATGAATTATTGCTTATCAAGCAATATAAGTTGCCAGTAAAAGTAGTCTTACTAAATAATTCTTATTTGGGCATGGTGCGACAATGGCAGGAATTATTCAATGATAAACGGTATTCCTTCGTTGATTTATCCGTGAACCCTGACTTCCAAACCTTGGCTGCTGCTTATGGTGTACGCAGTGTTAAAGTGGAAGGACAACATGACTTAAAGGCAAAATTACAAGCGGAACTTGAATCTGATGAAGGCGTATTAATTGAATGTATCGTAGAGCGTGAAGAGAATGTGTATCCTATGATTCCAGCTGGTATGACTGTAGGGGATATGCGTGGCGCAAAGGGGGTGGCCGACGATGGCAAATGAACATCAAATCTTAGTGATTACTAAAAATACACCAGGTATTGGTGCTCGCGTGTTAGCGTTGTTTAACCGTCGTGGCTACTCTGTAAAAAAGATGACTTCTGGGGTTACTGTCCAATCAGGCTATGCGCGGATGACGTTGACTGTAGATGCAGATAGTAATACATTAGATCAAATTCAAAAACAAATTTATAAAATTATTGATGTTGTTAAAGTAAAAGTGTTTCCTAAAACGGATGTAGTTCGACGTGAACTGATGCTCCTTAAAGTAAAAGCGGACGATCAGACGCGGTCGCAAATTGTACAAATTGCCAATATTTACCGTGGTAATGTATTGGATGTAGGGCCAAGTTCACTGATTATTGAGCTGACTGGTGATGAGGAAAAGCTCCGTGGTTTTATTGATATTATGAAGCCTTATGGAGTGCTTGAAATGGCTAAAACGGGCGTGACGGCTATGAGTCGAGGCGAACGATTATAAGCATATAGTAAGAGGATATATTTATTATTATTCTACGACGGACGTAATTAATAGCGTGATTCGTTGAGGATAGGTTAGCTAGTTAACTAGCAGAGAGAGAGGAATTATTATGGCAGGAACTATCTATGGTGCAACAGTGTATTATGATGCAGATTGTAATTTGGACGCATTAAAAGGTAAAAAAATTACCGTTCTAGGTTATGGCTCACAAGGTCATGCCCATGCTCTTAATTTAAAAGAAAGTGGTATGGATGTAACCGTAGGGCTTCGTGAAGGTTCTAAATCTTGGCAAGTAGCAGAAAAAGACGGTCTTCCTGTTAAGACCACCGCAGAAGCTGTTAAAGATGCGGATGTAGTAATGGTATTAATTCCTGATGAATTGCAGGCTGAAACTTATGAAAAGGATATTGCACCTAATTTAAAACAAGGTGTATATCTTGGGTTTGCTCATGGTTTTAATGTGCATTATAAAAAAATTGTGCTACCAGCTGATGCCAATGTATTCATGGTAGCCCCTAAAGGACCGGGCCATCTTGTACGCCGTACCTTCCAAGAAGGCAGTGGTGTGCCTAGCTTATATGCAGTTGAAAAAGATCCATCTGGCGACACAAAAGAATTGGCGCTTGCTTGGGCTACAGGTATTGGTGCGGGGCGTGCAGGCATTTTAGGTACGACGTTCCGAGAAGAAACAGAAACAGATTTATTTGGTGAACAAGCAGTTCTTTGCGGTGGTATTTGTGAATTAATGCAAGCTGGTTTTGAAACATTGACAAAAGCTGGTTATCATCCAGTAAATGCTTATTTTGAATGCGTTCATGAAATGAAATTGATTGTTGACCTTATCTATGAAGGTGGTTTCCATACTATGCGTAGTTCTATTTCCAATACAGCGGAATATGGTGATTATGCTACAGGCACTAAATTAATCACAGAAGATACACGCAAAGAAATGGAACAAGTATTGGCGGATATTCAGTCAGGGGATTTTGCTGATGAATTCTTAGCCGATTATAAGGACGGTTTCAAGAAATTATATGCGCGCCGTGAAAAAGCAGCTAATCATGAATCTGAAAAAGTAGGTGCTGAACTTCGTGGCTTAATGTCTTGGATTAAAAAATAAAATATCTCCTGTAAAAGGGAACACAAATGAAGTTTCATTTGTGTTCCCTTTGTGTTTATGGGGTGAAAATTTTAATAAAGAAAATCTTTATGCATTTCTAACTGATGTGTTACAATAAAAGACGATAAAAGATGATTTTCGTTCGTAACAACACGATTTGTTGGAGGTTATATGCAGGAAATAGTAGTTGGTGGCTTATACCGTCATTTTAAAGGGATGTATTATTACGTAAAAGATATTGCTATCCATTCAGAAACAGGCGAGCCTTTCGTGGTATATCAACAATTATATGGTGAGCGAAAGACGTATATTCGTCCATTAGGTATGTTTGCGAGTCCTGTTGATCATGAAAAATATCCTGAGGTACAGCAAAAAGAACGTTTTAAATTGATGTCAGGTCGTGACAAAGGGTAAAAATTAATCGAGTATGATAGGAGGCATGGATGAAAAAGAAATTTTTCTTTTTTGACATTGATAATACATTGGCTGTTTGGCCAGATGGCGTTATTCCGGCGAGTGCGCAAGAAACGTTGGATACATTAAGAGCTAATGGCCATCGAGTAGCTTTGGCGACGGGGCGTCTACAAAAAGATGCGCAACGATTTGCAGAGTTAGCCCGTGTTACTGATTTTGTGGCTGATGGGGGCAAAAGCGTTACGATTAATAATGAAATTGTATTTATGGAAGGCATGGATCGTGAAGCTTGTGTCAAGTATTTGTCTCATTTAGATGAGCTTGGTTTACATTGGGCGGTTACAGATGTGAATGAATTGGTGCGTGTGACCCCTTATGAAGATGTGCTACAGTGGCATCCAGATTGGGATGTATTTAAAACTATATATGATCCAGCCTTTGATTATCGACAGGTAAAGCATTTTTATAAAATTTATGCCTTTATGACACCCGAGCAAGAAGCAAGTAAACAAGTGGTTCATATGACGAAGGATTTGATTCGCTATGGAGAGAATTGTATTCTCTTTGAACCAATGGCTAAAGCAGAGGGTGTGCGTCGTATGATTGCTCATTATGGTATGGAGCCAGCCGATGTAGTTGTTTTTGGTGATGGCTATAATGATTTATCCATGTTCAGTTCAGAGTGGCTTAATATTGCTATGGGTAATGCTCGTGAGGAATTAAAGGCGGCGGCTGATTATATTACCTCTGATTGTAAACGAGATGGTATCTATGAAGCGTGCAAAAATTTTGGTTGGATTTAAGTTGTTGCCCTAGCGTAATTTAATAGCCTATGTTATAATGAAATGTCAAAAGTACCGCTCATATTGTTTGTGAGCGGTTTTTCATATATAGGAGATACGAATGAAACTAATAAAACAGTATGGGAATTGGCGACGTTTGTGTACCGCCGGGCTATTGGGTGTAGCTCTATTAGTAACGAGTGCTTGTGGTGCGGCTCAGACGGATAACACGGATGCGGCTAAACAGGGAAACACAGCTACAGCGCAAGTAAAAACTTTGCAAGCCCCTAATTTAGATAATACGCCAGTAAAAGATCATTATGCTGTGTTTGAAACATCAGAAGGGACTTTTAAAGTCCGTCTGTTTGGGACTAAGACACCGATTACAGTTAAAAACTTTGATTATTTAGTTAACCAAGGCTACTATAAAGATTTAACCTTCCACCGAGTTATTGATGATTTTATGATTCAAGGCGGTGATGATGGGAAAGGTGGGCCAGGCTATACCATTCCTGATGAATTTGTAAATGATTTACATTTTAATAGAATGGGCCTTTTGGCGATGGCGAACCGAGGTCCTGATACAGGGGGCGCTCAATTTTTTATTACTTTAGGACCGACTCCATGGTTAGATAATAAACATACGATTTTTGGTATGGTTACACAAGGTATGGATGTAGTGGCTAAAATTGGTAAAGTAGCCACGGATAAGAAGGATAAACCGATTGAGCCAGTGGTGATTAAGTCCATTACCTTAGAACCGATTACGGATACACAAGGTAGTGCTAAATGAGGTGCTTATGAGTAAGGACGCCTTTTATACCTACATGGTAGAATGTGCTGATGGTTCTTTGTATACAGGTTGGACCATGGATTTGGTACAACGGGTAGCGAAACACAATGGTGAAATTCCTGGTGGCGCTAAGTATACACGGGCACGTAGGCCAGTTAAATTAGTATGGTATACATCATTTCAGCGTAAGCAAGACGCTCAATCTATGGAATATCAAGTGAAGCGCATGCCAAGAAATCAAAAAAGAGCCTTAGTCGTAGCTTTTGCTAAAGCACATCCTGAGGCTATTGAACAACTTATGACAGAGGCTAAGTCAGGTAGTGAGATGGGCCAAAAATCGGAAGGGAATCTTGGAGAATAGGCTTGGATTTGGGGAAAGAAATTTCTTAAACTTCCTTGTTTTCTATGGTATAATGAACTGATGTATAGTTTATCAAAATAAGCTATGAAGTGAGTTGTAAAAACGCGGAAGGAGGACTTCGATGAAGCGCGTTTTAGTTGGCGTGAAAAGCACGCAACGTGATGCTGACGGGAAAGACACGGTCATTGAAATGGTTTCTCCCGGTGAATATCACGAAAAAAACGATACAAAATATATTATGTATAGTGAAACCGAACTATCTGGGATGGAGGGTTCACATACAACCATAAAATTGAAACCTCATTCCATTGTGTTAATTCGTAATGGGAAGGTATCTATGCGTCATGAGTATGTTCTTGGCGAAACGCGCCAAACAGTATATGAAACGCCTTTTGGGGAGTTGCATATGGCATTTAAAACTCATGAATTAGATGCAACGTTACAAGATGGAATTGGTTCAATTCATTTAGGCTATGACATTTCTGTTGGTGGTGAATGGCAATATTACAACCAACTAGATATTAATTTACAGGAGGACTTAGAGTATGGAACTAAAGGACAAGCTCAAGCAAGGAATTGAGGCTGCATTAGCAAAAGCGTTGGCTGCGGGCACATTGCCAGAAGGGACATACCCTGAAGTTGTGCTAGAAGTGCCACCACAGAAAGAATTTGGTGATTTCTCTACGAATATTGCTATGCAGTCTGCCCGAGTTGCTCATATGAATCCAGCTGCTATTGCAGATATTATCATTGCTAATATGGACTATGATTGGTTGGAAAAGGCAGAAAAAGCAGGGGCAGGCTTTATCAATTTCTTCTTAAAAAATGATATGGTTTATGACACTTTGAAATCAGTGTTAGAACAAGGTATTTGCTATGGTACTCAGCCAGTGCGTGAAGACGATACCATTCAAGTAGAATATGTAAGTGCGAATCCTACGGGGCCACTTCATGTAGGTCATGGTCGTGGGGCTGCTTATGGGAGCGCTCTTGTTAATCTATTGCGGGCTGCTGGTTATAAAGTAGAATCAGAGTATTATATTAATGATGCCGGTAATCAGATTGATAATTTAGCCAAATCAATTAATGCTCGCTATTTAGAATTACTAGATATGAAGAATGAATTCCCAGAAAATGGGTATCATGGTCAAGATATTGTAGAAACAGCACAAAGCATTATTAATTGGCGTGGCGATTTCTTTGCTATTTTATCTGATGAAGAACGGTTGCCATTTTTTAAAGAATTTGGTTTGACAGAAAAGTTAAATGCTTTGCGTGTAAGCCTTCGTAATTTCAATGTAGAATTTGATCGTTGGTTTAGTGAACGTTCCTTGCATAAGAGTGGGGAAGTTAATAAAGCGGTGCAGTTCTTAAAAGATACGGGCGATGTATATGAAAAAGATGGTGCTTTGTGGTTTGCCTCCACTCATTATGGCGATGACAAAGATCGTGTAGTGATTCGTGAAAATGGCGAACCTACCTATTTAGCATCGGATATTGCGTATCACCGTAATAAATTTGAACGGGGCTTCCAAAAAATGATTAATATTTGGGGCGCTGATCATCATGGCTATGTAGCGCGTGTAAAAGCTTCGATGGAAGCGTTAGGCTATAATCCAAATCGTTTGGAAATTCTCTTATTGCAGATGGTAGCTTTATATCGTGATGGGGAGCTTGTTAAAATGTCGAAGCGTACCGGCCAGTCAGTAACGCTTGATGAATTGATTGAAGAAGTAGGTGTTGATGCGGCTCGTTATTTCTTCCTTATGCGTTCCTTGGATAGCCAATTGGATTTTGATATTAATTTGGCTGCCTCTAAGAGCAATGACAATCCTGTATATTATATTCAATATGCCCATGCACGTATCCATAGCATTTTCAATCAAGTGAAAGACGCTGGTATTGAATATGGCGATTGGACAGGTGTTAAATTTGATACCTTAACAAGTGAGTTGGAATTAGATATTATCAAGAAATTAGGGGCGTATCCAGAAGAAGTTCGTTCTGCTGCTGAACATCGCGCACCTCATCGTATTGCTCGCTATCTCTATGACTTGGCTAGTTTATTTCATTCATTCTATAAACAAGGCCGTATCATGGGCGTAGATAGTGATTTACAACAAGCTCGCTTAGGTTTGATTACTGCGATTGCAGCCGTTTTACACAATGGATTAGATATCTTGGGGATTTCAGCACCTGAAAAGATGTAAGCGTTTGAAAAGAGTTAGCTTTTAGGCGTTTAAGGCATAAGCGAAAGCTTGTAACATTAGTTTTTAAAAACTGTCGCAGTGCGGCGATAGTGTGTATATACCATTCATAGCTTTGGGAGGAATCATGGCAACAAAGTATATTTTCGTAACGGGTGGGGTTGTTTCTTCATTAGGTAAAGGTATTACAGCAGCGTCCTTAGGTCGTTTGCTTAAGAATCGTGGTCTAAATGTTACGATTCAGAAATTTGACCCTTATATCAACATTGACCCTGGTACGATGAGCCCATATCAACATGGGGAAGTGTTCGTTACTGATGATGGAGCAGAAACGGATCTTGACCTTGGTCATTATGAACGTTTTATTGATATTAACTTGGGGAAACGTTCTAATGTAACAGCTGGTAAAGTATATTGGTCTGTTATTAATAAAGAACGTAAAGGTGACTATTTAGGTGGCACTGTTCAAGTTATTCCACATATTACGAATGAAATTAAACAAAACGTATATCGTGTAGGTAAAGAAGATAATGCTGATGTAGTTATTACTGAAATCGGTGGTACCGTTGGTGACATTGAAAGCTTACCATTCTTAGAAGCCATTCGTCAGGTAAAAAAAGAAGTAGGCCGTAATGATGTACTCTACATTCACGTTACGTTAGTGCCTTATATTAGTGCAGCTGGTGAGTTGAAAACAAAACCGACACAACATAGTGTTAAAGAGTTACGTAGTATTGGTATTCAACCAGATATCATTGTATGCCGTACAGAAAAACACATTTCTGATGAAATGAAAGAAAAATTAGCGTTATTCTGTGATATTGATCCAGATGCAGTTATTGAAAACCGTACTTGTAATACGATTTACGAAGTGCCATTGATGATGCAAGAAGAAGGTCTTGATGATATTGTAGTTAAAAAATTACAATTACCAGAAGTGCCAGCTGATATGGAAGCTTGGAAAGAAATGGTAGCAAAGATTCTTCAACCAAATAAAGAGATTACTGTAGCTTTAGTTGGTAAATATGTAGCCCTTCATGATGCGTACCTCAGTGTGGCTGAAGCGTTAACGCATGCAGGGATTGCAACGGATACAAAAGTTAACATTAAATGGGTAGATGCTGAAGAATTAGAAGAAAATGACTGCGATGTAACAGAAATCTATAAAGACGTAGATGGCATTGTGGTACCAGGTGGCTTTGGCTATCGTGGGGTAGAAGGCAAAATCCGCACAATTCAGTATGCCCGTGAACATAAAGTGCCATATCTTGGCTTATGCTTAGGCATGCAGTCCGCTGTTATGGAATTTGCTCGCCACGTTGCTGGATTAGAAGATGCTAATTCTACGGAATTTGATGAAAGCGTAGCAAACCCAGTTATTGATTTAATGCCAGATCAAGTGGATGTGGATCAAAAAGGTGGTACTATGCGCCTTGGTGTATATCCATGTAAAACAGTGGAAGGTACTAAAGTACGGGAAGCGTATGGGGAAGACTTAATTTACGAACGCCATCGTCATCGTTATGAATTTAATAATGCATTCCGTCAATTATTGACAGAAAAAGGCTTGATTATTAGTGGTACATCCCCAGATAATCGTTTAGTAGAATGTGTGGAAGTGGCTGATCATCCTTGGTTTGTAGGGGTTCAGTTCCATCCAGAATTAAAATCTCGTCCAACTAAAGCACATCCATTATTTAAAGGCTTTGTTGATGCTATTTTAAAACTTAAAGGTATGTAGTTGTGCGTAAAACTGTACGCACAGCGCGTTACCAGCAAATTGCGGCTGATGTAGCTGGTAAAATTGTATCGGGTGGTTACAAGGAAGGGGAGCGTATTTTTGCGCGCTCTGCCTTGTCTGTCCACTATGGAGTATCCCCTGAAACCTCACGCCGTGCCATAGCTTTATTAGCTGATTTGGGCATTGTTGAGGTAACTAAGGGCAGTGGTTGCACTGTTTTATCAAAAGAAAAAGCCGAGCAATTTCGTATGCAGTTTAATGATTTTGACTCAGTTGATTCATTGCGTCGTGATTTAGATCAGCAAATTGAGGCTCAGATTAAATCGATGCAGACTTTAAAAGATACCATGCAGCGATTAAGTGAATCAGTGGGACATTATCAGTATAAAAACCCTTTGCAGCCTATGAAGATGGCCATTACGGAAGAGTGCCGTTATTTAGGACAGTCTATTGGCTCTATTCAATTATGGCAACATACTGGGATTACTATCGTGGCCATTGAGTCGCAAGATAAGACTATGACTATATCACCAGGGCCATATGCTACTTTTACGGCTGGTGAAGAGATTTATTTTATTGGGCCTGCTGATAGTTGGCCTCGATTGAAACGATTTTTATATAGTGAAAACAAGGAAGATGAAATATAGCTTCTTGTTTATAAATTTTATACAACATAACACAAGTGAGCGCTCAACAGTGGTTGGGCGCTTTTTTGTATGCACTAGATTATAGACAGTTATTATGCATTAAGGTAATAAAAATTATTCTATATTTATAAAAGTCGATATTTGACCAAAGTAACAACTTGGTGATATAATAAGGTTGTCACTTAGAGGAGTGGCAAAATATATAGTTTTAATTAATCCATATAATACGTGAGTTTATACATGTGTAAGCAGCCTGAGGTGACTGCTCATACATAAAAATATATAGTAAGTAAGCGTATTAACAGTTGTAGTTATTATAGCGTGCAGTTGATAGTGTGAGTTGTAGTATTGATTGTAAAAGGCTGTAAGAACTAGAACTGTTAGTTTTTTTAGGGAGGTCTTACATGATTGAAATTAAAAATGTAAAAAAACGCTATGGCAAAAAAGAAGTATTACATGATATTACCTTATCTATCCCTGATGGTGAAATCGTTTCCCTTATCGGTGGTAGTGGTTGCGGTAAATCAACATTACTTAAAATGATTAATCGCTTGATTCCAATTACGGGTGGCGATATTTATGTAAATGGCGAAAATGTTCATGATATAGAACCAGTAGCATTACGCCGTAAAATTGGTTATGTTATCCAGCAAACCGGCTTATTTCCGCATATGACAATTCGTAAAAATTTAGAATTGGTTATGAATCTTCATAATATGCCGCAAGAAGGACGTGCTGAAAAAATTAATGAAATGATGGACTTGGTTGATTTATCCCGTGATTTATTAGATCGATATCCCATTGAATTATCTGGTGGTCAGCAACAACGTGTAGGGGTAGCCCGTGCACTTATCGTAGATCCCGATGTTATTTTAATGGACGAACCATTCTCGGCGATTGACCCTATTACTCGTGTATCCTTACAGGATGAATTGCGTAGTTTACAAGAGACTTTGAAAAAAACTATCGTATTCGTAACTCATGATATGGACGAAGCCATTAAGATTTCTGACCGTATTTGTTTGATGCGTGAAGGGCATGTAGAACAGTATGATACACCAGAGCAGATTTTACGAAATCCAGCTACTGAATATGTAGAAAGCTTTATCGGTAAAAACCGCATTTGGAACTCGCCAGAGTTTATTAAAGCCGAAGATATTATGATAGAAGCAACCAATACAGCCTATCCAACCGATAGTTTGTTGCGTTGTATGAAAAAAATTAAAGATATACCTCAAGACTTTTTAATCGTTATTGATCGTGGCACCCGCCGTTTCAGAGGCCTTGTTAATGCTCGTATGATTCGTGAGCAAGATAGTTTACAAGGGCCTGTTAGTGAAATTATGGCACAGCCTCAGAAGGTGGCTCATATCGGTGATTCCTTATTGGAAATTGTTGAAACAATTCAAACCTTGCACCGTCCGTATATGCTAGTTTTAGATGATTCGGAACGTTTAGCAGGCGTTATTACTCAAAGTAGCTTAATTACTACTTTAGGGAGCCAGTATGTAGATGATGCGGAGGTAATATAATTGAGTATATTTAGTTATATGTTTGAAAATACAGATCAGATTATGCGTCTTTTGTTAGAGCATATTCAGTTGACTGCCATTGCCGTAGGTCTTGCGATTATTGTAGGCTTGCCGCTTGGTATTTTAATTAGTTATGTAAAACCCCTTAATAAACCTGTTATGGGGGCAACCAATTTAATTCAGGCCGTGCCTAGTATGGCTCTATTAGGTTTTGCGATTCCTCTATTAGGGATTGGTACTTTGCCGTCGGTCATTGTAGTATTCCTATACTCTCTATTGCCAATCGTAAAGAATACTTACATTGGTATTAGCCAGATTTCACCAGGGACGATTGAAGCCGCCCGTGGTATCGGTTTAACGCGTCAGCAAATTTTGTGGAAAGTACAGTTGCCGTTGACGTTGCCTATGTTGATGGCTGGTGTTCGTATTTCTGCCGTAACAGCAGTCGGTCTTATGACAATAGCGGCCTTTATCGGAGCTGGTGGTTTAGGTTTCTTAGTGTTTAGTGGTATTAGTTCCGTCAATAATGGTATGATTTTGGCCGGTGCGATTCCAGCCTGTATTTTAGCCTTAGTTATTGACTGGGTATTATCTCAAGTAGAGTCTTTGGTAACGCCTGTAAGTTTACAGCCAGAATTATTAAAAACTAGAGCTACGCTTACAGCGAAACGTCGTCGTCAAAAGTGGAGCGTCGGTATTGTTGTAGCTTTGTTAGTTGTTATGTTTGGTAACAATGTATACAGTAGTTTTGTCAAAGATCCAAATACTATCCGAATTGGTAGTAAGCAGTTTACAGAGCAGTTAGTGCTTGGTAATATGTTATCTGAAATGATTGAAAAAAATACTGATATTAAAGTAGAAAGTCATTTAGGCGCTGGTGGTACGCAGGTGTTATTTAATGCCATGGAAAAAGGCGATATTGATGCCTACATTGATTATACTGGTACAGCGTATGTAGATATTTTGAAACATGATCCTATTAATGATGCAGAGCAAGTATATAATACGTCTAAGCAAGAATTAGCGGATAAACATAAGATTGCTTTGTTGACGGCGGCACCATTTAGTAATACGTATACCTTAGCAGTAGATCCTAAAGTAGCCCAAGAATATAACTTGCATACGATGAGTGATTTGAGCCAAGTTGCTAGCTCTTTGAATGCAGGGACTACGCTTGAATTCTTAAATCGTTAAGATGGTTTATTAGGGGTACAAAAAGAATATGGATTTACCTTTAAAGATGCTAAAGGGATTGACGGCGCTACTCGTTATGTAGCATTAGCTAGTGGTGACGTGCAGGTTGTAGATGCTTTTTCTACGGATGGTTTGTTGAAAAAGTATAACTTAACAGTACTAGAGGATGACAAAGGGGTATTCCCGCCATATTATGGTGTACCTTTGGTTCGTGAAGAAACATTAGAAGCCCATCCTGAATTAAAAGGTGTTATTGACCGTATGATGGCAACCTTAGATACAGAAACTATGCGTGAGTTGAATTATCAAGTAGACGTAGAGCATAAGAACCCTAAAGAAGTAGCTCATAACTTTTTAGTAGCTAAAGGTTTAATCAAATAATAAATAGTATATAAGTAGTATGATTCAGTTAAAATTGAGTTGATTTAATTTGAAATCAGTGAAACTACAGATAATAGCTATATTGGTGGCGATAAGATAAAAGTATCTTATCGCCATTTTTCATAGTTTGCATAATAGATTTTCTAATTTAGATTGATTTTTTTCGTTGTATAGTGTATGATGAATATATAATCAATATAGATTATTTGTTGTTAACAACTATCAATTAAAAATTATTAATTGGTAGCTTATGATGTTATAGTAGATAATAAGGAGTGACTCACACATGGCAATTATTGGTAAAGAACTTCCAGAATTTTCCTTACAGGGTTTCAGAAATCCAGATGTAGTAACCGTAACTAAAGCAGATGTTGTTGGTAAATGGAGCGTATTCGTATTCTATCCAGCTGACTTCACATTTGTTTGCCCTACAGAACTTGAAGATTTACAATCTCATTATGCAGAATTACAGGAAATGGGCGTAGAAGTATTCTCCGTATCCGTTGACTCTGAATTCGTACATAAAGCATGGGCTGATGCATCTCCTAACATCGCTAAAATTCAGTACACTATGTTGGCTGACCAAAAACATGAATTAGCTGATTTCTTTGAAACTTTCTCCGAAGAAGATGGCCGTGCTTATCGTGGCTCCTTCGTAGTTAACCCAGAAGGTAAAGTAGAAACAGCTGAAATCCATAACATGGGCATTGGCCGCTCCGCTGACGAATTAGTTCGTAAAGTGCAGGCTGCTCAGTTCGTAGCAAAACATGGTGATCAGGTTTGTCCAGCAAAATGGAAACCAGGTGCTGATACTTTAAAACCAGGTTTGGACTTAGTAGGTAAACTATAATATAAATAAGTGGTTAGTGCGTCCCTCCCCCTTTGCACTAACTACTGTCATAGATTAGTTTAATCCCTTTTCCTCAAAAAACCGGCGGTGCGAGAGCTTCTCGACCGCTGGTTTTTTCTATCTGGCTGTTCATAATTTTTTATCGGCTCTTATAATTAGTTAGGTGACTGATAAATGGATTGTTATTTAAAATTTTGATAACCTTGTGTGTGATAGGGAGTAAAACTTGATTAATTAAGTATTATGAATTAGAATTTTTATTCATGATTATTATCAAAAACTTGGTGAATTGAAATTATTAGATTTATTGAGGAATTTAGTATATAATATATTACATAGAATAAGGTTAAAGGAATGAAAAGCTAGGGTTTAGTAAAAGGAGTATTGGGTATGGAAGTATCATACGAGAGATTGGCGAGTATTTTTAAGGCGTTAAGTGATGAGACTAGATTGCATATAATCGACATGTTGTCATGTAATGAATTATGTGCTTGCGACATTTTAGCAAGTTTTAATCTGTCTCAATCCACGTTGAGCTATCATATGAAAATTCTCATTGATGCCGGTGTTGTAAATTCACAGCGTAATGGTTTATGGACACGGTATTCAATTAATGAAACTACGTTTGATGAGTTAGTAAAAATTCTGCCTGAGTTATATAAAACTAAAGATGAATGTATTTGTGCTCAGATTAAATACTGTCGCTTAGAAGATAAGCCAGAATAATAGGAGTAACTATGAGACGTTGGATTATGCATGTGGATATGGATGCTTTTTATGCATCAGTGGAACAACGTGATAATCCTGAGTATAGAGGCCGCCCGGTAATCGTTGGCGGCCTTTCTTCGCGTGGTGTAGTAGCTACGGCCTCTTATGAAGCTCGTAAAATGGGGGTTCATTCTGCTATGAGTATGGTAAAGGCCAAGGAACTATGTCCGGAGGGGATTTATTTACGACCACGATTTGCTGCCTATTATGCTATTTCAGAGCAAGTCCATGAAATAATGCACCGCTATACGCCTTATATTGAGCCCTTATCCTTAGACGAAGCTTTTTTAGATGTTACGGGACTCCATGGTCGCTTTACAGGCCCTTACGCCTTAGGTAAAGCAATTAAAGAAGACATTTGGAAGGCTACCGGTTTGGTGGCCTCTGTAGGGGTGGCGCCTAATAAATATTTGGCGAAATTAGCCTCAGATATTAAGAAGCCCAATGGCCTTGTGGTGGTTCCCTATGGTAAAGAGGCAGAATTTGTGGCTCCATTACCAGTCAAACGCTTATGGGGCGTTGGGCGTCATATGGCAAAGCGCTTACAGGAGGCAGGCTATTATAAAATTGGTCAATTGGCAGCCTTGCCGGATGAACAAGCATTGAAGCCTATTGTGGGTAATCAAGCTAAGCGATTATATGATATGGCACGTGGTTTGGATGACAGGCCTGTTGAATATGAACGACAGGTACATTCCATTGGCAATGAATTGACCTATGAGGAGGATTTAGTAGATCCTCAAATTATTAATCAAGAATGGTATTTTTTTGCTCATAAAGTCGCTAAGCGTTTGCGCCAGCAAAATTTGAAAGGTCGTACCATTGCTATAAAGGTTAGGTTTAATGATTTTGAAACGTTGAGCCGCCAAAAACGAATTGAAGTGCCAACAGATAATGAAGAAACACTGTACCGAGTAGGTATGATGTTGTATAATAAACTCAATATAAATAAACCAATTCGCTTATTAGGTCTTACGGTCAGTGATTTTGCTGGTGCATTGGGGCAGACATCTCTATTTGAGGAGGAGACGTTTCAGGAAGAACTGGCAAGAGCGATGGATGGGCTAGAAGCGAAATTTGGTGAAGGGATTGTTATGAAGGGGGCTCTTTGGCAACGGGCTACCCAACAGAAGAGAGAGGAAGAGAATCACAATGAAACATTTTAAATTAAAATATGGCCGTGGCTATGTAGAGTTTGATTTGCCAACACAAGAGGTATTAAATGTAGTGGAAGGGGCCGAATATCCAGCCCTTGAAGATATGAGCAGTGCGTTAGTTGAAAGCTTGAATAATCCTACGGGAACAGCTCCTTTAAAGGATATTGTTCAACCTGATGAATCAGTTTGTATAGTTGTATCAGATATTACGCGCGCTTGGATTGGCTATCAGAAGTTCTTGCCAACTTTATTAAACTACTTGAATGAGGCAGGCGTGCCAGATGAAAAGATTTTCTTGTTGATTGCCTATGGGGCTCATCGTTTACAAACAGAAGCCGAATCTCGCGCTGAATTTGGGGATGAAGTTGTAGATCGCGTTCGTATTGAACATAGTAGTGGCATTAATCCAGACAGCAAATTCCGTCGTTTAGGTGTAACTAGTCATGGTGTACCAATTGAAGTCAATGAGTTAGCACTTGATGCAGATCGCCTCATTTTAACAGGGGGCTGTGTATATCATTTAATGGCTGGCTTTGGTGGTGGTCGCAAAGCGATTTTACCAGGTATTTCCTCCTATGAAGCAATTCAAAAGAACCATTGTTTATGTTTACGTGACAATGTGGGGGAAGGTACTAATCCTGAAATTGTGAGCGGTAATATTAGCCATAATATTATGCATGATGACCAAAGAGAACATGGTTGTGCTGTAGAGGCTGACTTCCTAATCAATACAGTGGCTAATACAGAAGGCAAAGTGGCTAAGTTTGTTTGTGGTCACTGGGAAGATGCATGGCTTGAAGGCACTCAATTAGTTGAAAAAATTTATGGTGTTGATATTAATGGATTAGCAGATTGTGTCATTGCTACGGCTGGTGGCTATCCAAAAGATATAAACTTATATCAAGGGGTTAAAACACAGGTTAATGCCGTAGGCGCATGTAAACCAGGTGGTGTTGTTATCTTGTTGATGGAATTAGATGACATTGCTGAGCCAGCTGAATTTATTGATTGGTTTGAAACTCGTGATCTTCGTGAGCGTGAAATCAAACTTCGCAATGGCTTTACCGTACCAGGGTTTATTTCTTTACATTTAGGTGAAGACTTCCAAAAATATCATCATATTTTAGTTACTAAGCCTGAAAATAAAGAAACTTGTGATCGAGTGGGAATCGATGTTGTTACGTCCATCGATGATGCCTTGGCTCATGCGGCGAAGATTTTAGGTCGTGAAGATTACACAGTTAACATAATGCCGTTGGCAAGTAATACGGTGCCTATGTTGAAAAAATAGAAGCAGTACGTAAGACTTTTAGTTGTTAGTAATATTGTGATAGCACGTTTTCTTGTAAAAGATAGGAGCTGGGAATATGCATAATCGTCATGGCATTATTGGTAAGTCCGTTATTGATTCAGTTCGTCGTTCGTTACAAAATAAGTATGCCGAGGATCGTCACATTCAACAAATGATTGAAGAGTTGGATGCAACCGATGATTTGACATATGAAGAGTTACATATTACAAAGCAAGCCTATGAAGAAGTAAAGTCTCGTTTATTTTATACGGCTTTGTTAGATAGTTTGTGGCAAGAAATCAGTGAAACGCAGGATTTATTAGCACAACTTCACGTATATGATTCCCTAGAAGACGAGTTCCAAAGTCAAGGTGAGGAATTAACTAGTGAAGAGTTGGATATTGATCAAGTGGATTTGGATGATGTGGATGTAACCGAGCGCCCTCTTGCGCTTCGCCAGACTAGTGCTGTGGCAGCGCGTCAAGCTGGTACGGTAGCAGCTCGACAAGAGGGGACTGTAGTAGCACAGTCTGATGGTGAAACACTAAGTTCGGTTAATTCTAAAGCGAATACAACCAACCCTAATTTAACAAATTCTAAATCCGCTACCTCAGGGGTGTCATCAGCTAATCCCCTTCATGATACAGAAGTACCATGGGCGCCATTAACACAAGGTCGTGATGAGGCTAGTGATTTAGCTGTTGATAACGCTGTAGAGGGCACTAATGCAGTTATTAATGCAAAAGCGGCTACTGCTAGCTCAGTTGCTGAGTCAGATACTCAGTCTTCAAAAACAGAAACATCTGATGTGGTAAAAAATAGTTCTAAAGCTGCAAAGGCTGATGTAGTGAATGATTCCTCTAAAACTTCTGAAGCGATTGAAGATAGCACTGAAGAAACGGGCTTCCCTACTGGGGAGATTTTCTTGCAAGACATTTTTAATATGTTGAGTAAGGGTCTTAATAAAGGGGAATCAGTGCAAGCTACGATTGAAGACTTGATGCAACATACTGAATGGAAAGAGTTTAAAAAGTTAGCTAAACAGGCTAAAAAATCTATTAAAAAAGCTCAAAAATCAGCAAAAAAAGAAGCGAAAAAATTAGCTAAAGATGCTAAAAAAGAAAGTAAAAAAGCTTTGAAAAAAGCAAAACATGCTAAACAGGATGTAGAAGCTCGTAGTGAGGAATGGTATCAAGATTTTGATGCGGCAAGTGAAGAGTTGGCTAAAGAGGTTAAAGCCTCAACGGAGCAGGTAAAGGAA
Source organism: Veillonella intestinalis (assembly GCF_943192895.1). NCBI lineage: Bacteria > Bacillati > Bacillota > Negativicutes > Veillonellales > Veillonellaceae > Veillonella > Veillonella intestinalis. The sequence continues at coordinate 12,135 of NZ_CALPCB010000005.1, read as the reverse complement.
AAAACTTATGAAACTGTAGAGGCTACAAAATTAAAAGCCTCAGAAGTGTTACAGACTGCAGAAGAAAAAACAGGTGAAGTAAAAGCTAATGTTGAGGGCGTTGCAACGCAAGTGAAACAAAAGGCTAGCGAAGTGAAGGATACTGTACAAGATTTAGGTCGTTCAGCAGTTCTTCAAGTATTGGATATTGTGGAATCAGCCATCCAAAAAAAGCCAAAAAAGTAAATGACCTTGGTGGGCATACTACAAAACGTGATGTTTATAAAAAGCAACTTACGTCGATCAAGGGTGGTTTTATTGGTGAGTTGATTCATGGAGTGTTAGCTGGTATATTTGCTAGGCCTAATACAAGTAGCAAACAAAATGAGGCTGAGCAGAGGGTTTCCGATATACGAGTACCTCAAGAACCTAAGAAGCAAAGTTTAAATGTTGAAAAATCTAGTAAATTTACTAGAACTGTTCAACCTGAGCAGGGGGCTGTTTTGCCGTTGACTGATGCTAAAGGGCGTTGCCAAGTGTGTAGCAACCATTGTAGACCAGTTAAACAGAATTGTAAAAAGCGGCAAAGAGCGTTGGCTAAACGAGGGTATTAACTATAAAACTTTAGTTATAAAAATTATAATAAAGAAAATAAATGAAGAAACTTCTTCTTCATTATTGCGAATTATGCAATAAAATATCGATAAACTTAGAAGTTTATTTATAAAAAATGTTGATGATATAAGAATTTTTTTAGCTCTGTGCAGCAAATCGAGATAAATTATCAATATTTTCTATGGATATTCTTTTATGCAATGTGAATATGTAAACACGAAAAATAACAAAACATTAAAAAATAATGAAAAAATTGTAAAAGAACTGTAAAATAATGATGTTATATTTCAAATATAATATATGTCAAAATATAGATTAATATAAATTACTTGTGTATAATGATATAGAGTTTATCTAAAAAAGTGAAATAAGAAATAAAATAAAGTAATAATTAATATATGATGAATATTTTGCTTTTTTGTATAAATGGTGTGTTGGATTTTAGTGAGTAATTTAAGTTTAAAAGATTTAAGGAATGGTAAGGTTTGTGTTTTTAGTAAGGAGTAAAGGGTTATGAAGAAAAAAACTACGTTAAGTGTTTTAGTGTTAATGGGACTAACAGCGACAACCTTAGGGAGTGTAGACGCAGCAAGTACAGGTGCTAAATTTTTAGGTATTGGCCCAACAAATCCCGAAATAAATTCAGGACAAAATTATAATGGTGACGGTGCCACTGGCGTTAATGCAGTGGCGATAGGTGTGAATGCATTAGCTACAGAAAAAGATAGTGTAGCTATAGGCTCTACTGCTAAGGTAAATAATGAGGGTGGTCCCGCTATAGGTGGTATTGCTATAGGTACTAATGCTCATTCTCATAATATGAGTAATGGCAATCATGAAAGTATAATTGTTTTTGGCCGAGATAAATCAGTACTTACTGGAGGTATTGCTATTGGTCAAGATACACATGCACGAATTGGCAATGTGGAATTGGGGAATCGCGACTATCGAGGGCAGATTGGTGATTTTGATTTTAGTACGGCTAATGGCAAAATCGGTGGAACAGCAATTGCTAATAATGGAAAATTAGCGAATTCAAATGTAACAACTGGCGTAGGTTCTACTACAGTGGGTGATAACTCATTTAATATGGGGAACTTCTCTAGTATCAATGGTTCCTATAATGTTATATCAAAAGCGTATGATAAGCCAACGGCATCTTGGGTTGGGAATCAGATAACTCGTGGTACGAATGCCCTTCATAATGCTGGGGCTGCTATTCAAGGTTTTGGCTCTAGTATTAGTGGCTCTTTAAATAGTATTGAAGGCAATGAAGAATTAAGTGCTAATATCTTTTCGTTGTTGGGTGGTTCTTCTGATCCTGTTTCAGGGCTTATGTATTCAGGGACGGCTTCTAATATTGTTGGGACAGCGAATCGTATTAATAAGAGTAATGGGGCACTGATTTTTGGTACGGGCAATGAAATAACTAATTCCTATATTACTCCAGATAGTCCTATCATAATGGACTCGCTTTCTACCAATGTGCCATTTTTAGGTACATTAACCTTAAATCCTACAGTAGCTAATAATTCAATTAAAGAATTAGCAGAAACGCTTCGCAAGTATTCTCAAGATAATCGCATGGGTTCTGTGGGGATTATTGGCGGTGCGAATAAAGCTGATTACGCCTTATTCTCTACTATTTCCGGGGTAGGCAATACCTTAACGGGGCGTGGTGTAGATACCAATTTTGTTTTGAATTCAAGAGATACTAAATTGACGGAAGCTATCAATGGAAATTCTTTTGCTGCTTTTAATGCCATTACCGGGTATGAAAACACTGGTAAAGCTGTATCTCATAGCTATATTAGTGGCTCCTATAATACTCTTGAAAATGCCGTGAAAAATGCTGTAATCGGTAATCATCAAACTCTTGCAGGCTCAGCAACTGAGGCTGTTGAAGGGAATATTATACTAGGCTTTAGAGATAAGAAAGACGAATCTGCTTTTGCTACTAGCTTAAAGAATTCAGTTGTTCTTGGTAATGAAACAGGTGCGACAGCTAATCAAGTGGTAGTTATAGGTCATAATGCTAAAGCTACTGTGGTTGATGGTGTAGCTTTAGGATCACAATCAGTGGCAGGAACTGCAGTTGGCGTAGCTGGCTATGATCCAGTAAAAGGGATACAATCAACTGAAACTGATAAAACTTGGAAGTCCACTTTAGGGGCTGTATCTGTAGGTAATGATACTAATACGCGTCAAATCACTAATTTGGCAGCTGGTATGGCACCTACCGATGCGGTCAATGTGGCTCAGCTTCAGGCCGTTAGAGGGCTGATTGTTAGTCCTACGATTTCTATCTTTAGCAAAGGGAGAGAAGCAGATAGCACATATAAAGAAGGCACGCCAGTAGTGACTAATCAGGCTGTTCATGGTATGATGTTTGACTTTGGTGATGGTTTATATGCGGAAGAAAAGGAAAATAGTGAAGGCAAAAAAGTTATTTTAGTTGGTGTGGATCAAAGCGTTATTAAGCCAGGTTCTCCAGGCAAAGATGGAACTGTAGTAGAAGTATCAAAAGATGAAAAAACTGGAGAAACTACTATTACCACTAATCCTAATACGGCTGAGGAAAAATCTGTTGTTGTAAAAGATGGAAAAGATGGTAAAGATGGAGTTAATGGTAAAGATGGTGCTTTTGACTTCTCAATTACAGCGGATAAAACAGTATTACCTATTACTGTGGCAAAAGATACACCGCACGTTCAAGTGCATGGCGATAATAATATTCAGACGACCGCTAATGGCAATACGTTAACTGTTAGTCTTGCTAAGGATATTACAGTTGATTCAGTTACAGCGAAGACAATTCAAGCAGAGGCGTATAAAGTAGGCGAGGCAACGTATATTAGTGAACAAGGTCTTAATGCTAATGATAAGATTATCAAGAATGTAGCGCCTGGCGAAGAGGCTAGTGATGCAGTGAATGTAGGACAGTTGCGTGAATTAAATAATACAGTGAGTCATTCTATTCATAAATTACAAAAAGATAGTAATCGTGCTGATGCTATGGGGGCTGCATTAGCTGCACTTAGTCCACTTCAGTATGATCCATTAGAACCAACACAAATCATGGCTGGTTATGGCTATTATGGCGGTGAGAATGCCTTTGCTTTAGGGCTTGCACATTATAAACATGAGTCCTTGTTATTCCGTGCCGGCGTAGCTATGAATGGTGGTAATAGTAAATTAATGGCTAATGCGGGGGTAACTTGGAAGTTTGGCGATAGTAAAAAAGAACGTGCTCTTGTAGAAGAATATCGTCAAGGTCCAATTTCTTCTAGCTATGTGTTGCAAGATAAATTGGCAATTTTAGAAGCTGAAAATATTCAGATGAAAGCAATGCATGAAAAATTAATAGCTGATTATACACAATTAGAAAAAGATAATGCAGATATGAAAGCTAAAATTGATATGTTAATGCAACGTATGGGGCTATAAGTAGATATTCTTTCAGTAATACTGAAAACTGGACTTTAATACATTATGAGGAGTTGTAAATGGGAAAGTTGCAAAAAAAGCAAAATCATTTGAATAAATTAATGGTAGCTAGTTTAGTATGTGGTGTATTTGGGACATACTTTGGCTCTACTGTATGGGGCGCTACTGTTACCTATGATGAGACTAAAAAGAATATCATTTTAGGCAATCAAATTTCTGATGCTGGTGGGGCAGGCAATACGGCCGTAAATGGCAAGTATAATTTTATTCGTGGTAATGGCAGAGCTGATAGTAGTAATAATTATGCTGGTTGGATTGGTGGAGATTTCAATACTGTTATTTCCGAACAAGTGGGCCGTGATAGAAGCGGAAAATATAATGTAAGTATAGGCGACTATGCACATGAAGTGTCCTCTGGTGATTTTAAATTTGCCATGGGCTATAAAGCAGGTATGACATCTAAAGGCAATTATAATTTTGCATTTGGTTCAGAAGCTGGCCACAATGTAACGGGGAATAATAATATTGCTTTAATGGATGGTGCTGGCAGTGACCTACAAAGTGTTACAACTGTTGAAAATGGTATAGCAAAATCTGAAGATAGTAATTATAACTTAGCTATAGGTTATCAAGCGGGCTCAGATTTAATAGGTAGTTTTAACTATGCCTTTGGCTCACAAACTGGTAAGCAAGTGCGGGGCAATGATAATGTAGCCTTTGGTGCGAAGGCAGGTACAAATGTTGTGGGAACCTCAAATTATGCTTTTGGTACAGATGCTGGTAAAGATGTAAATGGTGATGGTAACTATGCATTAGGGACTCAAGCAGGTCAAAATATTCGAAAATTTGTCAATACTGCTGGTGCTACCGGTCAATCTGTGGGCAATAATAATATAGCGTTAGGTAAGTTTTCTGGCTCGAATATTGTAGGTAATTTCAATGTGGGCATTGGTGAAAATGCAGGACGTTATGTAGGCTATGAAGCTAGCAGTTATGATGTGTCTAATGTAGATAGTTTTGGTGAGCCTCAAGTAAATGTGAAGGGGACCACTCTGGTTGATGGGGCAGAGCATAATATAGCATTAGGTTTTTCCTCAGGGAATTATGTAGCTGGTCAAGATAATTTCTCTGTAGGGGTTGCTGCTGGCAGTTATATTAAAGGTGACAGTAATGTGACCTTAGGCAAACACAGTGGTCAATTTGTTACTGGTGGCGAAAATATGACTTTTGGTGCTCGCGCTGGTGTATTTGTAACGGGCGATGATAATGTGGCCATCGGTGTGGAGTCTGGCCGATATATTCAGGGCGATAAAAACATAAGCATCGGCAGTCGTGCAGGAATTAATGATAATAGTGGACATACTGCTTTAGCTAAGAAATCTAATACAATTGCAATTGGCAATGACTCCAATTCTGAAGTAGCTACGGGTATAGCCATAGGATCTGAGGCTAAATCTAAGAAGTCAGGAGCCAGTGCTTTTGGTGCCAATGCTGAGGCTGTAGAAGAAGATTCCTTAGCATTAGGCGCTGGTGCAAGTGCTGGAGTAGCTAATTCCGTGGCTTTAGGCAGTGGATCAAGTATTGCGGCTAGTAAAACAGCTAATACTGCTGGTAATACTGAATATGGAGCGGCAACGATTAATTCCTTGGAGTTGACTTTTGCTGGTGGCAAGAGCAATGGCATTATTAGTGTAGGCAGTGTGGGGAATGAGCGGCGCATTCAACATGTAGCAGCGGGCCTTATTTCTGCTACATCGACTGATGCTATTAATGGATCACAGTTATATAGTGTAATTAATACAGTTACTACACCTACCATATCCTTGCGTTCTGCTGGTGTAAATGGCGGCAAAAATGCAGCCACTAGTTATACAGCAGGTACAAATGTGGTAACTAATGCAGCCATTCATGGTATGATCTTTGACTTTGGCGATGGTTTATATGCTGAAGAGAAACAAGGTATTGATGGCAAAAAAGTAATTTTTGTAGGGGTTGATGAAACGGCTATAAAAGCCGGTGCTGATGGGGCACCTGGCAAAGATGGCGTTACGATTAAGAGTATTGAGTCCGATGGAAAGGGTAATACTACAGTAACCTTTACAGATGATCAGAGCTTTATAATCAAAGATGGTGCTATTGGTCCACAAGGTCCTAAAGGTGATACAGGTGAAACTGGCCCACAAGGCCCTAAAGGTGATACAGGTGAAACTGGCCCACAAGGCCCTAAAGGTGATACGGGTGGTACTGGCCCACAAGGTCCTAAGGGTGATACGGGTGAAACTGGAGCTACTGGCCCACAGGGCCCTAAAGGGGACAATGGTGAAACAGGAGCTACCGGTCCACAAGGACCTAAAGGGGATACGGGTGGTACTGGTCCACAAGGTTCTAAGGGGGATGCGGGAGATACCGGCCCACAGGGCCCTAAAGGGGAAACAGGTTCTCCAGGTAAAGATGGAAGCATAGTAGAAGTATTAAAAAATGAAAAGTCTGGAGAGACAACAATTACGACGACTAATCCTAATACAAAGGAGAGCCAATCGGTAATTGTAAAAGATGGTCAGGATGGCGTATTTGATTTCACAATTACCGCTGATAACACGATAACGCCAATTACTATAGCTAAAGAAACACCGAAGGTCCATGTGCAAGGTGATAGTAATATTCATACAACTACAGAAAACGGCGTATTATCCATCAATCTTGCTAAGGATATTCAAGTAAATTCAGTAACGGCTAAGACCGTTCAAGCAGATTCCTTTAAAGTAGGCGATGCTACGTATATAAATGAAGCAGGCCTTAATGCTAATAGTAAGACTATCAAGAATGTAGCTCCTGGAGAAGCGGATACAGATGCCGTTAATGTTTCTCAATTACGGGATTTAGGACAAAGTGTAACGCACTCAGTAAATAAATTACAAAAAAATAGTGATAGAGCTGATGCTATGGGTGCTGCTTTAGCTGCGCTTAGTCCACTTCAGTATGATCCATTAGAGCCAACTCAAATTATGGCAGGCTATGGTTATTATGGTGGTGAAAATGCCTTTGCTTTGGGGCTTGCTCATTATAAACATGAGTCTTTGCTTTTCCGTGCGGGCGTAGCCATGAATGGTGGGAATAGTAAATTGATGGCTAATGCAGGTGTAACTTGGAAGTTTGGTGATAGCAAAAAAGAACGCGCTCTTGTAGAAGAATATCGTCAAGGCCCAATTTCTTCTAGCTATGTGTTGCAGGAAAAAGTAGATTATTTAGAAAACTTAGTAGCACAACAGCAAGAACAATTAGCTTTACAAGAAAATCGTCTAAAACAACAAGATGAGAAGATTGAAGCATTGTTACAGCAATTTGCTAAGCAGTAAAAGGTTATATAAAAGCAGTGTTAATTAAACCAAAAAACTCTGACCTCATATTATGGGGTCAGAGTTTTTTTATTATGACAATATTAATCCTTATTGTGAAATCTCTTCATGACTGGTTGTTTGTTCAATTACATGCGAGCGGAAGTAATTAACCCACAAACGAATAGCAGGTACAATCATAGAGCGTTCATTCCAAATCATACCTAAGACCCAATTGATGCGAGGTTCAATTGGGATAGATATAAGATGTTTGCGGTCAAGGCGCTCACAAATTGTTTGCGGTAAAATAGCTGTACCTAAACCACTTTTTACTAGCTCCGTAATGAAATCCCAATTGTTACTTTGCGCTACAATTTGTGGAACTACACCGATTTCTTGAAAACGACCAAGGATGATATCGTAGAGTGAAAAAGACGGGTGAAAAAATACAAGCGGTTCTTTACGAATTTCTTGTAATGTAATGGACTCATAATTGGCAAATGGCGAGTCTGGCTGCATTACATAGTATAGAGGCTGATGATTGAAAATATAGGTTTGAGTATCTGGATTGGTAAAATCCGATACAGGCAATGTAACAAAGCCGACTTGTAGTTGTCCATCTTGTACTAATTGGGCAATTTGAGGTGAGCCATGTTCGCTAACTTTTAGGGATATTTGAGGGTAAGCGGCCATGAAATCGCGAATGATAGGGGATAAAAAGGAAGATCCGATCATCGGCGGAATGCCTAAGCTTAATTCACCAGACTCCATATCGTTCGTGTGATGCATTTGATGTTCTAATACTTCAAATTGGCGCACTAAAGCTTCAATCTGTGGTAATACGGCGCAGGCCTCGTTAGTTAACTCGATACGATGGCCACGACGACGAAATAGTTGTTTATTCCATTCTCCTTCTAAGAGGCGAACGGCTTTACTGAGAGAAGGCTGACTTACATGTAAAGTTTGAGCGGCTTTAGTAAAACTTTTTTGTCGAGCCACTTCAACAAAATATTTTAAATGGGTAATATCCATACTGTCCTCCTGCAATTTTTTCTTTATTTATTATAACTAAAAAGAATAGTGTCGTATAGGGAAAAAATATTATTTTTTTTATAAAAAATGAGATACAATAAGTCATGCCAAAGAGGATATCGATAAATTACAATTTAAGTAAATGATTCGTTTAACATTCATTTGGAGAATGAATATATCTATTAGGGGAGGCAAGGACGAATGAGACGTGTGGCGATGGTAGTAGGTCAAATTCTATTGCTCGCCTTAATTGGGGTGTTAGGTGGTTACCTAAAAGACTGGTTGCAATTGCCATTGCCAGGCACCTTAGTGGGCATGATTTTATTATTCCTATTGCTTTGTTCAGGGATTATTAAATTAAACTGGGTAGAGCAAGGTGCAGCCGTATTGATTGGGGAATTATTGTTGTTCTTTATTCCCTCGGCTATTGGGATTATTCAGTATACACAACTCTTCGGTAGTACAGGGGCTATGTTACTAGGTGTTATCGTAACGAGTATTATAACGCTTTTAGTGTCTGTCACTGTCATTACTTTGAGTATTATGAAATTACGTAGAAAGGGGTACAGATTATGGTAAACTACACATTATTTCAGATGATTAGTATTCATATCATCGAATCATTAGTGGGTACTGTAGTATTGTACTTTCTTTTCAAAAAATTGTATGAACGGTCTGGTAAGAAATTATTTCTTACGCCTTTGTTAGCCGTGCCAGTAGTGATTGGTTTATTCTTAGTGACGATGAACATTCCTTATGATGTGTATCAAGAAGGCAGTCAGTATATTACCATGATGTTACAACCGGCGACGGTAGCCTTTGCCGTGCCTTTATATAAATTCCGCAGTGTAGTGAAAGAATATTTTATTCCTCTACTTGTGGTTATTGGTATGGGCTGTTCCATTGCCTTTTTAGGATCGATGGGGCTAGCAGAACTTGTAGGATTAAGTCCAGAACTTGTTCACAGTGTGGCACCGCGTTCAGTAACAACACCACTTGCTTTAGCGGCCTCTGATACGATGGGTGGGGATCCGACGATTACAGCCATTTTAGTTATTGCAACGGGTTTAATAGGTATGATTATGACAACGATGATGATTAAGCGTGCTCATATTCATAATCGATTGTTAAAAGGCATGCTTTATGGTATATCGGCTCATGGCACGGGGACGGCTAAAGCGTATGAAGATGGCCCTAAAACGGGTGCTATTGCTTCTTTAGCCATGATTTTCATGGGCATTATGACTACGGTGATTGCACCAATTGTAACGGCTGTATCAGCCGTTTTGTAAGGGCTATATAGATTAAAAAGTAATCTTGATTTTAAGTTTACTTGTAGTTAGTCAATAGTTAGTCAGTAGCTATACTAACACATAATTTGAAAATTGGACGGTATTTATTGAATAAAAAACGTCCGTACCTAATTAAGGTAGTTCTTTGACTGGCTTCGCCAGTTAGTTAACTATAAACGTATTTACACAAACTTACACAAACTTACTTAAACAGAAACGCCATTGCTACATAAGATAGCTAATTTATTAGTTATGCTTAGGAAGCGATGGCGTTTCTGTTTATTTTAGGGTATACTAAGTTCAATTATTGAAATGTTATTTTATTGCTATTGTTATTGTTATTGTTATTACTATTGCTATAGGTGATCTTTGGTAATAGGCAGTGAGTCATAAATAGAGTAGATTCTGTTGATTAGGAGTTTAATAATATGGATGGTGTAAGTGGTGTAATATTAGGCATGTCTATAGGTGTGCTTTTACAATTTATTTTGCTTGGCATTGGCGTAGGTGCTTTTGGAACCTTAATTGGTGCTGGTGGCGGCTTAGTCTTTGTGCCTGTTTTTTTATATACTTTTACCGATTGGTCGCCTGCTATGGTAGTGGGAACATCGCTTACGATTGTTATGTTTAATGCTATGTCAGCTTCGACGGCGTTTATTAAGCAAAAGAAAATTTTATACAGTGCGGCTATTTGGTTCACGATTGCCACTATTCCTGGGTCTTATCTAGGTGCAGTAGCTTCTGAAGGATTTGACATAGCCATGTTAAAATTTTGGTTTGGTCTTTTTTTATTATGTATGTCTACGTTTATTGGTTATAAGAATTTTACAAAAGGGCAACGAAAAGAGGAATCTCTTCAGTTGCATGAATTAACTTATAGTAAAACAATTGGTTGTTTAATCAGTGTTGTAGTTGGGTTTATTTCCAGTGTCTTTGGCATTGGTGGCGGTCTAATTCATGTAGCGGCCTTCGTGTATTTATTGGGATTTCCAACCCATATTGCAACTGCTACGAGTCAATTTATCTTATTTTTGTCTACGATTAGTGGAGTAGCGACTCATTTTTATTTAGGGCATATTCAGTGGAATATTGCTATTGCTTGCGGCATTGGTGCAGTTATAGGGGCACAAGTAGGGGCGGCTATAGCTAAACGATTGAAGGCAACAAGTATTTTATTAGTATTTTCATTAGGTGTAGGTTTGTTGGCGCTACAGTTGATCTTTTCCTCTGGGAAATTGTGGTAGTTTTAAAGTATAATTATTAAATGAAAAATAGTGCTTTATATGGTAAGATGGATATAGGCACTTAAACTAGACATTTTATTATTCTTAAATAGTGCTTATTTATAATCAACTTGTGCGAAACTGTAGCATTTTGTGAAATGATGGGAGTTTCGCACTTAAAGTTGTTAAAATTAATTTATCATATTTATATATACTGATGAAATTAATTGTCTGAGCTTATGAAAGAGCTCAGTTTGCTGGGTATAGTAGAGTTGGTCTACTATATGTAGCTGTCGCTCCTTATTCGGGGGGCGTGGATTGAAGTAGTACCTGTCTGTTCAATCTTTTTAAGATATAAAGTCGCTCCTTATTCGGGGGGCGTGGATTGAAGTTAAAGGGGACACTCCAAGCCGTTCCCCTTTAGAATGTCGCTCCTTATTCGGGGGGCGTGGATTGAAGTTTCCCATACCACGCCTTTATTGATTATCAAGGAGGTCGCTCCTTATTCGGGGGGCGTGGATTGAAGTGCATATGTAATCTATAAAACTGGGGGTGGTCTTTGTCGCTCCTTATTCGGGGGGCGTGGATTGAAGTAACTTGCGAACGAAGTAGGAATCATTGACGAAGACGTCGCTCCTTATTCGGGGGGCGTGGATTGAAGTGCTGAAGACTTTTCAAAGTACGATAAGATTTACTGTCGCTCCTTATTCGGGGGGCGTGGATTGAAGTCTGCTCAAGAGATGACAAAAGGAATACGCAAAGGTGTCGCTCCTTATTCGGGGGGCGTGGATTGAAGTCATCGATAAAACATCTAAGAATACAGTTGCTACTGTCGCTCCTTATTCGGGGGGCGTGGATTGAAGTATTGTAGATGATGTGGAAAGAGTATTAGTATGATGGTCGCTCCTTATTCGGGGGGCGTGGATTGAAGTACCACGCGCAGCGGCTGCAATAGTAGCCCGAATAGTCGCTCCTTATTCGGGGGGCGTGGATTGAAGTTTTGTATGTCTGACACAAAATCGGTTTATTTACAGTCGCTCCTTATTCGGGGGGCGTGGATTGAAGTCTATTGATGACGGTGGGGCGATATTGCGACACTTGTCGCTCCTTATTCGGGGGGCGTGGATTGAAGTACAAGGTTTTGTGCATGTTGATGTGCGGGGGTGGGTCGCTCCTTATTCGGGGGGCGTGGATTGAAGTTACTTGTGGCAC
>NZ_CALPCB010000004.1:0-194666 GCF_943192895.1 Veillonella intestinalis | reverse complement strand
GGCGCTCTCTTAAGAGAGCGCCTCTTTTGTTATGCTTTAAACATAATTTAATCATAATCATGAATATTTTCATCGCCTGTATAACTATGTTCAGCTGTAATAGTAATCTCAAAGGTAGGATCCATGGCTTCTAAAATTTTCTTAATCGCTTGTGCAATGGTATCCATTCGTTGTCTATCCGAATAAGGCACGACTAAATCAAATAAAATATGCGTTTTATCATCACTCTTTACAGCCCGTAAGTCATGAATACTCAATTTTTCATCATACGCTTTAACTACAGTATGAATTTTATCATATAATGCCATCGACTCTTTAGTTATTAATAGAGGATCCATATGAATGGTTAACTGAAGATATAATTCTTTTTGCGCATCTCGTTCAATTCTATCAATTAAACTATGACTTTTAATTACATCTTCTTTAGCATCTACTTCCACATGAATGCTAGCAAATACATGGCCTGGACCATAGTCATGAATCATTAAATCATGAATTCCCAAAACACCAGGATATGATTTCACAAAATTAGCAATATCCTTTACCATCTCAGGACTCGGCTCATTGCCTAACAATCGACTAATAGCATCAGCCAACACATGATACCCCGCACGACCAATCATCAAGGAGACAATAGCGCCTAAATAACCATCTACAGGAATTTTAAAAAGGCCACCTACAACTAAGCCAATCGTAATACCTAAGGTAGCCCATACATCAGATAAATACTCCAAGCCATTGGCTTTTAATATGGGAGAATTAATCCGCTCGCCAATAGATTTAAAAAAGGTATATAACCAAACTTTTAACCCCATAGCACAGAGCATAACAAGTAAAGCCCAAATGGAGAAATCCACAATTTCAGGTTTAAAAATACGCCCTACTGACTCAATCAGTAGTTGTATAGCTACCACAAAAAGCAATATAGAAAATCCTATTGATAACAAATATTCTATACGCCCATGACCATAAGGATGCTCTTGGTCAGCTTTTTTGGCAGAAAATCTAAAACTTAGCAACGATATAGTAGATCCCCCAGCATCAGCTAAATCATGAATAGCATCGCTGACCATTGCAATAGAGCCAATTAAAAAGCCTACAATTAATTCACCCAATGAAATGATTAAATTAGTGACAATACCAACTATACTTGTTAAATTGCCATACCGTGTACGCACTGCAGGCGCTTTAATACAATCATAGTCTTTAACAAACCATCGAATTAATTGTTCTTGCATACCCTTCTCCTACTGTATTCTTCAATACATCCATAAATTCATGCTCTAATCAGTATCCCTAGTATACATCTTTTCTCATCGATTATCAATACAAAATAATGTAAAAAATACCTTTCTCAGTTTTTATATTTCTAAATAACTAGCTTACAATAAGCTAGCATCAAGAATCAAACAAACTAAGAAAGGTATTTTATATATTCAAATATTACAGTCTTTTTACAAAGTGTATCTTACCAACGATGCTCATAGTATACTTGAGTCCACATAATAACCTCTGACAAGGTTGGATGTGGCGACATTGTTTCGCCAACTGTAATCACTGAATGAGGATCCATCTTACGAACTAAGCCCTCTTGACGAAGTTGTTTAGTCAAAGTAGAACCAATTTCCTCATTAATAGGCACTAATGGTGTATCTCCGCTATTGAGTAAGTTAACAAATGGCTGGAACAAAATCGACGCCTGTGGACCAATAACATGAACGCCTAAAATGTGATTTGTTTTTGTATCGACCACAATTTTTACAAAGCCATCATTCTCATCGCCTGGATCAAAACCCATGGCAAATCCCTTAGCAGAAGATGAGTAGAAGTTCTTACCCGTTTTAACTTCATAGCCTTTTTCAATGGCTTCTTGCTCTGTTAAACCAACATGACCTACTTGAGGATATGTAAAGGTTACTGCTGGCACTAAATCATAGCGAGCCCAACGGAAGTCTTGTGGACTTGTGGCATGATATAAATTATGCGCTAAAATATCAGCTTCATAATTGGCTTTATGACGGAATGGCGCCTCCCCATTCACATCACCTAAAGCATACACACCATCTACAGAAGTTTCTAAAAATTCATTAGTAACAATCCAACCACCTCGTTTGGTTTGAATTGATGTATTCTCAAGTTTAAGTTCTTCAGTAGCTGGTTTAATGCCAGAAGCCATAAGAATTTCTTCCCCACGTATTTCACGAACTTCACCAGTCTTACGATCACGAATTACAACAACCTTTTCGCCATTTTCTACACGCACTTCTTCAGGTTCTTGATTTAAAATAACATCAATACCTAAACGTGTAATATCTTTATAAATCTGTTCAGAAATTTCGGCATCTTCTTTAGGTAACAAACGTACATTATGCTGAATTAAAGTAACCTTCGTCCCTGCAGCAGCAAATACATGAGCAAATTCAGTCCCAATCGGGCCCCCACCCATAACTACTAAGGATTTAAGTGGAGTCTGCGGATATTTATGGCCGAATAGGCTTTCACTACTCATATAACCAGCTTCTTCTAAGCCTTTAATAGGATTTACTTTGGTATGGCCCCCAACACCTAAAACAATAATAGGTGCTGTAATTTCTTCGGTCACTTCTCCTGTATTTAATGTCACGGTCAATACTTTATCTTTTACAAACGTAGCGGCACCACGATACACATCTACATTATCAAACTTATCGTAATATGCTTCTACCCCTTTACTTTCATCAATTTTTTGCCATACACGTTTTGACATCAATTCCCAATCAATGATCGCTGGCTGAACTTTTACCCCAATTTTAGGTAATTCTTCAATTTCACGAACTGCATCGGCCACAGTAACCATTACCTTTGTAGGAATGCAGCCACGAGTTAAACAAGTGCCACCAAATTTGCCTTTTTCAATAATGGCTACCCGTTTACCTTTGCTAATGGCCGCATCAGCTACAATTGTAGCACCGCCAGTACCAACAACAATAATATCATATGTTTTCATCTATGACTCCTCCATATATTATATACACTTACAATGTATGATTACCTACTATACATGATTCAACTATTTATGAATTTTTGTTTACCAATTTATATAAACAAAAATTACAATCAATAACCATAATCAATTACAAATCAATTATATCATATCGATACTTATAAATAAAGAACTCCCTATGCCAATCACGCTATGGTCCTAACAATAAATAGCGATGGCCTAAGGAGTTCTTCTATCTTACTTGAGGGCAAGTAATTAGTAAGTTATATTAAATTTCAAGAGTTACTACATCTTCTACAGCTTCTAGTAAAGTACCATCAGCTACAATAGCAGTTATTTTTTCTAACTCTTTAAACATTTCAATATCTTTATCATAGTCGATAAATTTATTGCTTGCACGAACAGCTTTATAAGCCGCTGCTGTGCCAACACCTAAAGTAAATTCATCTTCACGAAGGTCAATGGCTTGACAAGCAGCTAAAATTTCAGTAGCCACTACACGTCGTACATTATCAGCAATTTCCCCTGCTTTGCGAGCTGCATGAGCGCCCATACTTACCAAATCTTCCTGATTTTCACACGAAGGAATGGAGTCAACGGAAGCAGGATGAGCCAACACTTTATTTTCACTTACTAAAGCAGCCGCTGCATATTGAGTAATCATAAAGCCGGAATTTAAGCCAGAATGTTTTACTAAGAATGATGGGAAGCCACTCAATGAATTATTGAGTAATCGTTCTAAACGGCGTTCTGAAATATTGGCAATTTCAGCTAAACCAATGCCAAGGAAGTCAAATGGAAGTGCCATTGGCTGTCCGTGGAAGTTACCACCAGAAATAACATCACCATCTGGTAAAATAATTGGATTATCTGTAACAGAGTTAATTTCAATATCCACTTTTTCTTTAACAAAAGCTAACGCGTCCTTAGAAGCACCATGTACTTGTGGTACACAACGCAAGGAATATGGATCTTGAACTCGCAATTCACCTTGCTGTGTAATTGATGTACTTCCCTTTAATAATTCGCGCATATTACGTGCTGTGTCTAATTGCCCTTTATGAGGACGAATCGTATGAATCCGTTCGTCATACGCATTAATAATACCACGCATAGCTTCCGCTGATAAAGCAGCTGCAATATCGCTTAATTTTAGAAGGCATAAACCTTCCCAAAGAGCCAACGCCCCTGCTGCAGTTAGTACTGGCGTGCCATTAATAAGTGCCAAGCCTTCTTTAGCTTCTAACGCAATAATAGGAATCCCTGCTTTAGCCATTGCGTCTTTACCTGGCACAACTTGTCCTTCAAATTCTGCATCACCAAGGCCAAGCATTGGCAATACCATATGAGATAATGGTGCTAAGTCACCAGATGCACCTAAAGATCCTTTTTCAGGAATGTATGGATGCACACCTTTATTAATCATAGCAATTAAGGTTTCTAAGGTTTCTAAACGAATCCCTGAATACCCTTTTACTAATGCATTAGCACGAATTAACATCATAGCTCGAGTCGCTTCACGACTAAATGGCTTACCAAAACCACAAGCATGTGTACGAATTAAGTTTTCTTGTAATTGGGAGCAATCTTCTTTAGAAATATGTACACGACATAAAGAACCAAAACCGGTTGTAATACCATATACTACAGCATTGCTGTTCACAATATTATCTACAATAGCACGAGAGGCTTTAATATTTTCAATTGTTGATTCTGGTAATACAACTTTAGCATCATAACGAGCTACCGCCATTAATTCAGCTAAGGTTAAATCATTGCCAGTTAATACTACTTCTTTAATTGCTTTAACAGTTTTTATCATTACAATTATCTCCTAATTATGCCTAGTTAATTAAACTTATCCGAGCATTAATGCCCCGATAACACCACCGATAATTAAAGTAATATCATAGAATATAAAGGTTGGTACACAAGTATCCCAAATATGATTATGCTGACCATCCGCATTTAAACCAGAAGTTGGTCCTAATGTAGAGTCAGAAGCTGGTGAACCAGCATCACCTAAAGCGGCTGCAATACCAATAAGAAGGATAATAGCAGGTACACCAAATCCTAATTGCGTCCCCATTGGAATGTAAATAGACGCGATAACTGGAATTGTACCAAAAGAAGTACCAATACCCATAGTAATTAAGAGACCAACTAATAACATAAGTAAAGCACCAGCAAATTTTGTATCAATAATAGCTGTAGTTGCTTCAACTAAAGTTTGAACAGATTGTGTTTCACGAAGCACATTAGCATAGCCAGCTGCAACTAACATTACAAATGCGATGAAGCCCATCATGCGTACGCCGCCGTCCATCATATTATCCATATCTTTCCATTTGATGCCACCAGTTACAATCATAACACCTAAACCACACATAGCACCAATTGGTAAGGATTTGAAATATAATTGCGCTACAAAGGCTACCGCCGCCCCTAATAATGCTAGCCAGCAATCTTTTGTCATAGTTACATCTTCAGGATTTTCATCAGCACCAATAACTGGTAAATCTTCGTAATGACGATCTTTAGCATAGAAGAATACGGCTAAAATTAAGCCAACTAACATAGATAAACCGCCAATCCACATAACTGAAGATATATCGCTGATGGAAACATCTACCCCATTGGCTACCATTTGGTCTTTAAGAATTGTCATAAATAAGAGACCAAAACCAACTGGCAAACTAACATATGGCGCTTTTAAACCAAATGTTAACGCACAAGCTACTGCACGACGGTCCAATTTCATATGATTCATTAAAGCTAATAATGGTGGAATTAAAATAGGAATAAATGCAATGTGTACTGGAATCAAGTTTTGAGAAAAACAAGCTACAAAGGCAATTAAGAATGTGAAAGCAATTTTCTTACTACCTACTACTTGCGTAATCTTACGAGATACTACAGCAGCTAAACCAGAGCGGCCAATTGCTACAGCTAATGCCCCTAATAAGATATAGCTTAGAGCTGTTTCAGAGTTGCCACCCATCCCATTAATCAAGGATCCTACGGTGTCACTAATTGACATACCACCAATAGTGCCTGCTACAAGAGCAGCAATGATAACAGCTAGTAGCACGTTCATTTTCATTAAACAAACGGCTGACATCACAATAACTGATACCACTATGGGATTCAATAAAATATCCATACACGTTCAACTCCTTTACTACAATAATTTACAATGAAAAAAGTCCGGCTTTAGTAAATATTTACTTTTCTATAGTATACCTCTCGTTTGTCGTAAAATTGTCAAACTTTTTTAAGTATAAATAATTTGTCATCAAATTTCAATAAAAAGATTATTAATATAACTTATGAGAATGATAATTTTCTACTTGATAAATAGACCTTTTTTCGACGTTTTTTATTAAGGTAACTAACTACTTCTCTATCAGGCTAAATTGAGAAAGCAAAAAAAGAGATAGATGATATCATCTATCTCTTTGAAAACTGAATACTTAGCCTTCATTAATGGATTCTAAACGAGCTCGTTCATGCGTATCACGATATACATCAAGATATCGCAACGCTCTTCCCGAATACATGCCTATACTCCCTCGATAATGTTTGCTAATCTCAGATTGTGGATATTCAGCTTTAATTAAAGCAATCACCATATTTACATACCCTACTTCTTGCGGGTTATTCATCATCGTCAATTTAGCCATAGCATCATCAATATATTGTATAGCCGCTGATTCTTGCCCTTCACGCATAGCCAATAAAGCCAAATAGGATTCAACAATCGGCCGACGCCAGTAAAAATCATAACGATTAAAGAATTCGTAAGCTTGTTCAAAATAAATTTGAGCTTTTTCATATTGCTCCAAATTATAAGCTGCAATCCCTGCATTACAAGAGAATACAACCCAAGAACTATAAGCTTGTTGATCATTACAAATAGCTAGTGCCTTGTCATAGTATTCAATGGCTTCTTCAAACTGACCACGACCACGGCGAATTTCACCAATGTAATTGTAAGCAGCCGCAATATTTAACGCATAGCGCCGTGCCACAGTTTGCGTCACCATAAAGGTAGCAATAGATTCATTTAAAAGACGTTCCGCCTCATCAAAATCACCTTGCATAATCATATTAAGCCCTTTAAGACGCAAAAGAATGCCTACTTCTTTATGATAATTACATTCAACCGCTAAATCGAGTGCTATTTCAAGATAATTCTTCATTTCATTCGCATTACCAGTTTGAATGTCATAGTAAATCATTTGCTTATACCCCATCAAGGTATAATCACGATTATGCATTTCTAAGGCTTGTTCAATTAAATCGAGGATATAGCGAACACCTTTTTCATATTTACCTTCGCGGATAAAATAACGCCCAATTAAATGTAAATACATGAGTTCTAGATTTTTTACATCCGCTGTAGCACCGCAGGTTTCACGAATGCGTTCCATCATTTTTTCAACATCATTCAAATACTGCAATGTATCAGCTTCTGTAAAATAGCTAGCACCACCTGTTTGCATTGGCTCAGATAAACTTAATACAGGGAATAATTCATGACTAAAGTTCAAATAATACATAAGTCCCTTTAGTTTATAATGCCCCATTTTAACAAGTTCACCAGCTTGTTCGTAGTGATATTCTAAATGCTTATAAATAACTACGTCTTTTTTAGAGTGAGTTAATTTCTTTTCCCATAAAGAGCCTAAATAACCATGCAAGATTTTCCATTTTTCAGGCGATAATTGCTGCTGAATGAACTCTTTTAACTTCTGCTGACTAATTTCATAAAGAACATCTGCTTGTTGTGAAAATGGCGTTACTAAATTCTTTGCTTCTAAGCCTTCTAAATATTCCAACAAACGCAACGTATCCATTTTCATATATTCCCCAATCATAGCGATAGGAGCGCCATTATAGAATAGGGAAATAAAGTCAATGATTTTCTGCTGTTCTTCAGATAAAGAAAGATAGTTAGCTTTAAAAACAGTGGCCATATTATTAGTCAATTTATCTAAAGTACCCGTAGTCTTTAAGGAATTTAAACACTCTGTTAGTAAAAATAAATTCCCCTCTGTTTCAATTTGCAATTGTTGCAATAAAGCTTCGTCTACCACCATTGGTAAGTTGGCTGCTTCAACATAGCGACGAATGTCCTTTTTATTCAATGGATTAAGCTGAGTCACATGAAGCCGTTTATATACAGCAATAGATGTTATAAAATGCTGGAAATCCTTTTCACGCGAGTCTCGCCCTGTGAGCAAAAATAAAATTCTATCGGACTGTTTTCGTAAAATCAACGTACTTAATAAAGACAAACTCAATGGATCCATCCACTGAATATCTTCAAATACAATAATTAATTTTTTATTGGCAGATGCTACATCAAGTACCGTCGACAATGTATGGAATATAGAGTCAAATTTTAAAATATCCTTAATTTCTACTAAACCTAAATCTCGATCAATACTCATATCCATTTGAGGAAATAATGCATAAATTCGGTTTAACTCAAAATCAGGAATCATCGTACCATTGGCTTCTAATAAACGCACTAAGCCATTAACGATTTCCGTCCAAGGATGTAGTAAGAAGTTTCGTTCTAATTGATAGCAATTAGTTTGAATGACTGCTACTTCATCTTGTAAGCTCTCTAAGGCTATGTCCTTCAAAGTGCTTTTGCCGCTACCCGCATCGCCTAATAAAATCAATGCTTCTCCAGCTCGCCCACGCATAAAAGACCAAATATGAGCTGTCATATCTTCTAATTCACGTTCTCGCCCAATAGGGACTGCAATATGGTGAGACCGATTCTGAAATTTCTTTTCTTCTTGTTGCAAAGCATCCTTAATAATAGCATCAATTTCTGCTAATACATCAGACTGCAACTCTTTCTTGAAAAGGGCTTTCATTTCCTCATACAATTCCATAGCTTGTTGCATTTTACCTTGCTCGCAGTAAGCCCGCAAAACAATAGCATATACACTTTCATCATATGGATTTTGAGAAATTAAAAGCTTCCCATGACGTTCAATCGTACTATAATCTTTATCTGCTACTGCACTTTGTAATTTAGAGCTAATAGCGTCCATGTACAAGTTTTTTAATCGATTCCGTTCAGCTAAATACCAATCTTCATACTCTACGGAATCTTTAATAAAGAAGCCTTGTAGAAAATCACCTTTATATAGTTCTAATTGTCCTACAGGATCGGCTTCAAATAATTTACTATCAATGATTACATCAACGGCGGGGTTAACTTTAATTATCGCTTTACGCGGTGAAATAAATGTATCAGCGCCTAGATTTTTTTTTGCTTCATAAATAGCATTACGCAAATTTTTACGTGCTACTGCATCTGGTTTGTCTGCCCATAAAATGCCACTTAACTCATCACGCATTACTGTGCCACGAACTAGAATATAATAGACCAAGGCATTGACCTTGTTATAAGAGAAGAATACTTCCTCCCCGTCTTTTAAGATTGCTGGTGTTCCCAGAAATCGTACTTCCAATTTAGCTGCCATAATAATCCCTCTGCCTAGGACCTATTTGGCGTCAATTCTGTTCCGTCAAATAGTATCGTCCAATAAATCGTCAAACATTTAGATATAATAATTTAACGATTTTAAAATTTTTAAAAAGTTTTTTGACACTTTTTATTATACAATAAAGACTTGTATAATACATCTTAATTAATCAATTTTTCGCAAAATAGATATAGCAATTATGCATAATTCACCGTATTTTTACTTTCCATATGCACCCTATCAATAATAGACAATATTTCACAGTTTGAAAAACCTCTAACACACTAAAATAAAATTACCGACAAACTTAAACCGAAAACAAAATGAAGTAAACCATCGAAAATTGAATAAACGACAAAATTTATAATAACTAATGTAGCCACTATATATAATGTAGCCATTATATAGCCACGAGTAAAAAGTATAGTAAAAAGAAAAAACGCCATTACCAAACTTCAAAAGTTCAGTAATAGCGCTTATTTCATTGGGATTATTCGTCTTCCTCAGGAAGCTCCGCATTATGATATACGTCTTGCACATCGTCAAGATCATCCAACGCATCTAACATTTTCTGCATTTTTACAGCATTGTCCCCTTCTAGGGCAATCGTATTATCTGGTACCATTGTAATCTTACTTACAACAGTTTCAATATTAGCCTCTGCTAAAGCTGATTCTACCGCATCATAATCATCTGGTGCAGTATAGATAACAAAAGTATCTTCTTCAACTTTCAAGTCTTCAGCACCAGCTTCTAAAGCCAATAAAGTCAATTCTTCTTCATCATGACCTTCACTATCAATGACAAATACACCTTTGCGGTTAAACATCCAGGCCACACAACCAGTTTCACCTAAATTACCGCCGTTTTTAGAAAACGCATGACGTACATCTGCAGCGGTACGATTGCGATTATCAGTCAAACATTCTACAGTTAACGCTACCCCGCCAGGACCATACCCTTCATAGGTAATTTCTTCGTAATTATCCATATCAGTAGCGCCAACACCTTTAGCGATTGCTCGTTGGATATTATCTTTTGGCACATTGTTTTCACGTGCTTTTTGTAAAGCCAATTTCAAACGCATATTACCTACTGGATCACCACCGCCCATACGAGCAGCTACTGTAATCTCACGGCTAATCTTAGTCGTAATTTTTGCTTTTAAAGCATCTGTTTTACCTTTTTTATGTTTAATATTGGCCCATTTGGAATGTCCAGACATACTAAAACCTCCTAAAAATATCCTGTGTTTATATCAGTTCTTTTCCCACCAAGCTTCACCGCGCAAGCGATCTAAAATGATGGAAACAGCACTGCGAACGGAAAGGTGATTATAATCCCCATGTCCATATACAGGTTCTAAAATATAATCAAAGTCTTCCATAGTTTCTTTCGTCATACCATAGCCGGTACCAAATAATACTAACACAGGCTGCTGACCCTTTTCAAGGGTGTTACGCATCCAAGCATAGCTTACTGTATTAGGATAAGTACGAGCATCGGTTGTGGCGATTAATGGCGGCTGACCTTCTAACTTAGTCACTTCCTCAATAGCACTACGAATGGAATTAACAAGTACTACTTCCTCAAAAGCATCTTTACGATCAGGATTATATGTACTTCCGAACCCCGTTTGCCAATGAGACATAATCTGCTTGGCCAAGTCACGTTGAGCAGGAATATTATGAATCACAAAATAACGGCTTACATCATAGGTAATGGCTACTCTAGCTATATCATGAATATCATAATTTGTAATCGCTGTTGTAATGACTTCGCCATGCTTATTATAAATAGGATAATGAACTAAGCCTATATATAAATTTGCCAAGGCTATACCTCCCTTTTTATTCGCTACTCTCCATTATAATGAATTATAGGGCTCCTAGCAATAAAAAGTTAAAATTTTACCTTTATATTCACTAGAAAATAGTCAGCTAATAAAAATAAAAGGACTATTACTGAATTATAAAAACCTTTGAGAAAAGAGTGCTTTATGAGCTAAATCATCTCATAAAACATAGCCTTTCCTCAAAGGTTTAATCAGTTAATAGACTCTGCTATTATAGCTTATTTCTTAATATTGTAAAATACATCAAGACCACGGTATTGAGCAGTTTCAGCTAATAGGTCTTCAATGCGCAATAATTGATTGTATTTAGCAACACGTTCACTACGAGCTGGAGCACCTGTTTTGATTTGTCCTGCATTAACTGCCACAGCAATATCAGCAATAGTAGCATCTTCTGTTTCACCAGAACGATGAGAAATAACACAAGTATAACCAGCACGTTTAGCCATTTCAATAGCATCAAAAGTTTCTGTTAACGTACCAATTTGATTTACTTTAATTAAAATAGCATTGGCTGTATCAGCTACAATACCTTTTGCCAAACGTTCTGTATTTGTTACGAATAAATCATCGCCCACTAGTTGAACTTTTTTACCAATGCGGTCAGTTAATAGCTTCCAACCTTCCCAATCTTCTTCTGCTAAGCCATCTTCAATAGAAATAATAGGATATTTTTCTACTAAATCAGCATAGAATTCTACCATTTCTGCGGCTGTTTTCACTTTGCCTTCGCCAGCTAAATTGTATTTGCCATCTTTATAGAATTCAGAAGAAGCAGCATCAATTGCTAGTTTAAAATCACTGCCTGGTTCATAACCAGCAGCTTTAATGGCTTCACAAATAACTTGAAGGGCTTCTTCATTAGAACCAAGGTTAGGAGCAAAACCACCTTCATCACCTACACCAGTAGCTAGGCCTTTTTCTTTCAATACATTTTTCAATGTATGGTACACTTCAGCACAAGCCCGAAGACCTTCTTTAAAGGATTCAGCACCTACTGGCATAATCATGAATTCTTGAATATCTACATTATTATCAGCATGAGCACCACCATTTAAAATGTTCATCATAGGCACTGGTAATTCTTTAGCATTTGTTCCACCAAGATACTGGAATAATGGCAAATCATAAGAAGCAGCTGCTGCTTTTGCTACCGCCATAGACACACCTAAAATTGCGTTAGCGCCTAATTTAGCTTTGTTTGGAGTACCGTCCAATTCAATCATTAAGTTGTCAATAGCTACTTGTTCTGATGCGTCAAAACCAATAATTTCTGGTCCAATTACATCATTTACATTAGCTACTGCTTGTTCTACCCCTTTACCAAGATAACGACCTTTGTCGCCATCACGAAGTTCTACTGCTTCAAACATACCTGTAGAAGCGCCAGAAGGAACAGCTGCAGTACCAATTGTACCATCTTCTAAATATACTTCTACTTCAACGGTAGGATTGCCACGAGAGTCTAAAATTTCTCTTGCGTATACATCTGTAATCATTGCCATAATAGTTACCTCCTTAAAGGAACATCAATTAATCTACTCTATAAATATATATTATTTTTCTTTTACTAATAAACTTTGGCCCGTCATATCAGCCGGTTGTACTATGCCACCTAAATCAAGCATAGTAGGCGCTAAATCACATAGTTTACCAGCTGTAAGCTGTGCATTTTTATAAGCTTCACTCACTAAAATGAGTGGCACAGGATTGGTTGTATGTGCCGTATGTGGAACTCCTGTAGTATGATCTACCATCATTTCAGAGTTACCATGATCTGCCGTTACCAATAAATGTCCTTGCACTTTATTAATAGCCTCAACAATGCGCCCTAAGCAAGCATCCACTGTTTGTACTGCTTTTTCAGCTGCTTCTAAAACGCCGGTATGACCTACCATATCAGGATTAGCAAAATTTAAAATGATCATATCAAATTGACCACCTTCTATAGCTGCCACTACCTTGTCGGTCACCTCTAAGGCACTCATTTCAGGTTGCAAATCATAGGTTGCCACTTTTGGTGAAGGTACTAAAATCCGTTCTTCCCCTGCAAATGGCACTTCTTCACCACCATTAAAGAAATAGGTAACATGAGCATATTTCTCTGTCTCAGCAATACGAAGTTGCGTATACCCACCATCAGCTAGCACTTGTCCTAGCGTATTAGTAAGCACTTCTTTCTCATACACAATGTGAGTTGGTAAACCATCTTCATACTTAGTCATAGTCGCCATATAAAGTGGCAATAAACCTTTTTTACGAGTAAACCCTGCAAACTCTGGATCTACTAACGCACGAGTCAACTGGCGTGCTCTATCAGGACGGAAATTTGCAAATATAACGGCATCATTCGCTGCAATAGCGCCATCTGCATTCAATACCACCGGTACAACAAACTCATCTACAACCTCATTATTATAAGATGCCTCAATAGCTTCTTTAGTAGAACTAGCTGTTACACCAACACCATCTACGATAGCTTCATAGGCTTTTTCAATGCGTTCCCATCGTTTATCTCGGTCCATGCCATAATAACGACCACCAATAGTCGCAATCGTTCCTAGACCAATTTGTTGCATATACGTTTCTAAATCAGTTAAATAGGTTAAGGCACTTTGTGGTGGTACATCACGGCCATCCAACAAAGCATGTACATATAATTCAGTAACTCCAGCCTCTTTAGCGCCTTTTATAATCGCTTTTATATGATCTAAAGAACTGTGAACGCCTCCATCAGATAACAGGCCTAAGACTTGCAAACGACTTGCTTTTGCGTGCTCATACAGCTCTTTTATTACTGGTCGATTGAAAAAACTACCATCTTCCGTATCTTTAGTAATACGGGTTAACTCTTGATATACAATACGACCAGCACCAATATTTAAGTGCCCTACTTCAGAGTTCCCCATTTGCCCTTCTGGCAAACCAACTGCAAGACCAGACGCTTGTAATTGAGTGTGAGGATAGGTTTCCCAAAGTTTTAAAAAGTTCTCTGGCTTTGCCTGTACCACTGCATTCGTAGGGTCATTTATATCCCCAATGCCAAAACCATCTAAAATAGTTAGCATTACTGGGGCTTTCAATTTTGCCATACACAATTCCTTTCAAATCTATATTGACTACCTAATTTCACAAATATATTATGCAATAATCAGGCTTACTGTATATTTAATTTTAAGCATTGATAATAGCCATGAAATCATCTGCTTTTAATGCTGCACCACCAACTAAAGCACCATCAATATCTGGTTGTGATAAAATTTCTTGCGCATTACTGCCTTTAACACTGCCACCATATTGAATACGAACTGCCTCAGCTGTAGCTTCATCAAATAAACGCGCCACTTTTTGACGAATAGCCGTACATACTTCACCAGCTTGTTCTGCTGTGGCTGTTTTACCCGTACCAATTGCCCAAATAGGTTCATAGGCAATGACCATTTGACTAACTTGGGCAGCCGTTAACTCAGCTAAGGCAACGGTTAATTGACTATCTATAAAAGCCTGTGTTTCATTAGCTTCTCTTTGTGCTAAACTTTCACCAACACAAAGAATAGGCACTAAATCATACGTAAAAGCTGCTTTAATTTTCTGATTAATCAAAGCATCGCTTTCACCAAAATATTGACGACGTTCAGAATGACCTAAAATAACATAATGACAGCCTACGTCAGTAAGCATTAACGGAGACACTTCGCCCGTAAAAGCACCAGAAGCTTCAAAATACATATTTTGAGCACCTAAACCAATGGTAGTTTCATCAATTAAATCAGCTACTATACCAAGTCCTGTAAACGGGGGGCAGACAACAACTTCTCGTTCGACTGAAGTCTTAGCTAAGGCTTCTTTAATCCCTTCCACCAAAATGGTTGCTTCTGCTAAATTAGTATGCATTTTCCAATTGCCAGCAATAATTTGTTTACGCATGAGAGCCTCCTTATTTATCAGCCAATGCTACAATCCCTGGAAGTGCTTTGCCTTCTAAGTATTCTAATGAAGCACCACCGCCAGTGGAAATATGAGAAATCTTAGCCGCTAAACCACTCTTTTCAATAGCAGCTACTGAATCCCCACCACCTACAATAGTCGTTGCATCGGCTTCTGCCACAGCTTTAGCTACTGCATTAGTACCAGCTGCAAAATTATCCATTTCAAATACGCCCATTGGCCCATTCCAAACAATCATTTTCATTGGTTTCAATGCATCTGCAAAGGCTTTTTGGCTAGCAGGTCCAATATCTAAAGCCATCCAACCATCTTCAATACCATCAGCAGGTACTACTTTATGATTGGCCTCATTACTAAATGCATCAGCCACTACAAAGTCACTAGGTAATAGAAGGTTCGTATTAGTTTCAGCAGCCTGTTTAATTAAGGAAGCTGCTAATTCAATTTTATCAGCTTCCACTAAAGATGCCCCTGTAGGATAGCCTTTAGCAGCGATAAAGGTATTGGCCATACCTCCACCAATAATAAGAACTTCTACTTTTGGTAATAAATTAGAAATAACTTCGATTTTATCGCTTACTTTTGCGCCACCAATAATAGCAGCAAAAGGATGCTCTGGATGTTCAACAGCACCACCTACATATTTAATTTCTTTTTCTAATAAGTAGCCCGCTACCATTGGTAAAAATTGAGTGATACCTTCTACCGATGCATGTGCCCGATGAGATACCCCAAATGCATCATTAACCCCAACTTCAGCTAAACTTGCTAACGCCTTAGCAAATTCTTCACCATTCTTTTCTTCTTCTTTATGATAGCGAAGATTTTCTAATAATAATACGTCACCATCATGTAGTGCCTCTACTGCTTTGCGAGCAGCTTCGCCTACACAGTCATCAGCAAAAGCAACAGACTTACCTAATAATTCGCTTAATCGTTCGGCACAAGGTTTCAAGGTAAACTCAGGTTTACGCTCCCCTTTTGGACGACCTAAATGAGAGGCTAAAATCACTTTTGCCCCTTTACTAATTAAATAATTAATGGTTGGCAATGTTGCACGAATACGAGTATCATCAGTAATAACGCCCTCTTTTAAAGGTACATTAAAATCTACACGGACAAATACACGTTTATTAGCTACATCTATAGATTCAATCGTCTGTTTCATCATAACCTCCGATAGTAGTAATACTTACCTAGTAACATATAATCCCAAAAGACATGTAAAATAGGGGACTATATACATAGTCCCCTGTTAATATTATAAGCCTTTGTCAGCAATGAATTTAGCTAAGTCTACAATACGGTTAGAATAGCCCCATTCATTATCGTACCAGGAAACAACTTTTACCATATTCCCTTCCATCGTCATCGTCAAATCAGCATCAACGATAGAACTGCGAGAATCGCCGTTGAAGTCATGAGATACGAGTGGTAAATCAGAAACGCCTAAAATACCTTTTAATTCGCCTTGTGCCGCTTCACGAAGAGCTGCATTAATTTCTTCTTTAGTAGTTTCTTTATCTAATTCAGCTACCAAATCAGTAATAGACACATTTGGAGTTGGTACACGAAGTGCAAACCCGTTCAATTTGCCTTTTAATTCAGGCAATACTAAAGCAACCGCTTTAGCTGCCCCTGTAGTTGTTGGAATAATAGATAAAGCCGCTGCACGAGCACGACGTGGATCACTATGTGGTGTATCCAAAATGCGTTGGTCATTAGTGTAGGAATGAACTGTCGTCATTAAACCACGTTTAATACCAAATTTATCATTTAATACTTTAGCAAATGGAGCTAAGCAGTTAGTTGTGCAACTTGCATTAGAAATAATGTGATGATTTGCTGGATCATATTTATCTTGGTTTACACCCATTACAATTGTAATATCTTCTTCTTTAGCTGGTGCTGAAATGATAACTTTTTTAACAGTACCACCTAAATGTTGTGCTGCTTCATCACGTTTACGGAAACGGCCAGTTGCTTCTACAACGATTTCTACCCCTTCAGAAGACCAATCAAGATTAGCTGGGTTACGATCTTCAAATACACGAACTCGTTTGCCATCTACAACTAAATAGTCGCCATCTACTTTTACATCTTCTTTCAAATTGCCATGTACGGAATCATATTTGAAAAGAAGCGCCGCTCCTTCAATGTCCCCAATATTATTAATCGCCACTACTTCTACATCAGGATTATTCAAAGTTGCACGCATTACACATTTACCAATACGACCAAATCCATTAATACCAATTTTTACTGCCATGATAGTTCCTCCTAGATAAACAATCTACCTACAATAGTTACAATCTACTATATAGATATGTCCAACATCTATATATTTACTAGCTAATCTGTAATAAAGCAGCCATTGCTTCAGCTGCACTTTCATCAATAATCAGTGTACCTTTACGGCAAGCTCGCATAACACCAATAATAGCTTTCGCTTTACCAGCACCACCAGCTACGGCAATTACATGAGGAATGTTGACAATATCCGTCAATGTGATACCTACATTGTTCGTAGTATACACAATATTGCCACCAATATCACAATAATAGCCCAACGCTTCACCTACAGCTCGCTTAGTCCGTAAAACAGCCCTTTGTGCGTCTGTAATGTGACGTTGTTCAGCCATGTGCAAAGCTTCGCCAATACCAAACATCAATATATCTGTTTGGTGAGCCAATTCAATGACTTCTTTAATTTGCGGTTCCATCGTCATGAGAATGTTTAGGGCCTCTTGTGATAGCCCATCAGGTAAATGTAGCATTTTATAAGTACTGCCAATTTTATCGGCAATAACAGATGCAATTACATTAGCCTGATACTCCACACGCTCACCAATACCACCTCGAGCGGGGATTACTGTAGCTTGACATTTTTTGGCTGGCAACGCTTCCGCCATCGTTGCCATAGTGCTACCGCCACTTACAGCTAAGACACTACCATTTTGCAAAATCCCTTGTAGCGCTTTGGCCGCTTGGAACCCAAGTTCCTTGCGATCCATATCTGTTTCGCCACCACCATTAGTAATAATCACTTCATCTATGTTGAGTATTTCCTTTAATTTAGCTTCTAACTCACTAATTTTATTTAACTCGTGCATAGATGAATTTAACTGAGGCAATAATTCCTTACCTTCTTCAGTTAAAATCATTCCCTGTTGTGTAAATCCCACAAGGCCATTATCTTTCATAATCTCCACGTGTGATCGTACAACTCGTTCTGATAATTTGCTAAGGATAGCTAACATGCGTCTACCAATAGGTTGAGCATATGATATGTGATTCAGCAGTATATAGCGTTCTTCAACAATTCGCATTAACTCCGGAGCTATTCGTTGATACACCTCCGATAAATCTTTCATGCTGTACCTCTTTCATCCCGCCGGTGCAGATTATGTCCCAGCGTTGATAAAAAAATATCCTCGCCTATATTCTACCTCATATGGTAGTGTCGCGCAAGTGATTTTACAAAATATTGTTAAGGAATTTACAGATGTGTGGAGAAAGGAAAGACACTCTACCGCAAACCAAAATCTTCGATTTAAGTGTTTGCTTGCAGAGTGTCTTCCCTTTCCGACTTATCCTTTGTACAAATTCCTCTACTTTATTTTATTAAGAATGCCTATGGTGACACTATCATTGAGTCGAGAATATAAGCTCGGTAACGTAAAGTCCAAAAGTCTTCGATTTAAGTGTTTGCTTGCAGAGTGTCTTCCCTTTTCGACTTTCCGTTGTACAAATTCCTTAACTTTATTTTTAAGAGTACCTATGTTGACACTATCATTGAGTCAAGAATATAAGCTCAGTGGCGTAAAGTCAAAAAGTCTTCGATTTAACTATTTGCTTGCAGAGTGTCTTCCTTTTTGTTACTTTTAACTGTATTTCTTATTTATCGGACCATATGTCTTGTGCCATAGGAAAGGCTGCCCATACTTTAGGCCAACCTGCATAGAAGGCAATATGTGTTAAAATTTCAGCAATTTCATCCTTAGTAATTCCATTTGCTTTACCCATTTGCAAATGTGCTTTTAGAGCTTCACCAGTTAATCCTTGAGAAACTAATGCAGTAATAGTAATAATTGAACGTTGTTTAGCTGATAATTCTAAATCACGACTCCATACTTCACCAAATAATACATCATCATTTAAATGGGCAAAAGTAGGAGCAAATTCTCCTAATACTTTACGCCCAGCTGTTTGCTTTGGTACAACCTTCCCTGATGTAGTCACCATTTCTGAATCTGAAACTTTCATAGTACTGCCTCCTGTCATATGAGAACTCACTTCATTAGCAGCTATACTTGTCATAGCTGTACTCACAATTAAACAAGTAATTGCCAAAATTCGCTTCACTTTCATCAATATTCACTCCTTCTACTTAACGTTCGCTTCCTTTCCCATGAAAGACAATATGTATTCGTCTTACTCATATGATTACTCTATACCTTGGAGCCAACTTCAAGTCAAGAAGTTTAATTATAATTTACCAACAAACTCTTATATTAATATTATTCTATTAACGAAATCCTTAACTTACAAAATTAATTAAAACTAACACATAAACAAAAGTAATTTATTTCTAGCTCTTACTTACTAAAGTTAAAACATATCCTAAAAGTTAGATCATATCACAAATCTAGCTATACTATTAATCCATATAAAAAGGACATGCAATAACTATATCATCGCATGTCCTTCTCTTACCACTCATATAATTTTAAATTTAAAGTTTAACTATTTAACTAATTTATATATTAAATAGTTTTCAAATGTTTAAGTGTTGCTAAATATATTTTCACTCCATTTTCTAAGGCACTAGTATCAAAACTCATATCAGGATGATGAAGACCGGGCTTTAAATCACATCCTAAACCAAAAAAGCCTGCTTTTAAATTAGGATAACGATTTGTATACACCCAAAAATCTTCACCACCAGGAGTTACTACCTCTGGCACCATATTTTCTTCACCTAATACATCAATAATCGCTGCTTTTAATAACTCAATACATTCTTCATTATGCTCTGCAGCTGTTAACATTTTACTGTCATCATATGCAACCGTACATCCATTAGCAGTTCCCGCATTAGTAATAGCCTGTATAACTTTACTATGAAGTTCCTTCATTGTTGGATTTAACTGAGCTCTCAAATCCCATGTTACAGCTGCACTTCCAGGAATGCTATTAGTTACTCCACTATCTGCATGAATCTGTGTAGCCTTTACACTGTAGGACTCTGTAGGACGCAAATGAATAGTATTAACAGCATTAATTGCAAGAACTGCAGCATCTAATGCATTAACTCCTAAATGAGGTCGTGCAGCATGACTAGTAACCCCAGTAAATGTCGCTTGAATAGTAGCTGAAGATGCATAATATATTGCCGCAACAGCTTGTCCATTGCTAGCTTCCTCTAACGGCCGTACATGAGCACCAAAAGCATAATCTACTCCTTCTAAAACACCGGCATCAGCAATTGCATGAGCTCCTGTTCCAAGTTCTTCAGCTGGTTGAAATAAAAATTTAAGTTTTCCCTGCTTAACAGAATAGTTTTTAATCACTTCTTCAGCAGTTGCTAAAAGCATTGAAGAATGACTATCATGTCCACATGTATGTCTAAGGACTACCTCACCATTAATATTATGTGCTAAACAATCCATATCAGCACGCAATAACACTGTTGGACCAGGATTTCCACTATCCAATGTCGCTACTACACCTGTTGTTCCGCCCACATTAGTCTCAACTTTGTCAAAACCAAATTCAACTAATTTATCAGCAATAAATTTAGATGTCTTAACCTCTTCAAAACCTAATTCTGGTATAGTATGTAAATAATTATAGTATGTTAGTACATTACTCATATAAGTCCCTCCTTAAATAATTAAACAGACAAAACTTTTCCAAAAGCTATTATTCTTATAAATACTTAATCAATAACTTCACATAACAGATAAACATTTTGATTAAATTTTTAAAAAATTTTAGTAATAGGGATTGAAAGAGTCCATGACTCTATATTATAATATTTTCATCTACTATACAAGTATATTTGTTCAAAGGAGGGCTACAAATGAAAATTCAAGAACAAAACCAAACTGATTGGAACCCCAAAACAAAATGGACTGACTACATTGCTTTAGCCGTAGCAATCTTATTTTTCTCGGGAATTTTTATGAAAGTTCAAGGCCATGCTTGGCTTGGCGCTTTCGACTTTACTACATTAGGTGGCAAATTTGGTATCATTAGTGGTGAAGGAAGTAAATTAAACTTCCTAGGTGTAAAAGGTGAAGGTGCACGACAAGGTTTTATTTTTGCTTTATCACTTATTCCATCTATTATGCTTGCCCTTGGTATTCTAGAAGTATTAACTGAATATGGTGCAATCCGTGCTGCTCACAAACTATTAACTCCGCTCTTATATCCTATTATGCGAGTACCAGGTAGAACTGGCTTAGCTTTAATCACTGATTTACAAAGCACTGATGCTGGCGCAGCCCTCACTAAAGAACTTTTCGATAATAAACAAGTTACTTTAAAAGAACTCATAATCATTGCTCAATGGCAATATAGTGGAGCTGGTATGATATCAAATTACTTTTCAAATGGAGCCGCTCTTTTTGGAGTATTAGTTCTCCCTTTATCAATACCATTAGTATGTATTTTTATTTTAAAATTCTTAGGTGCAGTACTTTGCCGTATCGCCTTAAATACCATTTATAAGGGGGACTTCACTAATGAGCAACAATAAAACAAGTAAAAATCCTTTCGATATTTTTATCATTGGTGCCCGTAAAGGATTTACAGTAGGTACCACTAATTTATTACCAAATGTATTAATGGCCTATACCCTAGCGCTTATATTAAAACTATTAGGCATATTAGATTTAGTAGGTGTTATATTTGGGCCAATTATGGCTGTCTTTGGTCTCCCTGGTGAAGCTATTACGGTATTACTAACCTCTTGGTTATCTTCTTCTGCTGGCGTAGGAATAGCGGTAAGTTTAATGGGACAAGGCATACTAGATGGTACAGGTGCAACTATCTTAATGCCGGCAATCTTCTTAATAGGCTCTCAATTACAATATATGGGACGCTTGTTAGGCGTTGCTGATATACCTGTTAAATATTGGCCTCTTCTTATATTACTAAGTGTAGTTAATGCTATAGTTGCCATGTTTATTATGCGTTTCTTAACATTAATGTTTTAATCCTATAACACTAAATATCCTTACAAAAAATAACAAATAATAAAAGAGCCCCTAATTAGGGGCTCTTTTATTATTTATAAATTAGAATTAAAATTATCTTTTATTCTATTAGTCGCGGTCAATATCCCACTCTGTAATTTGGCCTGTAGCTGCATCAATTTCAAATTCATATTCTACGCCATTGAAGAAGATTTTACCTTCATATACTTTACGGCCATCTTCCCAATCTGGATGTGCTTTATAAACATGAGATGCATTAGCACCAGGCACTTTTGCCAATGCGATTTCTGTAGCTTGATCTAAAGTAATTTCACCATTAGCTTGTGCAAACGTAAATGCACCTGCAGCTACCAAAGATAATGTTAATACTTTTAAAGACTTGTTCATTTTCATTAGTTACCTCTCTTTACGTTAAACATCAAATATAAACTATGCATAAATATATTATGTTATTTACTGTTTTCTATACATCTATTATATTCGATATATAGATATATGTCCAATGATAAAAAATCATATTCTATGCATTTAAGTAATGATTAATTATTTTTTAAGCTATGTTTTTTACAGAAAGTTATTCACAGCTAACTGCTCTTCTTATAAACCTAACTCTTCATCAATAAAAATAATTTCACAAGCCATACTGCTAGTAGGGCCCCACATAGTTACCATACCACGACAAATTCGTTCTGGACTTTTACAATCATAACACCGATCTCCCTTAATGGCACATGGAGTTTTTACCTTCAATTGTTGAGCTCGCTGTGGCGCTGCAATATTTCTAGCTCGCCATACAGCATCCTCATAAGTCTTTGTAATTTTATTCTTACCAACAACTAGATATAACTTTTTATGTCCAAACATCATGGAAGCTAAGCGATTTCCATTGCCGTCAATATTAACAATCTCACCCGTTTCAGCAATCCCATTCACAGAAGCAATATAAATCTCTGTATCCATTGCCCCATGCCGTGCTTTATCTGGTTCTTGTTGCCAGTGCCAATATACAATATTATGTGTTTCTAATAATTCAAATAACCCGATATCTCTTACTGTAGCAGAACCACCAATGCCAACTGACACCCCATTAATAACCTCATTTAAGTATTGTGCTGCTTCTTTACCAGTAGCAAATCTTTTAACTGTATAGCCACGAGTTTTTAAATTCTCAGTAATCTTTGTAAAATCCATATAAGACACCTGCCTTTAAGACCTATATATACAAATAGAACAAGAATTGGCTACCAATTCTTGTTCTATTGTCAAACTATTTAATTTTATACACTATATACGCTAACAGCTATTTCTCGTATTGTAGGAACATTATTTAGTACCAAAAATACGGTCCCCTGCATCACCAAGACCAGGTAAGATATAGCCATGTTCATTTAAGTCTTCATCAAGAGCTGCCACATAAATGCGCACATCAGGATGCTCTTTATTGACTACTTCTACCCCTTGTGGGGCCGCAACAAGACACATCAACTGAATATCACGAGCCCCTTTTTCTTTTAAAAGCGTAATAGCTGCTGATGCACTACCACCAGTAGCAAGCATAGGGTCAGTCACAATAATACGACGACCTGCTAAATCAGAAGGCAATTTGCAGTAATATTCAACTGGTTTTAAGGTTTCAGGATCACGATATAAACCTACATGCCCCACCTTAGCCATTGGCATTAATTCCAACAAGCCATTAACCATGCCCAAGCCAGCACGTAAAATAGGAATAATCCCTAATTTTTTACCAGCAATTTGTTTACCAATTGCTTTTACTAATGGTGTCTGAACTTCTACATCTTCCAAAGGTAAGTCACGAGTAATTTCGTAACCCATTAATAGTGTAATTTCTTCCAATAATTCACGAAAATCTTTTGACCCTGTTTCTACATTGCGAATCAAGGTTACTTTATGTTGAATCAAGGGATGAGTCATTACATTAACATTCATAAAATTTAGTGCCTCCTTATGCCTAAATACTGTGCATTACTTTGTGTGTACTATACATTATACTACAATCTAGTCTCTAATGTATAACCTGCTCACACTATGTGAAACTCTCTCTCTCTGCTACTCGTATTATAGATTAGGATACATAGGATATTTTTCACAAAGAGCAGCTACTCGTTTAGCCGCTTCTTCATGTTTTGCTTTATCTTCTGAGTTTTTAAGAACTAAAGCAATAATAGACGCAATTTCTTCCATATCAGCTTCTTTTAAGCCACGAGTTGTTAACGCTGGTGTACCCAAACGAATACCACTTGTTACAAAAGGACTTTCTGGATCGAATGGAATTGTATTTTTATTGCAAGTAATCCCTACTTCATCAAGTAAGAACTCTGCCACTTTACCAGTTAAGCCACAGCTACGTACATCTACTAACATTACATGAGTATCTGTACCACCAGAAACAATTAAGAACCCTTCTTTTTCAAGTGCTGCTGCTAATACTTTAGCGTTAGTGATAACTTGTTGTGCATATTCTTTGAAAGCTGGCTGTAAGGCTTCACCAAAAGCAACGGCTTTAGCTGCAATAACATGCATCAAAGGCCCCCCTTGAATACCAGGGAAGATTGCTTTATCAATAGCTTTTGCATATTCTTCTTTGCAAAGAATCATACCACCACGTGGACCACGT
This sequence comes from Veillonella intestinalis, assembly GCF_943192895.1. Classification (NCBI taxonomy): domain Bacteria; kingdom Bacillati; phylum Bacillota; class Negativicutes; order Veillonellales; family Veillonellaceae; genus Veillonella; species Veillonella intestinalis. Next base: position 169,507 of record NZ_CALPCB010000004.1, on the reverse strand, counting down.
AATGTTTTATGTGTTGTAGTTGTTACTACATCAGCATATTCCACTGGATTTGGATGTAAGCCAGCAGCTACTAAACCAGCAAAATGAGCCATATCAACCATGAAAATAGCCCCTACTTCATGAGCAATATCAGCCATTTTCTTAAAGTCGATAATGCGGGAATATGCACTACCACCGCCAATAATCATTTTTGGCTTAGTTTCTAAAGCAATACTACGCATTTCATCATAGTCGATTTGTTGTGTTTCTGCATTCACACCGTACGGTACAATGTTAAAATATGTGCCTGATACATTAACAGGAGAACCATGAGTCAAGTGACCACCATGAGATAAGTTCATCCCCATAATAGTATCACCTGGTTTTAATAGTGCAAAATATACCCCAAAGTTAGCTTGAGAACCAGAATGAGGTTGTACGTTTACATGATCAGCGCCAAATAATTTTTTAGCTCGTGCAATAGCTAAATCTTCTACCATATCAACATATTCACAGCCACCATAATAGCGTTTACCAGAATAACCTTCTGCATATTTGTTAGTTAATACACTGCCTTGCGCTTCCATAACGGCTTCTGAAACAAAGTTTTCAGACGCAATCATTTCCAATTTATTACGCTGACGGCTCAACTCTAAATCAATACATTGTTTTAATTCTGGATCTTGACCTTTAAGAATGCTCATAGCATTACCTCCTACACACTCAACTCATAGTGCCTATGAAATAAAAGTTGTTTCCCAAATTATAAAGGCTTACGCCTCTAATTCAGCAATTTTAGCAACACGCCGTTCATGACGGCCCCCTTCAAATTCAGTAGTTAGCCAAATTTTTACGATATCTGTTGCTAGACCTGGGCCAATAACCCGTTCACCCATAGTAAGAATATTTGCATTATTATGCTCTCGCGAAGCATGCGCGGAAAATGTATCATGACAAAGTGCCGCACGAATACCCGCTACTTTATTAGCCGCAATACCAATACCAATACCAGTGCCACAAATTAAAATGCCCCGATCATATTCACCCGCTGCTACCGCTTTAGTTACTGGAGCTGCAATGTCTGGATAATCTACTGATGCTTCAGAATCAGTTCCGAAGTCAGTATAGTCCACGTTAAGCTCATCAAGAACCGCTTTTACAGCAGCCTTTAAATGAACTCCACCATGGTCTGCACCAATGGCTACTTTCATCCTATCCCTCCTAATCGCTACTTTGAAATATAAATATCTCTCACACTATTTTACTATGTCGTATTAAATCAAGCAACGACATTTGTACATATTCTAAAGATACTTGTCAATTTATAGAAAATAGTATTTATATTTAAAAATATCAATACTAACCAACAACTATAAATATCTCTAAAAAGTAACATTATTAGAAATTAATTAACCAATGAAAGTTAAGGTAAACTTATTTTAAATTAGCTAACCCTTTTGCTAATAAGGTTTTAATTTGAGCGGCACAGGCATCATATTCTTCTTGTGTGCCACCAAATGGGTCTGCTACATCTTCCTGAGTGCCAGCCCATTCACCTAAGGTCATTATTTTATCTTTCAAATCAGGGAATTGACGAAGTAATACGTTTTTATGATCAGAGGAAAGACCTAATATTAAATCAGCCGCATCAATTAACGCTTTAGTGAGTGGTCGAGACTGATGCATCGAAATATCTACCATATCTTTAACTGCCGTTTCAGCATATGGTGATACCCGCCCCCCTGGTGCTGTAAATAAGCCCGCTGATAGTGTAGTAATATCTTTATTTTCTTTTTCCGCCATTACACGCAATAAACCTTCTGCCATTGGACTGCGACAAGTATTGCCTGTGCAAACAAATAAAATATTCATAATAAACCTCATTTCCTAATAACTAAAGCCCTGATTATTATCGCTTAGGAATAGCATTTACAATTTTATAGCCGCTCGCCTTATCCATGCGATTCATGATAGCTCGCCCAAAACCTTGCCGTGGTACGCCCGTAGCAAATATATGAGTCACACCAGCATCATTGAACATCAATAAGGAGGCATATAATGAACGTGCTAACCCTCGATAATCTGCCGCATTGCCATAAATAGTAAATTCAAATGGCACCGATAAATCAGCCAAATATATGTCTAAGAATTGAGCCACTTCCTCATTAATTAAGAAGCCAAATCGTAATGGTTTTATATTATGCTCACCCGCCATAGCTTGCGTCTTTGCTTTATATTCAGCTTGAATTGATTCCATAGCTTCAATCATAGCTTCACTAATTAATTTAGGAACGCCTACATAAGTAGTCATTTCTCCATCTGGTGCATAGTGCTTATATTTCATTCCCGGTGCTTTGGGTGCCACATCTGGTGCTGTCAACGCTTCATCAAAATTTACCTGACTAACCACCTGACGTAGCATAGCGTCAGTTACACCACCGGGTCGTAATATGGTCACGCTGTCTTCACCACATTCTACAATCGTAGATTCCACACCTACCTCGCAAGGACCTGCATCAACAATCGCCTCAATTCGCCCTTTCATATCGTGGTATACAGCTTCAGCCGTAGTCGGGCTAGGTCGGCCTGAAATATTAGCACTAGGAGCCGCAATAGGCACGCCAGCCGCTTCTAAAATAGCCCGACAGACTTCATGGTCTGGAGAACGGATTGCTACACTATCAAGACCACCAGTAGCTCGAAGTGGCACTTTATCAGACTTAGGCAAAATGATTGTTAATGGTCCTGGCCAAAAGGCATCCATTAATTGTTTCGCAATAGGTGGAATTTCCTTTACTAAAGGTAGAACACTAGCCTGATTAGGAACATGTAAAATTAATGGATTATCAGACGGACGACCTTTGGCTTCATAAATACGAGCCATAGCTACTTCATCAAACCCATTAGCCCCTAAGCCATATACGGTTTCCGTCGGAATCGCTACTAATTGACCGTCCCGTAAGCGGGCGCCCAATTCAGCAATATCAGCGTCTTCTAATTGTCTATATATTTTAGTTTCTAATGCCATTTTAATCACCTATTTTCTGCCACCGTAATTCACGTACAATCCCTGCAATATCCGCATTAGCCACTACTTCACTATAACAGCCTACTGCATTAGCTAAAGCAATCACTTTCTCCGCTTGATCATACCCTATTTCAACAGCTAAATAGCCGCCTTTTTTCAAATACCGAGGAGCTTCTACTACTAAGCGCCGATAAAAATCAAGCCCATCAGCACCTCCATCTAACGCTAATATAGGCTCGTGCAATACTTCTGGTGCTAATGTTTTCACTTCTTCAGTAGGAATATAAGGCGGATTAGACACAATAATGTCAAAAGCCTCTTCATATTGTGAGTCCTGTTGTAAAGCACTAAATAAATCAGACATGCACAATTTAGCCCGTTCTTCTAACTGTAATCGCTCCCGATTAGACACTGCTACGGTTAAGGCCTCTTTACTAATATCAAGGCCTAAACCAGTCGCTTCAGGAAGATAATGTAACAAACTATATAAAATAGTCCCAGGTCCTGTACATACATCTAAAATATAAGAACTTTCTTCCTTAGGGATAATTGTTAAAATATCCTCTACCAACGTTTCTGTGTCTGGTCTTGGGATGAGTACATCTTTTGTAACTGAAAAAGTAAGGCCCATAAATTCTTTTTCACCAATAATAGCAGCTACACTATAACCCTTACCACGCTCTATGACTAAAGGACGATAAGCATCTAATTCAGCCTTAGTTAGCGGCTTATCATAATGTGTATAAAGATATATCCTATCTTTCCCCAATATATGAGAAAGCAGCACTTCCCCATCAAGGCGACTTGATTCGACGCCTTTGCCGAGAAAATACTGCTCTGTCCACTGGAGCAAACGACCAATCGTCCATAGCTCCTTAGGCATTTTGATCAGCCTCCTGCATTTTAGCAGCTTGATCTGCCGCAACTAAAGCTTGAATCAATTCGTCTAAATCCCCATTAAGCACGGCATCTAACTTATACAAAGTTAAATTAATGCGATGATCAGTAACACGGCCTTGAGGGAAATTATAGGTACGGATACGTTCACTACGGTCACCAGTACCTACTTGACTTTTACGATCAGCGGCTACACTAGCAGCTGCTTCTTGTTCTGCTTTATCTTGCAACTTTGCACGTAAAACGCGCATTGCCTTATCTTTATTTTTTAATTGGGAACGTTCATCTTGACAAGCTACTACAATACCAGTTGGTTTGTGAGTAATACGAACCGCTGATTCAGTACGGTTAACGTGCTGTCCACCAGCGCCACTGGCACAATAAGTGTCAATTTGAAGGTCCTTGTCGTTAATTTCAATGTCTACATCTTCTGCTTCTGGTAAAACAGCTACTGTTACAGTCGATGTATGAATACGACCAGACGATTCTGTTTCTGGTACGCGTTGCACACGATGTACACCACTTTCAAATTTCAATTTAGAATACGCACTATTGCCATCAACGGAGAATACGACTTCTTTAAAGCCTCCCAATTCTGGTGCATTCGCATCAATAATTTCACAACGCCAGCCCTGTGCTTCTGCATATTTCGTGTACATGCGGAATAAATCGCCAGCAAATAAAGCAGCTTCATCGCCACCAGCACCGCCACGAATTTCCACAATAACATTCTTTTCATCATTAGGATCTTTAGGCAACAATAGAATATGAAGACGCTCTTCTAGATCTTCTTTACGCTCTTTTAGCTCTTTTAATTCTTCTTGTGCCATTTCACGAAACTCTTCATCAAGACTTTTATCTTCTAATACTTCAAGTGCTTCATCAATGCCAGTTAACACTTGTTTATACTCGCGAAAAGCTTGTACTGTTTCAGTAAGACTAGCATGCTGACGTGTTAATTTTTGCCACTCTTGTTGACGAGCAATCACTTCAGGGTCACTAATGCGTTGCTCCAAGTCCATATATTTATCTTCAATAACTTGTAATTTATCTACTAATACCATGAATGGGTACCCCTTTCAGGTTAATTCTATCAATTTCTTCATCTTAATAACGAATTAATAACTAATTAATAACTAATTAATAATTGATATTCTACTTAATAACTAATAAGCTACTATCGTTATCTAGACAAAGTTACACTTCATAAGCATCTTCTTCGCTAGGTCTTACTTCTTCAAGAGCGCGAATAGCCACTTCAATTTGATCATCTTCGGGCTCTCGAGTTGTCATATACTGCAACCATAAGCCTGGTGTTATTAAGAGTTTTACCAAGGCGTTATCACTGCGACCAGCTAAGCGAATCATTTCATAAGCAATCCCTGCTACTACGGGCATTAAAACAACCCGTGAAAGGATACGCTCCCATAAACTAGGCCATCCTAAAAAAGCAAATACAAAGATACTTGTTACCATAACAATGAGTAAAAAGTTAGTGCCACAACGAGCATGTAACCGGGAATGATTACGCACATTCGCTACCGTTAAAGGCATATCACTTTCATAGGTATGAATGGTCTTATGTTCAGCACCATGATATTGAAATACTCGACGAATATCTTTAGTCTGTCCAATAACCCATATATAAAGCAAAAATAGAAGTAAGCGGATAGCACCTTCTATTAAATTCAATACAAAATGATTATCTCCTACACCAGGAATCCACTTAGCTGCATATGTTGGTAAAGCCAAAAATAATCCAATAGCTAATAAGGTAGAAATAACCATAGTAATGGCTATTTCCTTATTCGTCATTGTTTCTTCCTCTTCTCCGGCCGCTTTAGCTGAAAAAGATAACGCCTTCATACCAATCACTAAAGACTCATATAAAGCTACACAACCACGCAATAAAGGTTTCTTTAATATAGGATATTGTTCACTAATTGAACTAGTTGTAGTCCTATCGACTACAATCTGGCCACTCGGTTCTCTAACCGCTGTGGCTGTATACTTAGGGCCGCGCATCATAACACCTTCTATGACCGCCTGTCCACCTACAAATTTTTTAACTCGTTTTGTTTCCAAAGCGTCTCCTCTCTCAAACAAATATAGGCAGAGCCGAAGCTCTGCCGTATTATTTGTATAGCTAGACTACAGTAATTATTTACCGTAACGCTTGTTGAATTGTTCGATACGACCGCGAGCCTGAGCAGTACGTTGCTGTCCTGTGAAGAACGGATGACATTTGGAACATACGTCTACACGAAGGTCGTTTTTAACAGAACCAGTTTTAAACGTATTGCCACAACCGCAAGTTACGGTAGCTTCACCATAATTAGGATGAATTCCTTCTTTCATTCTATACACCTCTTTCCACTGTCCAAAACTATGCTTATTGATTATATCATGGAGAATCAGTTAATGCAACTTATTCAACTGAAAATGATAAAATTTTTCTTATTCGTCGGCCCCATCTTTTTCAGCTGCCTTTTCAGCAGCTTTAGCAACTTGACGTTCCGCTACAGATTCTTCATAAGCCGCTTCTAAATCTACTTCATTTAATAAATCGCGAAGCGCCAAAATTTCTTCTAGAGACAAAGTAATCCCCTTAGTCATACCATTGTACTCACTGTCCCAAGAGCGAAGATCAAATTTAGGGTTATAACGTCCCCAACTAGTACAAGTTAACTGCTTTTTCCAGCCATCTTTATTTTCAGATAAAGTGCCAAGTACTTTATAAATCTCAAAATTTACTACAGCCATTACGTACCTCCTAGTCTATTCCTTTACTTTATCCCAATTCCTCAATCCTGTCAATTCGTTACTTCAGCCGGTGGCACAATTTCAGCCGCCATAGTTTCAATAGCAGTCTGCCAATCCTTGTCTGCTTTTTCTAAGGCTTGTTTACGTGCTTCTCGCGCTGTTTCAAATTGTCCGGCTAATTCAGCTAGGGCCTCTTCCTTAATAACACTACGCCGTACACTGCCCATCAACTGCAATAAGGCCGCTGATGATAAAACCATCTGAGCTAATTTAGTTAATACAGCTTTCCCTTTTTCACTACGGAAATAGGTATACCAAATATAGGCAGCTTGCGCATTCGTAAATAACCAATATGCGTCTGTGTCCTGAGATACATCCACCTGTTCGACTAATTCTGCATACGCCACTTCATCCAAAGCTTCACCGCTAGGACGGCCAGGCTGTTCAACAAGTTTTAACTGCACATCTAAGCCCTGACGTTCTACTACTAGACGAGTCGCTTCATAAGCACTAAAAATCTTCTGCACATATAAAGGCACTTTAGGATCTAATGAGGTAAAGCCATCTTCACCTAACGTAGGCAATTGCGCCTTCATAGCAGGTTCTACACCACATAGTGATAAACCATACTGCACTAACGAAAACGTATCCATAGAGGCTAATACTTCATGTGGCAAGGCAATAAATGGTGTACTGCGCCAGCCATCGTCTATAACCTCACGAATCTCCAATCCTACTTTTTTTACATCATAATTAGTATATACAAACTCATATGTCCCTAAAGGAGCCCATTCCCGTACAGTTTGCAAACGCTTTTGTAAAAGCATATATTGTACTGCCATACGATTCATGCCTACCTGGTCCTGAATCGCACTAATAGGAATAAAATAATGAGCCGTGCCTAATTCTGTAATATTGCCTACACGGGTTGCTAACTCTTCCATTATCTGTACAGGTGCTCGGAATAAACCAGTCGATGCCGCAATAATATGGTCAAAAATTACATCGTCTGGCCATTCATTTATGACTGGTGCCAATGGATATAATTGCTTAAATAAGTTATAGCATGTCTCTGATGGCGTATACAATAATAAACGCTCTACTGGCAGAGTTTGTAGAATCTCTTCAGCTAAGCTAGCATATTCTTCAATAAAGGCAAGTAAAATAATACCTTCCGTGGATTTATGTGTTTCAATAATTTCCTTAAATGGCAAACGCCATTGTTCACCACTTACAATCCCTTCCACATAACCAGTTTCACTAATAAAATCCATCACTTCTATTGCAAACGATGGGCCATACACTCGTTCAAAACCCGCTTGATCATAAGGAATGGGACCAAAAACCTCTACTGTACTCTGCGTAGCTAATTCATATAGCTTTTCACCAGTAATCCCCCATTGACGAACTTCAGAACTACCTTGTAATATTTGATCCAATACACGAAAGCGCAAAAGTTCTGTTACTACGTCACTTCCCGTAACTCCTAGCTCTTTAAATTTATTAATTATACTTTGCATTGCTTCTTTCAATTTTATGCCTCCTTACCCGCTGACGGACATACATGAGCCAACGGACATTCACCACATACAGGTTTGCGGGCCTTGCATATTTTACGACCATGCCAAATCAACCAATGATGTGCCGCACTCCATTTTTCCATGGGAATCGCTTTTTTAAGTTTTTCTTCTACCGCTTCAGGTGTCTTGCCACGTGCTAAGCCTAAGCGATTAGACACTCTAAACACATGCGTATCTACAGCAATAGCTGGTATATCAAACAAAACAGAAATTAGTACATTCGCTGTTTTACGCCCTACTCCTGGCAATTGTACCAATTTGTCAAAATCTGCTGGTACTTCACCACCATAGGTATGCACCAAAATATCGCAAGTTTTAATTAAATTAGCAGCTTTTGCCCGATAGAGACCACAATCACGAATTAGTACTTCTAACTTTGCAGTACCTAAGGCAAGCATGTCAGCTGGATCACTATAAGTAGGAAATAAACGATTCGTAATAATATTAACTCGCTCATCCGTACACTGTGCCGATAATACAACCGCCACTAATAATTCAAAAGGACTATTATAATGTAGTGCCGGCTTGGCATCTTTATATATAGTTTCTAATATTTCAATTTGTTCTGCTTTAATAGCTTTAGTTACACGCATTATTATAGACTCCTAATGCCATTATCGAATACCTATTCACTATGTGCTATCACTCATATCTTACATGACCGCTAAAGAATTAATTGCTTCTAAAAATAAAAATTAGATACTTTTAAAAATCTATCTCTAACACTGATAGCATATAATCTTCTAATTCATATTGTACCATAAACAATCAGTAAACCTCATACTTTTACAATTATATCACTAACATTAGGGAAACATCAAACAACACACCTTCTAAAAAGCCCCTTCTATTGCCCCCTATATCTTATAGTTTCGCATAGAACCTCATTGACCGATATGATATAATAATTACATATTACTACTTGGGAGGATTGTATGGAAATTAATGATGTGTTAGCTCGTATCAATGAATTAGCTCATAAAAAGAAGTCCGGTCAAGCCTTAACAGAGGCAGAATTGGTTGAAAAAAAAGAATTATACCGTATTTATCTCGACTTTATTCGGGGCCAAGTAAAATCACAACTGGACCGCGTTCAATTTGTCGACGAAGAAACGGGAACTATTACACCGGCCAAAGATTTAGCAGCTGCTAAGGCTAAAAAACAGACTCATTAAACTATATAAACATAAAAAAAATCCGGTAACTAACCTATAAAAATTAGTTACCGGATTTTTATATTAACATCTTACTTACATTGTATATTCTCAAATCTTCTCTATATCCATAGAAAACATAGAGAAAATCTTACATCAATTCACTTATAACTACTTTTATAAATGACCTAATCGATGCATTACATTATATACAGTTTTAGCTAAACCATGCATTTGACGCTTAGGAATGCTACAAGCAGCAATACGAATACCATGTTTTAAAGCAATGACATACACATGATCTTTTGTTAATTCCTCAACAATTTCTTTACTATGTTCAGTAGGAATCGTCAAGAAGAAACCACCACAATATGGCAAGCAAGGAACGCCCAATTCTTTCGCTTCTTCTGTAAAAATATGAGCACGTTCTTGCACCAATTCACAATATTCAGCACGTTCTTTTTCATGAGCAGCCAACTTAGCTGGATCATTTACAATATTCGCCATAGTGCGCATAGCTGGACGACAAATATTAGACCAAGTAGCACGAGATGTTAAAGCATTAATTTCTGTAAATTCATTATTAACATCTTTATCAGATGTAATACCAATCATCGCGCCAACACGCTGACCATACATAGTAAAGCCTTTAGATAAACTATAGCAAGCTACTACTAAAATTTCTTTTGGTAATTGGCTAAACTTTTTAAAGAAACGACGTACTGTTTGCTTTTCACCAGAGTAATCAATATATGCAACGTCACAAGCAATAATAACTTTATTCTTGCCACTGCCTACTAACTCCTTAGCAAAACCAATGACTTTATCCCAATCTTCATCCGTTAAGCTAAAACCTGTAGGATTATTACCAGGTGTATTGAAAATTAACACTACATTTTCCTGATTAGCGGCTACTTCTAAAGCTTTTGCTTTAAAAGCTTCGAAGTTAAAATGCAAACTTTCATCAAACAAAGGATATGTTTCTAAACGACGGTGATTATCACCACAAATTTGTTCATAAGCACCCCAATACCAATCGGCTGTAAGAACCACATCTTCTGGGTTAGTATAATTATGAACTAAATGATGAATCCCACCAGTACCACCAGCCGTTGCCACAGCTGAAATTAAAGCGTCTGGTCTTGATTCACCAAAGCACTCTTTTTGAGCAGCTTCTAAAAATTCTGGCAAGCCTGCAATAGGCGCATATGCAGTATATTCATTGCGTGGTAAATGCAAGTATTCATGTTCTACGGCTTTTAAGAAGACAATATTCCCCTCTTCGTCCATAATAGAACCCAAGGTGCCATTCAATACATTTTCTTTCCCATTTTGTCGAGCATCTTCCTGTGCTCGTGCATTCATGACGAAAATATTATCTTTTGCTTTTTTGCCACGGGCGTGCGCAGCAGCCATACTCATAGTCATTTATAACACCATCCCATCTTAAGTTAATAATTCCTTACTTAATAATAACTAAAATAGGTGTCTCTTACAAGCGGAAATGCATTGTTTTTCAAAAGAATATTGTATACACTATTGTGTCTATTTTATATACTATTTTTTCTAATAATTAGATTAAAAAAGCCCGTGACTATAGAAATCTATAGTCACGGACTTGATTAATCACTAGCTATTGCCTAGTAGTAACAACTCTAGATAATATTAGAAGTTGTAACCTACGCCAGCATGTAAGCCTTTAACAGTGCCACGATCGCCATCTACACTGTATTTATCATATTGATAATATACATTAAGATCTAAATCTTCGTTTAACTCATAAGCAGCACCGATTTGATATGTATTTTTGATGTCATTACCAAAACCGATTTTAGCATAACCATTAAGTTTGTCAGCTAATGGCACATGACCAATTACACCAGCTTGCATACCAGTTTCATGATCGCCAGCTGCTTTAATGTATGTACCAGCACCGTATACGTTTACATTTGGATGGATTTTATATACAGCTGCTAATTGATGATCTTTCAAATCGCTCTGATCATCAAGATTTACTTTGCTATAAGCATATTGTAAAGCCCATTTATCGCTTAAAGCAGTTTGTAAGTTAGCACCAAAACCATCAGCATGACCGCTTTCGCCAGTTACGCTTTGGTTAAAGCTGTATTCAACACCCACTTTGCTCTGACCTTCGTTAATGTCAGTTACAGGTACAGCAGCTGCAAAAGCAGCGCCAGTTAACATAGTAGAGGCTAAAGTAGCCACGAATAATTTCTTGTTCATAAGGTACCTCCTCAAATCTCAACACAAAACTAATTATTTAATTAGCGTTTCATAAATGTAGGAATTTCTGGCCCTACGGTTCCAAATGGAGATTTTGTCACACCTGTTTTAGGTTGCGCCCCGAAGCCAGTAGCTACAACAGTAATTTGTACGCGATCTCCAAGGTTTTCATCTATAACGGAACCAAAGATAATATTTGCTTCTGGATCCGCTGCTTCGGAAATGATTTCAGCCGCTTCGTTAATTTCGAATAAGCTTAAATCATTGCTACCAGTAATATTCAAGAGAATGCCTTTAGCCCCTTCAATAGAAGTTTCTAATAATGGGCTATTAATTGCCATTTTAGCAGCATCAACAGCACGGTTTTCACCTTCGCCGATACCAATGCCCATCAAAGCTTCCCCTTGATTAGTCATAATAGTTTTAACGTCAGCAAAGTCAAGGTTAATAAGACCTGGTACTGTAATCAAATCAGAAATACCTTTAATACCTTGACGAAGCACATCGTCAGCCGTACGGAAGGCTTCATTCAATGGAGTCTTTTTATCCACAACTTGCAATAATTTATCATTAGGAATCACAATAATTGTATCTACTTTGCTAGTTAACATTTCAATACCTTTATCAGCTTGATTTTTACGACGTTTACCTTCAAAAGTAAATGGTTTTGTTACAACACCAACAGTTAACGCACCCATTTCACGAGCACATTCTGCTACGATTGGCGCTGCACCAGTACCAGTGCCACCACCCATACCAGCAGTAACAAATACCATGTCGGAACCTTGAAGGGCTTTAGTAATTTCTTCACGACTTTCTTGAGCAGCTTCTTCCCCTACTTCTGGGTTAGCACCGGCACCAAGACCTTTAGTCAATTTTTCACCTAATTGGATTTTTGTTGTTGCTTTTGAATTATCTAATGCTTGTGTTTCTGTATTGGCTACCAAGAACTCTACACCTTGAAGGCCACTGTCAATCATACGATTTACGGCGTTGCTTCCGCCACCACCGACACCAATAACTTTAATACTTGCGAATTCCGACATTTACGTTCCTCCTCCTGTTGCCCGTAAGATTTATATGCCCTTTATTTCAAACTAAGTGATTATATTCAATATTATTATAACTAGTTTCATTTCATTTTACACTATTTTTTTTATTTTTTCCACTCTTTTAAGTAAAAGTATACCTTATTTTGTACGTCTTGACAAAAGTAATCGACGAATTGCTGCGGTATTTTGGAACAATCGTAAGCCAAAACTGATTAATGCAACATAATAGAGGTCGATACCAACAAAATTGCCCAAGAATACTAACAAAGCGGCTAATAGTGAATTTGAAAAGAAACCGGTCAAAAAGATAGATAAATTAAAGATACGCTCTAAGGCTGCTCGAGTGCCACCAAATACACTATCCAAAGCGGCTAATAAGGCAACCGAAGTATATTTAGCATAAATAGGTGAAATTTCTAATGGAGTTAACACGCCAATAGCAATCCCCAAAATTAACCCGCCAGCGATAAATAAATACATCATTATTTTTTACCGCCTCCTTGATTAAGCTCTTTTAAATGTTCCTCCTTAAAGGTTCCTGAAAAAGCAGGTACTACAATGTTATCTTCTTTTTGGATTTTTAATTCAATCCCCCAATATTTTAAAGATTCTACTACACCACCACGCATGGTTAAAGCGGCTGATAATGTTTTTGGATCACCAATGGCCTTAATAACAAAAGGCGGTGCAAATACTTTACCATTTACCATAACCGTTGGTCCTGCACAACGTACCTCTGAAGTGCCTACTAAGCGCTGATCATTAATAGCAATGGCCTCAGCACCACCAGCGCGCAATTCATTGAGAACACGTAATAAATCTTCATCATGAATTAAATAGAGATTGGGATTTTCATTATCTTTTACGGGAACTTTACTGTCATTAATTGTAATGACTACTCCTGGACCACTCACATCAGTGAGGCCCGCTCGTTGTTTTAATAAGTTAATATCACTCACTGCACTAGCAGTGGCATTATTTTTTTGTATTGCTTCTAATTGCTGACGTAGTTCATCCCGTTCCTTTTCAACTGCCGTCAGTTCACGTGCTAAATCTCCTGTACGCTGTAAATGAATGTTGCTAGCCGCAATACTTTGCGTCATTTTATATTGCCCTACCAACATGACGCCTAACAACATGCTTACAGCGGCTATCGCCCAACGACCTTGCTTTAACATGCTTCCTCTTCCATTATTATATTAAGGCGTCTTAATAAAGGGCGCCTTTACATTCACATCTAAATATTGTGCTGCTACTCCACGAGCCTTTACATCTCGCAGCATATTTTCTGATAAAGGCCCTTTTTTATCTAGTTCACTCGTATCCCCCAAGTGCAATGGTAAACCATCTACCGTATAAGCAATTAATTGTTGCGTGTCCCCTACATTAATTTCAGCAATTTGTTTACGCCCCTCTGCACTAATAGAACCTAAATATGTTAATGTCCCTTTGATAACAGCTACATCAATCATATCTCCCAATAATACATTTCCTAATTTAATTCCGGAAATAATGGGCGCGGATGTATCTTCAATAGCTGGTCCTAAATTAATAACACGCCCAGATGAATCTAAAGTGGCAAAACCAAATTGAGTCGCCACTACAGCTGCAGCCTGACGTTCCGTTATATTTACTTGTAAAGTCAAAGGTAATACATAGGTAACTTTAGCTGTTTCCACGCGTAAATCATGTTGTAAGCGTTCTTCCAATTGCCCACTATTAATCTGTAATAAATTTACAGGATAGCGAATATTACCAGCTGCCATTACATCAGACACCGTCACTTTATCACTACCGACTACTTGGATTGTACCAAAAGGAATAGGCAGCATAAATAATAGCGCCCAAATAATTAGTAGCGCCCCACCACCCCAAACAACACGTCGTCGCCAAGCATGAGGTCGTTTTGGTGGGCCTGGCGGTTCCTCTGAATTGCCAGAACCACCCATATCATCTTGATAAGTGCCAAACTCATTAGGCTGATGAAAATCATGCAACTGACCAAACTCTGATGACTGTGGCGGTATAAAGCGAGATTGAGGGTTTGGTTTTACAACATCATCACTATTTTGCTCAGCCCAATGAGACCAATTAGTTTCATTGGGCCCTTTGTGCATATGCTGATTTGAACTAGATGAATACTGACGAGTCTCTCCGTTCATCTTGTTATCTCCACATTTAATTAAAACTTACCTAAACCAGCAGATAATAAAATCTTTTCACATAAGGTTGGAAAATCAATCCCCATAGCATTAGCTGCCTTAGGTACCAAAGATGTAGCCGTCATACCAGGCACTGTATTATACTCTAAAACAAATGGCTCACCTGCGCTATTGGTCATAATATCAACACGGATAACACCGCTACATTGTAATTCATTATAAACAGTTTCACCAATGGATTGCATTCTAGCCGTTAACTTTTCATCAATTGGTGCAGGCACTAAATAATCGGTTGCGCCAGTCGTATACTTTGAAGCATAATCATATTCCCCAGAATGAGGGCGAATTTCAATCACTGGCAAGGCTTTACCATCTAATACAGACACAGTAAATTCACGACCATCTAAATACTGTTCAACCACTAAAATATGGTCAAAAACTAACGCTTCTTTTACCGCTGCTGCTAACTCTGTTTCTTGACGAACAATAACTACACCAATACTAGAACCTTGTGTAGCCGGTTTTAATACAACTGGGTACGTAAAATTAGCCTTAATATGCGCTATAATAACATCTTCACTTTGCTGTTCATGATTATATGATACCGCTTGTGCTGTTGGAATCTGGGATCCAACAAAAACATCTTTACTAATTTTCTTATTCATCCCTACGGCTTGAGCCATAATACCTGAGCCCGTATAAGGGATGCCTGCCATTTCAAGTAATCCTTGTAACGCACCATCTTCCCCAAACTTACCATGTAATGCATTAAATACAACATCGCCCTTAAGGGCTTTAATATCTTGCAATACTTGTTCTGGTACTAATTCTAGGGTTTTAACTTTATAGCCAAGACCATCTAAAGCATGAGCAATGGATTCACCGGTACGCCGTGAAACTTCTGCCTCTTTCGATGGACCACCCATTAATACGATAATTTGTTTATCCTTCATGATTATTCCTCTTCTAATGCTGCTAACAACTTAGGACCGTATTGACTAATACTGCCAGCCCCCATAGTAATGACTAAATCATTAGGCTGCAATACAGCTTTTACTACTTGCGGTACATCCTCTACATTAGCAATATAATGCACGGTCTGCCCAGTAGTTGCCTCTACCATCTTAGGAATAGATTGTCCATCAATCCCCTCTATAGGGTCTTCGCCAGCACTATAAATGTCAGTAATAAACAGCACATCGGCTTTTTGAAAAGCCTGACCAAATTCCTTTAACAATAGATTTGTTCGAGTGAAACGATGAGGCTGGAATACACAAACTACACGATGAGATTCCAAAGCTTTAGCGGCCCCTAAGGTAGCGGCAATCTCAGTTGGATGATGGGCATAATCATCGACAACCCACACATCATGACTGTGTCCCTTCGTTTCAAAACGACGTTTAGCACCTGTAAATTTTGCTAAACCAGCAACTGCAACCTCAACAGGAATGCCACAGCGAATAGCCATAACTAAAGCCCCTAGAGAGTTAAGCACATTATGTGTACCAGGCACTTTTAAACGAACTGTAGCTATATGTTCAGACGTATGATAGGCATCATACACTAAAATACCTTTTTCATAACGAATATTCTGTACAGTATATTCATTGCTTGACTCTAAGCCATAGGTGATAAACTGACGATCCACTTGTGTCATTATCTGTTGAATATTTGAATTATCACCACATACAACAGCAACACCAATATCAGGTAACTTACCAACAAATTCACCAAAGGCAACTAATAAATTTTCCATCGTCCCATAATGGTCCATATGATCATTTTCAATGTTAGTGATGACGATTTCATGAGGATTCAATTTTAAGAAAGATCCATCACTTTCATCGGCCTCAGCAATACTGTATTCGCCCTGTCCCCACTGACTGCTACCACCTAAATAATCTACTTCACCGCCAATAATAACAGTAGGATCTAGTCCTGCTTCCACAAAGATTTGGCCTAACATAGAAGTCGTAGTTGTCTTACCATGAGCACCGGCTACAGCAATCCCCTTTGTAATATCCAATACCGCCTTTACAATATCAGAACGATGTAAAATAAGAATGTGCTGCGCTTTAGCTGCTACTAATTCAGGATTATCCTCATGAATAGCCGTTGAGCGAACTACAGCGTCTACCCCATTTACATACTCTGCATTATGACCAATATGAATGGTGGCGCCCATCTTACGAAATCGTTCAGTTACTGCTGATTCTTGAATATCAGAACCAGATACGTCAAAACCTTGACTGATTAATATATTGGCAATAGCTCTCATTCCTGAGCCAGCAATGCCAATGAGATGTATTTTATGAATACCATCTAGCATGGTCTAATCGCTCCTTATAATTTATTTTGCAATATCTAGGGCTAATTGAGCTATATCATGTGCGGCCTGTGGCTTGCCTAGTGATTTGGCCGCTACAGACATACGAGCACGCTCCGCTGGATTTTCCATAAAAAATTCAATTTCCCCAATTAAATCATTTCCTTGTAACATTTTATCCACTATCATACGCGCTGCTCCAGTACTTACTAAAGCTCGCGCATTATAGGTTTGGTGATCTTCAGCCGCATAGGGATAAGGAATTAAAATAGAGGGAATGCCTCTTACTGTTAATTCAGCTAACCCTACAGCCCCTGCACGGAACACTGCTAAGTCAGCAGCTGCTAAAGCTTTTGGCATTTCATGTAAATATGGCAAAATCACTGACGTATCGCTATAAGCTTGACCATCCTCAATGCCTAAAGCAGACAATACACGCTCATATTCACCAGTACCTGTTACATGAATTAGCTTAATGCCTTTACGATTTTTAAAATACTTATGCACCTCTATCATAGCTGTATTAATACTACGAGCTCCGCGAGAACCACCAGCAATTAACACTGCAAATTCGTCCTCTTTGAGATTAAAGAAGGCGCGTCCCGTTGCCCGCGTATCTACAAGCACCTCTGGTCGTACAGGATTGCCTGTATAAACAATCCGTTTAGCCCCTTCAAAAGCCTTTTCAGCCTCTGCAAAACCAACGGCTACTACATCTACAAAGCGGCTTAAAATTTTATTAGTGATGCCACCAATCGTATTTTGTTCCTGAATTAAAGTAGGCACATGCCGTAAAGCAGCAGCTAACAAAATAGGACCACATACATAGCCACCCGTACCAATGACAATGTCTGGTTTAAATTCTGAAATAATACGATTGGCCTTTACTAAAGAACCTAATGTTTTACCCAAAGTTAACAAGGCACGGAACGAAAGATTGCGATTTAACCCTTCTACGGGCAATGTTTTAAAAGGAATTCCTTCTTTAGGTACTAAAGTAGCTTCCAAGCCCTTTTCAGTACCAATATAAAGAAACTCAGCCTCTGTCATGGACGCTATTTCTTTATAAATCGTAATGGCTGGATAAATATGCCCTCCAGTGCCACCACCGGAAATAATTATACGCTTCATGACAATGACCCTTTCTTCTCTACTGTTGATTCAACTAATTCTTTTAGAGCATATACTTCATTTTTAAAATCATCGCCTCGTTCTTCAAAACAATGATACCAGTCAAAACTAGAACAAGCTGGCGATAGAAGAACAACGTCCCCAGGCTTAGCTAGTTCATACCCTTTAGCTACAGCTTCCGCCATAGAACGAACTTGATAAACATTCGTTACCCCAGCTGCTTTCGCTGCCTCAGCAAAACGTTGAGCCGCTTCCCCCATTAAGATTAAATCACGAACACGCGCCTTAACGAGTTGCATAAACTCACTTAAATCAGTCATTTTATCATGACCCCCAGCTAATAAAATAATAGGCTCTTTAAAAGCTTCAATGGCTTTAATGGCAGAGTCTGTATTCGTTGCCTTCGAATCATTAAAATAACTAGCTCCAGCAATATGAGCTACTGGTTCTAACCGATGTTCTACCCCAGTAAACTGTGCAATTACAGTATGGAGTTGCATAGCTGATACGCCTAACTCATAGGCCAAAGCAATAACCGCCAAAATATTTTCAATATTGTGACGGCCTGGTAATTGAATCTCATCTGTTCCGATGATTAATTCAGCTACACCTTGGCGCACTGCATAGCACTGACCATTTTCAAAATACGCTCCATCCGTCACACTATGGTTCTGACTGATGCAAAGTACTTTGCCCGGTACACGTGTTTGCATACTAGCTACTAAGGGATCATCCACATTAAGCACCGTACAATCACTCGCCGTTTGATGCATAAAAATTTGTTCTTTCGCCGCTTGATAAGCTTCCATAGTTTTATGCCGTTGTAAATGGTCTGGTGTAATATTTAACACTAACGCACCTACAGGCTTAAAAGTCTTCACTGTTTCTAACTGATAACTAGATAATTCAGCGATTAAATACCCATCATCCGAAATTTCATAAGCAGCTTCACTCAAAGAGGCTCCTATATTGCCACCAACTTTAATTGGTTTGCCCGTTTGCGCCATAACTTCACCTAATAAGGTAGTTGTTGTAGTTTTGCCATTTGTGCCAGTTACCCCTAAAATAGGTGCTTTGGAAATATCATAGGCCACTTCTACTTCTCCTACAATATCTATACCTCGTTGTTTAGCAGCCACCAAAATAGGAATCGTCAAAGCAATCCCTGGGGACACAACAATGCGATCTACATTAGCCAATAAATCTTCATCTTGGCGCCCTGTAATAATGGTTACATGACCTTGCGCTAACAGCGTTTTTTCAGCAGCAGTTAAAGTCACGTCTTTATAATCATTTAACACCACTTGAGCCCCTAATAGGCCGAGTACATGGGCCGCGCCAATCCCACTGCGCCCTGCTCCCAGTACTAAAATTCGTTTTCCCTTGTACTCCATAATAACGCCTACCTATCGCAATGTATACATCAATAAACCAATAACAGCAAATACACAACTACCAAGCCAGAAACGAGATACCACTTTTTGTTCGCTCCACCCCGATAACTCAAAATGGTGATGAATCGGACTCATCTTAAACACGCGTACCCCTCGTGTCTTAAAAGAAGCAACTTGAATAATTACGGACAGTGCTTCCATAACAAAAATCCCACCAATAATTACTAATAATAGTTCTGTCTTAGTTAAGATTGCCATGCCTGCAAAAGCACCGCCTAATGCTAAAGAACCAGTATCCCCCATGAATACCTTGGCTGGATTTGCATTAAAATATAAGAATCCTAATACAGCACCACAAAGAATTATACCAAAGAAGGCGACACTCGTTTGAAAGGCCAACATGCCAATGACTGTATACGCAATAGCTGCCGCTGCTGAAGTGCCAGAAGCTAAGCCATCTAAGCCATCAGTCAAATTAACAGCATTAGTCGTGCCTACAATAATCATAAATACTAACACATAGTAGAACCAACCTAAGTCAACAGTAATATCAGTTAAAGGAATCCACACCGTTGTAGGAATCACTAATATTTCGGTAGCAATATAACAGAAAATAGCTGACATAATAATCTGGCCTAAAAACTTCTGTTTAGCTGTAAGACCTAAATTGCGTTTTTTTACTGATTTAATAAAATCATCTAAGAAGCCCAGTAAACCATGCCCTAATGTCAAAAATAATAATACCCAAGTAGCCATATGAAATGGTGAAAATATCAATACGCTAATCACCATAGCTGCCAGCATAAAAAGACCACCCATAGTCGGGGTCCCAGCCTTAGCTAAATGCGCCTGTGGTCCATCTTCACGAATGCTCTGCTGCGCATGTAAACGGCGTAACAAAGGGATTCCTACTTTTCCTAATACTAACGTTATTACTAAAGTTGTAATAAACGCAAACAATAATTGCATGGTCATTCTAACAATCGCTCCTTAAAGATAAGTGTAAAGCCTCCTAACAAAGGCTTGCAAGATACATAACTAACATAGCCTCTAAGTCGCTAAGGGACTGTAAAAAATAAAGGCCGTTATCTATGGTAGTACATCTATGGCTGTAATGCAAATAGATTTCGACCTTTTTGAAAAATATCATTTACTATTTATGTTTTATGCACAATCGTCTCTATTTCAAAGACTCTCTATCCCTTAATTCAGAAACTACGCGCTCCATTCGTAAGCCTCGTGATCCTTTGACTAAAATTACGTCACCTTTAGCTCGTTCATCCCAGTATGTATTTACCATATCTAAATGGCTATCACAAATTTTAGCTACCCGAATACCTGCTGTTTTAGCTTCCCGTGCAATAAATTTGGCAGCTTCCCCAAAAGTATATACTTGGTCATAACCTTCAGCTACTAATAAGCGCCCAATCTCACGATGGTTCGCTTCGGTATAATCCCCTAATTCAAGCATATCCCCTAGCATAGCAATTTTTCGCTTACCTTCTAATTGCCCCATAGCTTTAATAGACTCTGCCATAGAGGCTGGATTCGCATTATAAGCATCGTTAAGGGCCACAATATCTCCAAAAGAAACTATTTCTTGACGCATAGGAATGCCAGTAAAGCTACCTAGTGCTTTAGTGATTTTTTGTGAAGATACGCCTAATGCACGACCTACAGCAACAGCGGCTAACGCATCGTACACATTATGATCCCCAATCATAGGTAAGAATATATCAAATACTTCATCAAAACAACGGCAGGTAAATTTAATACCATCTTTTTTATAGCGCAACTGAAAACCAGATACAGTAGCATTCTCTTTGATACCGTAAAAAATAGTCTTACCTTCCGTTAAAGTTGCCATTTGTCGCACTAATTCATCATCTTCATTTAAAATAGCTGTTCCCTCTGGCGGAATATGACGAATTAATTCACTTTTAGCTTTGCCTATATTTTCCCGAGAACCTAACAATTCAATATGACTATTACCTACATTTGTAATAACGCCTACAGTTGGTTCAGCAATACGAGCTAATTCATCAATTTGGCCTAGGCCTCGCATCCCCATTTCAACCACGCAGGCCTCATGTTCTTCTGTCAATTGTAACAGCGTTTTTGGTAAGCCAATTTCATTATTAAAATTCTTTTCAGTTTTAAGCACTTTAAATTTAGCTTCTAATACAGTAGCAATCATTTCTTTTGTCGTAGTCTTACCAGATGAACCAGTAACAGCTACTACAGGAATCGCAAAGCGGCGGCGATGATAATTTGCTAGTTGTTGATACGCTAACAAGGGGGAATCTACTTCGATGCAGATTAAATCACTAATCCCTCGTCCTTTCCCAACTAAAGCACCTAACGCTCCCTTAGATTTGGCCTGTTCTAAGAAGTCATGGCCATCAAAGGTATCACCGGTTAAAGCTACAAACAAAGAGCCTTCTTCAATGGTACGCGTATCGGTTGACACATTCGTAAACATTGTTTGTTTTTTTGAATCACCAGCATAGGTACCACCTGTAACGGTTAACACCTCCTGGAGCGTAAATTCTGCCATCCTTATCTCTCCTTCAATGCTTCGCGTGCTACTTCTCTATCATCAAAATGAATCGTTTTATCTTTCAAAATCTGATAATCTTCATGTCCTTTACCAGCAATAATAACTACATCGCCAGCTTCAGCTTGCTTAATAGCTTCATGAATAGCAGTACGTCGATCTACAATAATTTCATACGATGAATCTGGTCGAAGTGCTTCTTTTACCCCTACGGCTACCTGCTCAACAATCTGATTAGGATCTTCCGTACGAGGATTGTCAGACGTTACAAAAATTTTATCACCATATTGCGCCGCTATACGCCCCATGATAGGTCGCTTAGTAGCATCTCGGTCACCACCACAACCAAAGACAACTAAAATCTTATTATCAACAATCTTTTGCGCTGTTTCTAAAATATTTTCCAAACCATCTGGTGTATGTGCATAGTCTACTACGACTGCAAACGGTTGTCCTTCTTCTACTAATTCAAAGCGTCCTGGAACAGCTGTGAAATCACTTAGGGCCTCAATAATAGCTTCCATGGAAATACCTTCAAATAAGCAAGCCCCCATAGCGGCTAATGTGTTATATACATTGAAAAGCCCAGTAATTCTCATATGAATAGGATATGACTTTCCTTGGTACACTACATCATAAGCAGACGTTTTAGAGGTAATTGTAAGATTTTCACCTTCTAAAGTCCCCTGCCCCTTCGTGCCATATGTAATAAGCGGCGCTGAATTTTTGGCCATCACTTGTTTACCATAAGGATCGTCAATATTAATAACCGACCCTTTATTAGTTTTATGCTGCTTAGGCATGCTTACCTGTTCAAACAACTTGCACTTTGCCGCTAAATAGTTTTCAAAAGTCTTATGAAAATCTAAATGGTCCTGTGTTAAGTTAGTAAATACAGCCGTATCGTATTCTACACCAGCCACACGACCTAAAGCTAACGCATGCGAGGATACTTCCATAATACAATGAGTTACACCTTCAGCTACCATGCGCGCCAAAATATGTTGCAAATCTACAACATCGGGGGTTGTGTTGTGAATGGGATATGTTTTATCGCCAATCATTACATGGACAGTGCCAATAATCCCTACTTTATAACCTTGGGCCTTTAAAATATGGCCAATAATATGAGTTGTTGTCGTTTTCCCATTAGTCCCCGTTACGCCAATCATGCGCATTTTACAACCTGGATAGTCATAAAAAAATGGCACACATTGTTGCATGGCAATACGAGTATCCCCTACTGTTAAAACGGCTATATGGGCAGGCACCGCTACAGGCTGTGAAACCAGTAAGGCCACTGCACCGGCTTCAATCGCTTTTGCTATATAATCATGACCATTAACATGGGCTCCAGTCAAACAAATAAACAAGCTGCCAGGCTTAACTTCCCGAGAATCAGCTGTTATATGTGAAACAGCCACATCAATGGGCCCTGTAACGGTCACCTCTTTAATTACATCTATAATTTCTTGAACTGTTTTCACAATAATACCTCCACTTCAAACAAGGAAAGCAGCTCACCTACGGAGCTGCCTCATACCGTAGTTACTCCATGATGTGCTGTGTTACATTCACATCTCGTTCTACAGTAGTACCTTTGCTATTGTACACAAAAGCATCGGGCAAAACCATTCCCAATTTATCTTGCGCAATCTGTTGAATTCTTGTAGGTGATTTTAATTCTGCCACCTCTAAATTCAATTCATCGTTATCTCTTGAAAGTTGAACCATCTCTTTTTGCAGACTCACCAATTGATAGCCAGCACCTGCTTTTATTGCTTCAGCCCCAACTATGGAAAAACAAATAGCACAAAGCATACCAACCAATAACATCGCTTGCTTTAATTCTGGCGATGCATTACTAAATACGCCAGCTCGTTTAGCTGAACGCCCACGTGTCGGTATATACGGTCTCGCTGTCGGTTGAGCCACTCTCACACCAACTGTTTTTCTCGCTAACATACAATCAACCCCCACAATCTATCTATACCTTTTGAGCTACCCGTAATTTAGCACTACGAGATCTCGGATTAATAGCCACTTCTTCTTCACTAGGCTCAATCGCTTTATTGCGCGCTTTAACACTAGCCTTGTGATGACACACACACACAGGTAAACCTGGCGGGCAAACACAGCCCGTACTCAACTCTTTAAAAGTTTGCTTAGTAATTCTATCTTCTAACGAATGGAAGGTAATTACACCAATATGGCCACCTGGTTTTAATAATTCAACAGCATCTTTAAAACTATCTTGTAAAATAGCTAGCTCTTGATTCACTTCAATACGAATCGCTTGAAATGTTCGCTTAGCTGGATGTGGACCTTCACGACGAGCGCCAGCAGGAATCGCCTGCTTAATGATAGTCGTCAATTCACCAGTCGTTTCAATCGGTCTTTCTTCTCTAGCAGCTACAATAAATTGAGCAATTCGTTTAGCCCAACGTTCTTCGCCATAATCACGAATAATTCGGTATAAATCAGCCTCACTATAACTGTTAACTACCTTAGCGGCCGTTAAATCACTATGCTGATCCATCCGCATATCTAAAGGACCATCCTGCATATAGGAAAACCCTCGCTCAGCTGTATCTAATTGATAGCTTGATACGCCCAAGTCAAAGATAAATCCATCAACAGCTGTAATGCCTCGCTCTGTAAGAGCTTGTTTTAAATGGCGAAAATTTGTTGGAATGGTCATAACCTGACAAGACAAATCTTGCAAACGCTCTGTAGCTGTAGCTAAGGCTACTTCATCTTGGTCTAGACCAATAAGTAATCCATCTTCAGCTAATTGTTCACCTAATGCGTGTGCATGACCGGCACCACCAAGCGTACAATCTACATAGACCCCATGGGGATCCGTAATAACAGCTTGTACCGTCTCGTCAAGCAACACGCTGACATGATGAAATTCCATAGGGCCTCCCTTCTTTTACTAACTAAACTTTGTTGAAAACTTATAACATTTAGAAAATAAGTCCTTCCATATTTTCAGTTAAAGCTTCCATATTGGCATCCATATCTGCTGAATAAGCATCCCAATGTTCACGACTCCAAATTTCTACATGATCACCAGCGCCGATAACCACCGCTTCTTTTTTTAAGAACGCATAGTTACGTAAGCTAGCAGGCACTAAGATACGACCTTGTTTATCAAACTCTAGTTCATTTGCATTTGCAAAAATAGAACGTTTTAAACCTCGTACA
Organism: Veillonella intestinalis; assembly: GCF_943192895.1. NCBI lineage: Bacteria > Bacillati > Bacillota > Negativicutes > Veillonellales > Veillonellaceae > Veillonella > Veillonella intestinalis. Next base: position 144,030 of record NZ_CALPCB010000004.1, on the reverse strand, counting down.
CTAGCCTTGCCATTAGATTGAGCCGCTAATTGAGTTGCTTTGGCTTCAAAGGTTTCGTACGTATAAATGGCGAGACAATTATCGAGGCTCTTGGTCATAATACAGGACTCCCCTAATTGCTCACGCAATTTAGCTGGAATAATTAATCGCCCTTTTGTATCAATGGTATGTGAATATTCACCCATGAACATCATTGTCTCACCTCCTTTTACACGTTCCCTATCTTATTCACCACTATATGGTAAATTCTACCACATTCCCCCACTTAATAACAATAAAATATGTGAAATTTAATAAAAAAAGCAGAAAAAATTTTCAAATCTTTATTTTTTCTGCATTTAAACGTCTTTTTGTTTTATTTTAAGATTCGTATGTTCGTCATTATTAGGCTTTATCTTGGCTCAATTTTAAAGCAGTCCCCACTTCGCCCCCCATCCTCCATTTTTTACCACTCCCTAATCACGTGACCACCCCAATATGATATACTAAATATAAAATAAAACTAAGATTACAAGATAAACCATACATTATACAATGTAGAGAAAGGACTATTGTATGACTCGCAAGACCAACAAAAAACATGCTATGACTACTGTTCACGAATCGACAACAGGAAATAGTCATAACCATCACATGCATCCGCAACATCGCCATCATCATACTGCCAATAGTTGCTCATCCGGTCCTTCTAATTATCAAATTATGAACGAACCGTTTGTAGCGATTCGGCGTAAAATGGATTTATTACTCGACTTAGGACAACTACTTATGGAAAACGGCGCTAACACCAATCATCTACAACGAGATATGATGCGCGCCGCTACCTATATGGGGATTCCTCCTGAATATGTCCATATTCATATAACCTATATGACATTAATGCTCAATATTAATGACGAAAAGCATTCCTATACAGCCTTTCGTAAAACGCCTGTTCACGGCGTAAATATGACGATTTTATCCACTTTATCAAAATTAACCTGGAAAGCTATTGAACAAAATTTTACCTTAGATGAATTCGAAGCACATCTTAAAAGTATTGCCCAAGCACCACCTAAATATTCAACTTCAGTTCTAGCCATTGGTGCTGGTTTAGCTTGTGGGGCTTTTACTATTTTATTTGGTGGTTCTCTTTTCTCCGCTCTAATGACTTCTATTTGTGCTATCGTTGGCTTTTTAGTTCGTTATATATGCCATCATTTCAAGATTAACTTTTATTTTGGTGTAGTAGCGGCCGCTTTTTCCGCCACCTCAGCAGCCTATTTACTCAATACTACCTTAGGCTCTTTTGAAATTATTTATGCTATGGTTAGTTGCACACTGTTTCTAATTCCTGGCATTCCCCTTATAAATGCAGTAGATGATATGATTAATAACCACATTGTATCTGGTATGACACGAGCTATGCACACCTTACTCATAGTTAGTAGTATGTCTGTAGGCATTGCCATGGCACTCTACTTTGATCATGTCTCTACTTTTACCCACCTAAATATTACACCCGCTGTAGTATCGCCGATTCAAGCGGTAGCGGCAGCCATCGGAGCCGTATGTTTTTCCCTTATTTTTAACACGCCGTATCGCCTATTATGGATTGTTGCTCTAGGCGGGACTATCAGTGTCATCACACGCAATATTTTAATTGTAAACTTCAACTTTACCTTAGTCGGTGCTAGCTTTGTAGCTGCTGCTATTATCGGTTTATTAGCCTTGCGGTTTTACAAATTTTTCCGAACAGCGCCACTCATTTTATCCATTCCTTCTGTTATTCCAATGATTCCTGGTGTTTTACTTTACCGCTTTTTATTTGGCCTATTAACCATTAATTCGTTAACACCTGATAATCTCCTCTTTGCGCTACGCAGTGGAATTACAGGCGTTATGACTATTATTTGCATAGCTATTGGCGTATCCATTCCTCACATTTTTGCTCGTAGCTACTTAGACCGTAAAAAAGCATTATCCTTAGATAAAGCTTTAAAAGCACGTCAAAAAGAATTACAAAACTAAAAAAAGCCTGGTACTGAAGTGTAACCATGAGCATATAACTCATGACTACTATCAGCACCAGGCTTTTCTATATTATAAGTGAGCTTCAATAGCTGCTTTTAATTCATTTTGTGGTACATAACCAATTTTACGGCCTACTACTTCACCATTTTTAATAATAGCAAATGTTGGTAGTACTTCTACTTGGTATTCTTTTGCTAATTCAACAACTTCATCAGTGTTAACTTTAGCAAAAGCTACTTTATCACCTAATTCTTCAGCTAACGCTTCAAATACAGGCATCATACGTACGCAATAACCGCACCATGGAGCCCAAAAATCTACGATTGCCACTTCTTTAGATGTAATTGTTTCTTTAAAATTTGCTGTTGTTAATTCTGCAATATTTGCCATAATAAAATACCCTCCTAAATGTATTGTCTAAAATTATATTTCAATGAAATGAACTTACATTAATGATTATCTGGACGTATTTGAACCAATACACAATCCTCAATGACTGCGAGTCCTAGCTCCTTAGCTTTTGCTACTACAGCTGGTTTATCAGCACCAGGCTGAAGCCAAACTGTCGGAATTTGTAATGATTTGCATTCCTCCAAAGCGGCTAAGCCTACTTTCTCTGGAACTACAAAATCCACTACTTCTGGCACTTCTGGTAAATCACTAAGTGATGGATAACAGATAGCTCCATCAATCTCTGTAACATTAGGATTGACTGGATACACTGTATAGCCATGATCACGCAAGCAAGCATAAATTTTGTAACCAAATTTTTCTTTACGACTTGTAGCGCCTAACACAGCCCATACTTTCTTAGTAAGTGCGTCTTTAGGTGTCATACTATCACCTCAACTCTCTACACTAAATTATATCACAATATCGAAATTTGTCAATTTGATTTGCTGTTGTTTAAGAGATAAATTCTCAATATTACTATCTAGCAAAGCCGACCAAGAAAGAGTCTCCCCAGGGCCCAACGCTTTTCGCGAAACAAGCCCTGCTGCCAAGGCTAAACGACCTAATATCATAGGCGCACTATAACCACTTTCACGCAACTCACGCAAAGTAATGCTCTGTTGTCTCTTTGATAAACGATAGCCATCTTCATCTACCACTAAAGGGGCATGCCAATATATAGGGGCTGACTCATCTAATACTTCATATAACCAGAGCTGCGAAGCAACAGCAGGCAATAAATCATAACCTCGAACTACATCCGTAATGCCCATAGCAATATCATCCATAACAACCGCTAAATTATAGGCAAACATACCATCTGCTCGTTTTACAACAAAATCATCTGTCCCCGGCCATAATTCTTGACTTTGTAAACCTTGCCAAGAGTCCATAAATTCATATCTTCGCTTTGCTACTTTTAATCGCCAAGAGGGCTCTTTTTGACTATATAATTGGTGTCGCATAGTTTCATTTAGGTGGCGGCAATGACCATCATAGTGAGCAATCCCCTCATGTCCATGAGGAGCTGAACTAATAGACTGTAAACGAGCTCTATTACAAAAACAGGGATATATTAGCCCTTCAGTCTGCCATTTTTGTAATTGTGCCTCATAAAAATCATAGCGCTCGCTTTGCCAATAAGAGATAGCAGGACCGCCCGTTCGTGGACCTTCATCCCAAGTAAGGCCTAACCATTCTAAATCGTCTAATAAATCGTCCCCTAAAGTGCGCTTAGCTCGTTGTGTATCAATATCTTCCATACGCAAGACAAACGTACCACCCTGTTGTTTCACTACTAACCAAGACAACATGGCAATCCACACATTGCCTAAGTGAATATGTCCTGTTGGACTTGGTGCAAATCGCCCTTTCATTGTGCTAATTGCTCCCATTTTTCATACAAACTAGCTAACTTACTATTAACCGTCTCCATCTGTGCAGCTACCTCAGCTAAGGCTTCACTATCTTCTTGTAAAGCTGGATTTTGTAGTTGCACTTCATACATTTTTAAAGTCGCCTCTAAACGAGCAATCTCTATTTCTGTTTCCTCTAATTGCTTAGCTTGCATATATGCATTAAGTTTCTTAGGCTCCTCACTAATTGCGTCCTTAGCTGATATTACACCAGAATTAGAAGCATTTAATTCTAAAGCATCAGAAGAAACCTCAAAATTAGACTGTCTTTCATTACCTAATTTTGAAGATAAAGTTTTACGCCCTTCACCCGCTACCTTAGCTTCTTTAAGAGCCATCTGTTCAGCGAGCTGTGCCTGCTCTTTTAGTTTATCTTTGTAATACGAATAATTTCCCTGAAACTCCTCAATCCCCTCTGGCTCTAATACCAAGGTTCGCTTAGCTACTTTATCTAAGAAATAACGATCATGCGAGACTACCAACAAAGTGCCAGTAAAGCCCATAAGTGCTTCTTCCACAACTTCACGAGTAGGAATGTCTAAATGGTTAGTAGGTTCGTCAAGAATTAAAAAATTATCGCCTTGCAAAAATAATTTTAACAAACTTAAACGTGCTCTTTCGCCGCCAGATAAATCACGAACTTGTTTAAATACATCATCACCACGGAATAAAAGCATCCCTAACACATTACGAGCTTTCTCTTCACTAAAGTTAAATTGACTCATAACTTCTTCGACAGCCGTCCACTGTGGATGTAATTCCTCATGTTCCTGTGAAAAATACCCTACTGATACACGACTCCCAATGTCAATGAAGCCTGCTTCCGGCACTAATTCACCAGTGATGGCTTTTAAAAGCGTTGATTTTCCCGCTCCATTAGGTCCAATTAAAGCTACAGAGTCCCCACGACGAATCATAAAGGAAACATCTTCTACAATATCTCGTTCACCATAGGATAAAAACAATTCTTCCACAGTTAATACTTTATCAGCACTGAATTCAGCTTTCGGAAAAGTAAATTTTAACTGTTCAGAATGTTCCGGTGCCTCTAAGCGTTCTAAACGATTTAACTGAGACTGGCGGCCACGAGCCATTTTAGATTTAATCCCAGCCCTATACTTATCTATATACTCTTCTGTTTTGCGAATATACTCTTGCTGTTTTTCATAGGCAGACTGTTGCGCCTTATATTGCGCTGCCCGTTGTTCTACATAGCGACTATAATTCCCGCGGTAACTAGTTGCCTTATGATGATCTAGTTCAACGATACGCGTCGTTACACGGTCAAGAAAATAGCGGTCGTGACTGATAATTAAAATACCACCGCCATAGGAACTTAAATAATTCTCTAACCACTCTAACATATCCATATCTAAGTGGTTTGTTGGTTCATCTAAAAATAAAAAGTCTGGGCGACGAACTAAGGCTTTTGCCAAATTAATTCTCGTCTTTTGCCCACCAGAAAACTCAGACACCGATTTAGTTAAGTCTTCATCTGTAAAACCTAAACCATAAGCAATACGGCGACTTTGTGCCTCATAATCATAACCACCTAGCCAATCTAACCGATCTTGAATATGAGCCAATCGCTTAAGCAAACTTTCATCCTGTGGACTAGTTTCTAATTGTTTAGAAACCTCCAACAACTGTACCTCCCATTGTTGCACATCAGCAAAGGCTTTTTGAATTTCAACAGCCAAACTATCGTCACCTAAATTGATATCCTGCTGTAAATAACCAATTGTAGTGGCACTGTCTTTGACAATTTGCCCTTCATCTGCTTCTTCAATCCCTAAAATACATTTCATGAGAGTTGACTTACCGGCTCCATTAGGGCCTACTAAACCAACACGCTCACCGTGTTTTATTTCAAAGGATACATTAGTAAACACTTGACGTATCCCAAATGATTTACCTAATCCAATTATTCGGATTCGCTCCATCCTTCTGCCTCCGTTCATCTACATATGACTTTATTATATCACAGAGATGACGTACTTGGCTCTTCTAAGGCTTCAGCTTTTACAAAAATACATAGCTCTACCTTATCTTTAGTACGGCGCGCATGTTGAAATAGTTTTCCCAGCAAAGGAATATCTCCTAAAATCGGAATTTTAGAAAACTGCTTGCCCTCCCGATTGTCCATTAAACCTCCTATCACTAAAACATCGCCAGATTGCAAATGCACTTTTGTATGCGCCTCTCGAGTGGTAATTCGATAGGCTTTCATTTCAGATACAAGCGCCGGACTACTTACTTCGGCATGAATCTCCGCTTCAATGCCTTTATCCTCAGTAATAAAAGGTGTACAGGTAAGGCGAATGCCCGCTTCTTCGTATCTTGTAGTCGTTCGACTTTCATTACCATCTTTTACTTCTTCTACTACAGGAATACGATCCCCTATCAATATCTTTGCTTCTTCACCATTCAAAGCCATAATGGATGGTCGCGCAATTAACACTGTTTTATCCGTCGTTTCTTGTGCCTTTATTTCAGGCTTAAACCAAAACGTATACGGTGTGCCTGAAGGGGCTCGGCCAAAACGAATCCCGCCATATGAATTGGTAGAATCTTCCCCATGTCCTGTAAGACTCTGCCAAGACCATTGAATACCCGTCTCTTTTACATAGGAATGTTCAAATGCCACAACTGCTACTTCTAAACGTACTTGTTTAGGCTGTACATCTAAAGTAGGTAATATGGTCTGAACTTGCCTAAGTTCTGCAGCTGTCCCATATACGATAACTTGATTAGCCCCCTTTACAATACGAATGTTCTTTTCAGCTACAATAGCCCGTAGTGCCTCACTGAGGGCTAGCACTGATATATGTTTAGGCGCTATAATAGTCGCTATTCTTGCCTCTTTATCAGCCATTCCATTACCATCAACTATCCATAGTCCATCTTCTTCATATAAAGTAAAATGTTTCAACCGTGCTAATCGCTGTAAAGCAGCTACCCCATTAGGCTCATTAAGGCGAATTGAAACAGTACCAGCTAATGTTTCTGCCCCTGTAATAGCCAAGCCTTCACTACGCGCAATAGACTGAACTAAACCGGCTAAACTACCATTATTAACAGTCATCGATAAAGCACACACCGATTCACCACATAAATAAAACTGTAAACAACACAAAATACATATCCATAACTTTATACCCTTTAACATCTCAAACGCTCCCTTAATCTATACCTATAAATACTACTCTACATATAACCGGCAAATACTACTCTACATATAACCAACGACTAGTATTACCATCACTAATTAATACGGCTTCACTCGTAATTGCCTGAATTATCAATTCCCCTGGACCTTCGCCAATACCATAACAAGCCTCACCCTTATCAGTGTGTAACATAGCTAAGTTAGTGTTCCCTCCTACTATACCGGTTACTTGTATATTGGCCAATGTTACAACCTGAGATGCTTTCTGATTATAATGACTACCTTTTGCAATAGCCTTACTCCCTTCATCAATGCCTCTATAACTTCCTCCGATTCGTTTTCCCCAAGTCTCCTGCCCTGAATGTTCTTGATAACTATCAGTGAATCTCTGAACCTTACTTACAGTGTCTGTTTTAACTAAACTATTGGTTTCTCCAGTAGCCAACTCCATATTTTCAGTTCGCAACGGATGTATAAAAGGATCATCAAAAGGATGACTTCGTAAAGCTGATGTTAACCCTATAATAGGGGTAATAAATTGTTCTCTAGTCTCCTTATTTTTTGCGCTAGTTTGAGATATATCATTATGTATACTATTAGCCACTGAAGATTTTCCTTTGTTATTTTCTATCAGCCCACCACGAGTTCCCTTATTAGCGCCATATACTGAAATAGCCTCAGAATTATGACTAATTGGTTCATCCGTAGCTTCTGTACGATCACTCAATTCAGTTACCCGTTGCCACTGTGACGTACTAATGCCATAAAAACAAACAAGGCAAAATAAAAAGACCGCCCCATACAAGAGGCGACCTTTCTTAATTAACAAATTTCGCAAATCTTGTAGAGACAGTCTATTCATCATATTCACTATCCTTTTTATGCTTTATAGCCATTCGGATGGCCTTGATGCCATTGCCAAGCATCTTTAATAACTTGAGTCACATCGCTATGAGTTGGTTTCCAGCCAAGCACAGTTTGTGCTTTTTCAGAGGAAGCAATTAAAGTGCCTGGGTCCCCTGCACGGCGTTCACTAATAACTACTGGAAAATCTACACCAGTCACACTCTTAGTAGTATCTACAATCTCTTTAACACTAAAGCCATTACCAGACCCTAAATTAAAGTAATTAGAGGCACCACCATCACGCAAATATTCCATACTCAAAATATGAGCTGATGCCAAATCATTAACATGAATATAATCACGCACACAAGTACCATCAGCTGTATCATAATCAGTACCAAAAATTGTAATATTAGGACGCTTGCCTAAAGCAGCTTCTAGAATAAGAGGAATTAAATGTGTTTCAGGCGTATGATCTTCCCCAATTTCACCACTACTATCAGCCCCAGCAGCATTAAAATAGCGCAAAGCTACATAACGTAAACCATAAATATTACTATAGTCTTGAAGCATTTGTTCAATCATTAGCTTAGTGCGACCATATACATTAGTAGGTGCTAATCGAGCATCCTCCTTAATCGGCACTACTTCTGGCTCCCCATATACAGCAGCGGTAGAAGAAAATACAAAATATTTTACACCAGCCTGACGAACAGCTTCAATAAGTTGAAATGAACCAACTACATTATTCTCATAATAAATCATAGGATTAGTCATCGATTCACCGACTTGTGAATGAGCTGCAAAATGCATAACGCCATCAATTTGCTTTTCTTTTAACAAATTGACCAAAGCAGGATCAGCAATGTCCATATTAATAAATTCAACATTTGCTGGTAATGATTCAACGTGCCCTCGTGATAAATTATCTAATACAACGGGCGTATGACCCGCTTTTTGTAAAGCTCGTACCGTATGGCTCCCAATGTAGCCTGCCCCACCAGTGACTAAAATATTCATAACTACGCCTCCTACAACCCATCTACAGAATCACTTTGTTTACACTTCTTCGACTTGTTGCTCCGCTAATTTAGGACCTAATAATTTTTTATAAACTTCAACACCAGGCTGATCAAAAGCATCAACCCCAGCTAATTGTCCTTCATAGAAGATAGACCAGCAAAGCATAAACATAAATTCACCTAAATGGTATGCTGATAAGGTTGGCAATTCAAAGGTAATATTAAAGCGTTCATCCCCAGTTAAAGCTTCACTATTTGCATCTAAGGCAGTATTTAAAATAACACCTAAATCTAAACCGCTAAATGCTTTTAATGCTCCAAATTCATCGTAAGTATGTGGAGCTATCGCTTTAGTTTCCCAATCCTTCACTTTTACAAAGGTAACAATCTTATTGAGACGCCCTTCTTGATGCTCTTGGGTTTGTGCATGCATATCAGTAGTCCCAACAGCAACAACGGGAGTACGACCATAACGGCCTTTAGTTTTAGTCTGTTTCTTTCCTAAAGACTCAGCTAATAATTGTACATACCATTCAGCTAAAGATTTTAAGGAATCTCCATAAGGCATCATAATTTCAATGATACGACCATATTTTTCAGAGCTTATATATTTTAAAATTGCATTAAGTAACGCTGGGTTTTTAAGCATATCACCACTTTGACAAGCTTCATCCATAGCTTTAGCCCCAGCTAAAAAGGCACGAATATCGAAACCAATAACAGCGCCAATAATAAGCCCTACTTCAGTAAATACAGAAAAACGACCGCCTACACCATCTGGTACAGCAAAAATAGGCCAGCCCTGTTGCACGGCTAGCTTATGAAGTAGCGTTTCTTTCTCATCATCGCGAGGATCTGTTACAGCCACAACTTCAACATTAATGCCGGCTGCAATCAATGCTTCTTGCACTACCATAAAATTAGACATAGGCTCAATAGTAGACCCAGATTTAGAAATTAAGATAAGCATAGCAGTAAAGTCAGAACCTTTTTGAGCGGCACTGCGTTTTAAAGTCGCAATTAACTCATTAGTCCGCAAAGGATCTACATTGTTACCACTGAAATACAATTGTGGATAGCCATCACGCTCTGCTTCCGTTTTTTGATTCCAAAACTCACCACAATGTACATCAAAAAGAACTTTACCACCTAAATAAGATCCGCCAATACCAAAACTTACAACGGCATCAACAGAATCTTTAGCGTGTTGCCCTAATTCAGTTAGGCGCTGTAACACCGCTTCATTGTTTAGGTTTTTATCTTCAATGTATGGCAATTGTGGAAAAAGTACAGCTTCAGGTGTACCATCTTTTGATAAATGACCATCTACAATCCCAGTTAGACGAACACGAGTCGCTGCTTTTACAGCATTAGCAATTAAATCAAAATATGTATGAACATCTGCTTCAGTTACACCCCAAGCAGTAAATAAATTTGTATAATCAAATGTAAAACCTGATGGCAGGATGATTTTCTTCATTCTGACCCCTCCTTTAATTCACTTCTCTTATTGTACCTTGCTCACTAAAGAGACGCAATAGGTTATGAGATATGAATTATATATTATTTTCATAAATCAATCAATTTTGTCGTGCCCGCCTTAGCTAACTCATCGGCCTTTTCATTATAAACAACACCTGTATGAGCTGCTACTTTATGGAATACCGTTTTAACTTGGCGACGACTATTAAGAGTAAATTCAGCATACGCTTTGGTCAATGGATTATTCGCCTTCCAACGACCAGTAGCCCACATTTCAATCCCCATATAATCATAATAAATATGAACTTCTTTAATCTGTTTTGCAATCGCTGTCTTAATGACATGCATAGCGCCCAATAACTCACCAGCTACGTTCCAATAGGCTGTGTACATTTCTTTATCAGTACCAAAAGAAAACGTTTCTTCTTGCCCTTCATAAAACATGATGCCCCCAGCACCCACTACATTGCGTACTTTATCAAAGCTACCATCAATGTAGGCAAGCATACAACGAGGTCCCAGTTCAGCCAAAATTGTTTCTGCTGTTATGGCTGGTGTAGCTTCTGGTTCTGCTACTTTTTTACGACGTGACGACCGACGCGTTGAAGCTTTAGCCGTTTCCAAATACTCCGCCATTGACATGCCTTTAATCGGCGCTACTTCATCAGCCATAAAGTCCTCCGCATCTTGCCGAGAAGTAAATGATTTATAAATTGCGCCCCCATATCCTTTAACTTGTCTCTCACAAGCAGCCCATGAATCAAAAATCCCCCGTACTCGCCCTTCTTTTACGGCATAATATTTTTTACCCATACAAACTCCTTATAATTAGACTCAATCCATCCCATTAATCAACATATACTATTTCTACCATAATCTATCCCTATACCATACCATTTAACTATAAAACAAAAATTAAGAACCCCCTAAGGTCTTCATATTTCAACTTATTTCATAGTTAATGGTTCAAAATGAGCAGACACAACGGTTTGCAAGGCTTGAGGATTAACTTTAATCTGCATACCACGCAAACCTGCACTTACATAAATCTCACTAAACTTAGCCATAGTCGCATCAAAATACGTGGGAAATAACTTCTTCATTCCCACTGGTGAGCAGCCGCCCCGTAAATAGCCAGTTAAACCTAGCAAGTCTTTTACAGCAATAAGTTCTACTGACTTATTACCACTTACACGTGCTGCTTGTTTTAAATCTAATTCCGCAGCCACTGGAATACAAAAAACTACTGGCCCAGTTACATTACCACGACCTACTAATGTTTTAAATACTTGTTCTTCTGGTAAATGTAATTCTTCGGCTACATGTACGCCAGCGCCACGCCCTTCTTCCCATTCATAAGCAAGCACTTCATAACTGACTTTTTGCGTATCTAATATACGCATTGCATTTGTTTTTTTGTGATCTTTCTTACTCACTCGTATCGTTCCTTTTATATTTTACTACAATTATTCCAATTTCTACTATATTTTATTTTAAAAATTAATTGATAACCAATAAAATGTTCATTCTAAAGGTAATCATTTATTTAAAATCTTATTAATATTCTTAAGCTCAATTCGTAATGTCCCATCTGGATTTGTTACGATTTCTATAAATTCACTATTTTGCATATATTCAACAGGAAAACTAATTTCAATGCCCGTATCAGTTTTAATTTTATGCTTTTCACCAATTTTACTAGCAAACTCACGATTTACTGGCAAAGGCCGTAACATATCCTGTTCTGCTAAAGCTTTTTTTGCTGCTTCTTTTTGTTGTGGTTGGTTCGCAAATACTGTATCTACAATAATTTCAGGATTTAGAGTATCTGACACCTCTGCATTTTTAGAAATCATAGAACGAACTTTTACCAATTCTTCCACTCCGTCTCCTTCATGCGCCTTAGCTACTTTATCGACAATACGGCGCACTTTAGACACTGTATCACGAGATGACGGATTCGTGCCAATTTGTAGCACCTTATCCCCTAGAATATAAACAACTTCACCATCATATTCACCCTTAGGCTCAAATAAACGCACTGAAAAGTCCTCTAAATTAATAGCACAAAAGGATCTTAACTTTTGAGTAGGACTTGGCAAAACAGCTCGGTTTGGAATTAACTCTGTAGTCAGTGTGCCATCTTCTTCATTAAACAGTTGATGCGTATACGCATCATGAGCTTGACAAAGTAATATGCATAAATACCGATGATTATCAGCCGCTTCACAAATAATCGTATCAATAATTACAGGGTCTGTAGCTTGTTTCATAAAATTAAACAACCGCTCCCCTAAGTCTTTGCCTAAAGTTACTAAATCAGTAGCACCTTCATTATACTGTTTTAATAATTGCCCTAACTGACTCGTTTCATTTAAATAGCCCGTTCGTAAGCCTGGGTCTTTAATTCCCTTACTTACATGAGCACTAACATATTCCTGTAAGGCTTCTTCCCCCATATTTAATTCATTCTCTGAGTACACTGCCAATGAGGATGAAAAATCTAAAATTTGTAATACTGCACGATTGATTTGCATAGCCACTCCTTAAATGGATAAAAGTGCCTTGTTTTAGCATACAGCAAAAACAAGACACTTCAATAAGTTGTTAATATGAATCTTATACAACGTAAATATAAATACAACGCTAAGCGCCTCTTTAGCTTCAAGCTAACTCCTCGTTACATTGTCTAAGATATTATGAAAACAAGTTAAAAGACTTACCTTAGTGTAATACTATTATACCACACTCAATAGTTAACCTTGTACATACGGACCAAATAAGCCGGCAAATAAATGAGATCCTTTTTTACCCAAAATAGCCGCTGATAATGATGCAAATACACCTATAATAGCAATAATTAAGGCATTGCCTGCGTGCACCGTATACGCATAGGCTACATAAGCTTGAATAGCCGTCAAGATAAAGTATACAACACTCAAGTAAATTTTAAATTTCAAAACAGGCGCTGTCGTTGTTTTATAACGAAGTTTACCTCCGATGTAGCCAGAAATAGCACCTACAAGAACTAATAAAGGCATTACTAAGCACACCATCATAGCAAAATCAAATAAACGATAGCTTAAAGAATAAGGTACTAATAAACCTAAGATTGGCAAACCTACTGTCATAGCTGAACCAGCAATTGGAAAATGCACAGCAATAGGATGTAAATGTAAATCTAATAAACGTTTACGAGTAGGGCTCAATTTACGTGGTGTGTATTCAGCCCAAACAGTTTTTGGAAAACCACAAGCAGGACAAGGTTGATCTGCTTTATCAGCCGTTTCAATATAGCCGCATACGCGACAAATAATATACTGAATCTTTTTTTCTTCTTGTTTTTTTGTTTCCATGTCAATCTCCTTAGAAAATAATTACCTTATTCTTATTATTACATATTTTATTTGAATCAACAATTTTAAATTATGTACAGCTTAACTATAATTTAGTATCGAAATAATGATACGTGTTTGCTAGGCCTGTTGTCAAATTAATTTTCGGCAAATAATTTAACTCAGTCATCATTTTTTTTGTACTTAACAAGGAATGTTTAATATCACCGGCTCGTTCTGCTTCATAATGAACTGCAAAATCATGTCCCACAATCGTCTTAAATTGAGCCACTAATTCATTTAAAGATGTGCCTACTTCTGTACTTACATTAATAACCCCTGTTAAATCTGGCTTTTCCAAAGCTTTCAAATTAGCTGCTACCACATCATCTACATAAACAAAGTCTCGCGTTTGCTCCCCATCACCAAAAATTGTAATATCTTGTTGTTTTTGAAGTTGTTCACAAAAAATACTAATCACGCCACCTTCACCACCATGTCCTTGACGAGGACCATATACATTGGCATAACGAAAACAAATATAAGGCAAGCCAAAGGCTTCATAATAGAGACGTAAATAACTTTCAGTAGTCAATTTAGTTAAACCATAAAAAGAAGATGGATGACCTATCATAGTTTCTGTTAAAGGCAAGGTTTCTAAATCACCGTATACAGCAGCAGAAGATGGCATTATAATCTTAGCCACCCCCACACTACGACATGCATTTAAAACATTAATAAGCCCCATTAAATTGACATCACAATCAAAAGCAGGGTCTTCCATTGAAGTAGGCACCATAGTCTGAGCCGCTTCGTGGAAAATATAAGTAGGCTTAAATTCAGCTAATAAACTAACTAATTCCCTATCACGAATATCCATTTCCACAAACTGTGCCTTAGGGTTCACATATTCACGGCAACCAGTACTTAGATTATCAATAACTAGTACCTTATGACCTTGTTCGATAAGTCTATCTACAAGGTGTGAGCCTATAAATCCAGCCCCACCAGTTACACAAATATTCATACTTCTATGCCTCCTAATACAAGTTTTTACGCAATAGCTATTAGCTAGTTCTTTAATACTTTCTATACCTAAAAAATTTTAAGCCACTGTGTTAGATTTTTTAACACTTATATAAATAAGCCCTAATACAAAACCTATAGCTGATGGTACGATCCACCCCATTCCTAACTCAAAGAAAGGCAAACTTTTATATAATTGCAAAGTATTTTGCACCAAAGCATTTTGCCCTAAAAAGGCAGGTAAAGTATTGAGCGCATCACCAATCGCTGCCAATAACGCAAATAGAGTCGTAATTAAATACACCGCTTGACGACCTTTAAATACTGGTGCCAAGAAGGTTAATAAAATGATAGTAATTGTTAATGGATACAACAACATTAAAATAGGGATTGCTAGTGAAATAATCTGAGTTAAACCTACATTCCCAATTAAAAATGATACAAGAGCAAATGTATAAGCATACTTCTTATAACTAATAGAATTTGGGAATAATTCGACAAAGGTTTCAGAGCAAGCACAAATTAAACCTACCGCTGTCTTCAAGCACGCTAAGGTAACAATAATTGCTAATAAAACAGCCCCGATAGAACCAAAATAGTAATGAGCAATTTGCGCTAAAGCAATACCACCATTAGCTGAAAGTTGTAATACACCTAAACTAGAAGCCCCTACATAGGCTAAGAACGCATAAATAACTACCATTAAGATAACAGTTACAATCCCTGCCTTTACCATGCCAATAGCAATATCTTTAGGCTCCTTAACGCCAACTTCTTGCATAGCACGAATAACAATGATACCAAAAGCAAGAGCAGCTAAAGCATCCATTGTATTATACCCTTCTGTAAAGCCTTTAAAAAATGGCATAGTTAGGTAATCACCAGTAACTGGCGCCGAACTAATTTCTCCCATAGGAGAAACTAAAGCGACTGCTAATAAAATTGCCAAAAATACTAAGAATAGTGGATTTAAAATTTTGCCAATATAGGTCATCAATTTCCCTGGGTTCATCGAGAAAAATAAGCCCAATGCAAAAAATACAAAAGTAAAGCCTGCCAATGCCATAGTTTGCATATCATCACCAATATAAGGTGCTAAACCAATTTGATAAGACACCGTGGCTGTACGAGGCAATGCAAAAGCAGGTCCAATTGTTAAATATAATAATACGGTAAATAATTTTGCATAGGTCGGGTGAATGCGAGTAGCTAAATCATATAAGCCACTGCTCCGTGAAATACCAATAGCCACTACCCCTAAAAAAGGCAACCCAATAGCAGTAATTAAAAAGCCTAAGGTAGCAGGCCATACATCAGCCCCTGCTTCTTGCCCCATATGCACTGGGAAAATAAGATTCCCTGCTCCAAAAAACATGCCAAATAGCATAGACCCAATTACAATAGCTGAACTTAATGACAATTTACCATTCAAGATATAATACCTCCCACATTACATTATATATTTTAAAATATTAACTGCTACTAACTACCCCGAATATCTCTTTCAATGGTAGCACGCTTTTCCTCTTTCGACAAACGGAAAAACTCAAAAACAGCCTCTGCCGTTTTTTGATTCATACCAGGCACACTAGCTAACTCCTCAACAGAAGCAGCTTTTATCCTTTCTAAATTACCAAAGGCCTGCCATAAAGCTTTACGCCGCTTAGGTCCAATCCCATCAATATGATCTAAGATAGATTCTAAATTGCGTTTTCCGCGCAATTTACGGTGATAGGTAATAGCAAAACGGTGTGCTTCATCGCGAATTTGCTGTAATAATTGTAGTTCTGGAGAATGATGGGATAATATAATACTCTCCGACTGCCCTTCTACAAATACTTCTTCAATGCGCTTAGCTAAGGAAATAACGGGCACATCCGTTACCCCTACAGCACGAATTAATGGTAAGGCTGCATTCAATTGACCTTTGCCCCCATCAATAATAATCAAATCAGGCATAGGCCAATCAGTTTCATTACCATAACGTCGTTCCATAATTTCTGCCATAGACTTAAAATCATCAGGCTTGCCTTGCACCGTTTTTAATTTAAAACGTCGATATTCTTTCTTAGCTGGTTTACCATCTTCAAAAACTACCATAGATGCAACGGTCTCACTCCCTTGAGTATGAGAAATATCGAAACATTCCATTCGTTCTGGCAAACGTGGTAAATCCAACACTTCGGCCAGCTTTTTAACAGCGCCGCCACTTTTATCTAAATCGTATTGCCATTGACGACGTCGCTCTGCTAAAAAGTTTTGCGCATTTTCAGCTGCCATTTTTATCAAATCATGCTTATAACCTCGTTGCGGCACGGATACCTCTACTACTTGCCCTTTCATTTCAGAAAACCATGTAGCGAAGAGTTCACGCTCGTCTGTATCATAAGGTAAAAGCACTTCTTTAGGTACAAAAGACGCACCACTGTAATATTGCTTCACAAAGTCAGTCATAATTGTTACAGCCTC
Organism: Veillonella intestinalis; assembly: GCF_943192895.1. NCBI lineage: Bacteria > Bacillati > Bacillota > Negativicutes > Veillonellales > Veillonellaceae > Veillonella > Veillonella intestinalis. The sequence continues at coordinate 126,800 of NZ_CALPCB010000004.1, read as the reverse complement.
ATCGCCCTCATTTTTGATAAAGAAGTTCTCTCGTCCTAACAAACGACCTTGACGAATAAAAAAGACTTGAACACAAGCCATAAGGCCTTCCATAGCTATCCCCACTACATCAATATCACCACGCTGTGTAACCATACGCTGTTTCTCGCGAAGTTTTTCTAAGGCCTGTAATTGATCTCGTAAAGTAGCTGCTTTTTCAAAATTTAATTCATCGGCCGCGGTCTCCATCTGCGCCTTTAAGTCTTGCAAAAGTGGAATTGGCTTCCCCTCTAATACCTGTACAATCTGATCAATATACGTACTATATGTTTCAGGGCTTACCCAACCTTGACAAGGAGCTTCACAATATCCCATGTGATATTGTAAACAAGGGCGTGGCACTTTCATATTCTGACAAGTGCGTAAAGGAAAATGACGACGAAATAACTTTAAAGTCTGATGCACGGCGGTTACATCTGTAAAAGGACCAAAATATTTAGCCCCATCCCGTACCATGCGCCGCACCATAAGCACTCGTGGATACTCTTCTTGTACTGTAACTTTCACATAAGGATAAGTCTTATCATCACGAAGCATAATATTATACTTAGGATGATGTTCCTTGATAAGCGTATTTTCAAGAATAAGCGCTTCCATTTCTGTCTTAGTCTGAATGACTTCTACATCTACGGCCCGCTTCATCATAGCAGCTACTTTAGGGGCGCGATTACTATCTTGGCGCACATACGAACGCACTCGATTTCGCAGATTAATAGCCTTGCCAATATAAATAATACGTTTATATTGATCGCGCCATAAATACACCCCTGGCGTAGTTGGCAAATGACTAATCTTCTCTAATACAGTCTCTGTAACCATTAGTTACCTACCTTGCTATCTTTACTAGAGGCATTAGCAGCTGCCATAAATTTCTTTGTTTTAGCTAATACTGGTGCTAAAAATTTACCCGTATAACTAGCTTCTAATTTACAAATTTGTTCTGGTGTACCGGTACCAACAATTGTACCACCTCGTATTCCCCCCTCAGGGCCTAGATCAATAATATAATCCGCTGTCTTGATTACATCTAAATTATGTTCAATAACAACGACCGTATCTCCACCATCTACTAACTTTTGTAACACATCTAGCAATTTACGAATATCTTCTGCATGAAGCCCCGTAGTTGGTTCATCTAAAATATAAAGCGTTTTACCAGTACTACGGCGAGCCAATTCAGTAGCTAATTTCACCCGCTGTGCTTCCCCACCAGACAAGGTTGTTGCAGGCTGCCCTAACCGAATATAGCCAAGCCCTACTTCCTGTAAAGTTACAAGCTTGCGATGAATTTTAGGAATGGCTTTAAAAAATTCAACCGCTTCATCCACTACCATGTCTAAAACTTCAGCAATGGTTTTACCCTTGTATTTTACTTCTAAAGTCTCTCGATTATAGCGCGCACCTTTACAGACTTCACAAGGTACATATACATCTGGTAAAAAGTGCATTTCTATTTTAATAATGCCATCACCACGACAAGCTTCACAACGACCACCACGTACATTAAAACTAAACCGGCCTTGCTTATAGCCACGCATTTTAGCTTCTGGCGTTTGACTATACAATTCACGAATTGAATCAAATACACCCGTATACGTAGCCGGATTCGAGCGTGGTGTTCGCCCAATCGGACTTTGATCAATGTTAATAATCTTATCTATATGTTCTGTGCCTCGAATTTCCTTATGAGCACCTACTTTATGATAGGAGCGATATAAATGATTCGCTAAGCCTTTATATAGAATCTCATTAATTAATGTAGATTTACCAGACCCACTTACCCCAGTTACAACCGTAAATACACTAAGGGGGAATTTCACATTAATATTCTGTAAATTATTTTCAGAAGCTCCACGAATTTCTAAATAATTACCATTGGGCTTGCGTCGTTTCACTGGCAACGCAATAAATTTACGACCACTTAAATATTGACCAGTAATCGATTGCTCATTGGCCATAACTTCTTGTGCCGTGCCTTGGGCGATAATCTGTCCACCATGTTCACCAGCTCCAGGGCCTATGTCCACTAAATAGTCAGACGCCAACATAGTATCTTCATCATGTTCCACCACAAGTAATGTATTTCCTAAATCACGTAAACCTTTAAGGGTTGCAATGAGTCGATCATTATCTCGTTGATGTAAACCAATAGACGGCTCATCGAGAATATATAATACCCCTACCAGACCAGAACCAATCTGAGTGGCTAAGCGAATACGTTGTGCTTCACCACCCGATAAAGTGCCAGCATTACGACTCATCGTTAAATAGTCCAAACCTACATTATTAAGGAACATCAAACGAGCATTGATTTCTTTCAAAATCTGATTGCCAATAAATTGTTCTCGTTCTGTTAATGGCACAGTTTGAAAAAAATCCACCGCTTCACTAATAGTCATATTAGTCACTTCATGAATATTCTTAGGACCTACACGAACAGCTAAGGCTTCTGGTTTTAATCGAGCACCACCGCAGGTTTTACAAGGTTTAATCGACATAAATTCTTCAAAAGCTTCCCGCTGTGAATCATTCAAAGCTTCACTATGACGGCGTTTTACCATAGGCAAAATACCTTCATACTCCGTATGGAATGTCTTTACTTCCCCACGCATATTTTCATAGTCGAAAGTTACCTTATCCGTACTACCATTCATAACTAAATCTTGTACCTTTTTAGGTAATTCATTAAAGGTAGCATTCAAATCATAGCCATGAGCCACTAATAAACCTTCTAATTGTCGCATAAACCAAGCATTTGGATTAGAACTTAACGGTACAACAGCGCCATCAGCGAAGGATATATCACCATCAGGAATTACGCGATCTTCGTCCACTTCCATAGTGCTTCCAATACCAGAGCAGGCCGGACAAGCCCCAAAAGGACTATTAAAAGAAAACATACGAGGTTCAATAGCAGGCAGTGAAATATGACAATCTGGGCAAGCAAAATGCTGACTGTACATATGAGTAGGACCTTCTACTTCTTGCACTACCACCAAGCCTTCGCCCCACTTGGCCGCTGTTTCCATAGAATCAGCTAAACGACTTTCAATGCCTTCTTTTACAACTAAACGGTCTATGACAATTTCTAAATCATGTTTTTTAGTCTTAGCCAACTGAATATCTTCATCTAAGGTGTGAATTTCACCATCAATTTGAACTCGCGTAAATCCTTCTTTACGCAATCGTTCTAATATTTGTTTATGCTCCCCCTTCTTACCACGTAATAAAGGAGCCATAACTAAAATTTTAGTCCGTTCTGGCAAAGTCATTACATCATCTGTCATTTGTTCAATGGACTGCTGAGAAATAGGTTTGCCACATTCTGGACAATAGGCGCGACCTACGCGGGCAAATAAAAGCCGCAAATAATCATAAATTTCCGTCACTGTCCCCACTGTAGAACGAGGGTTGCGACTGGTAGTTTTTTGATCAATGGAAATGGCTGGTGATAAACCTTCAATATAATCCACATCGGGTTTATCCATTTGTCCTAGAAATTGGCGTGCATAAGCGGACAACGACTCCACATAACGCCGTTGCCCTTCCGCATATATCGTATCAAAGGCTAAGGACGATTTACCCGAACCACTAAGCCCTGTAATCACGATAAATTTATCTCTTGGCAAGGCAACATCAATATTTTTTAAATTATGTTGCCTTGCTCCTTTTACTATAATTTCTTCTTTCACCATAACCTCCTGGTTAAAAGAACGTATATTTATTATCTACGACGTTTAGGTTTCATCTCATGAGCATCTTGCAAATCAGATAATTGTTGACGCAATAGGCCTAACTTATCACGCAATTCAGCCGCTTTTTCAAACTCTAACTGCTTCGCCGCGGCCTTCATAAGACGCGTCGTTTCTTCAATTTCATTAAATACATCTTCAACCGTTACAGCTGGTGCTACTGATGTATCCGCTGTTTCACCATAAGTAGACCCATCTTCTGCTACTGCTTGCAATCCTGTTACAGCCAATTGTGAGGACTTACTCTTACCCGAGCCTTTAGTAGTAGCTTTCGAAACCTTAGCTGTACTAGCTCCTTGGCTTCGTCCTTTACGTTTAGTACGCCCCTGACTGCTATCAGCAGTTGCGCTACTACCTGCCTCTTCTTCTAACTTCGTCAACTCAATCAATTCTTTAACTTCTTTACGAATTGATTTTGGCGTTATATTATGCTCTGTATTATAAGCCTGTTGCACCTCACGACGCCGTTCAGTTTCACTAATAGCCCGCTCCATAGAGCCGGTAATACGATCAGCATACATAATAACACGACCATGTTCATTACGAGCTGCCCGACCAATAGTCTGAATTAAAGAAGTGTCACTACGCAAGAACCCTTCCTTGTCAGCATCTAAAATCGCTACCAACGACACTTCTGGCATGTCGAGACCTTCACGCAGGAGATTAATCCCGACTAATACATCAAATACACCAGCTCGTAAATCACGAATAATATCAGCTCGTTCAATCGTAGCAATGTCAGAATGTAAATAGCGAACGCGAATACCAACTTCTTTTAAGAATTCTGTTAAATCCTCCGCCATTTTTTTAGTGAGGGTTGTTACAAGAACACGCTCATTCTTAGCTGTGCGTAGTTTAATTTCCCCCAATAAATCATCCATTTGACCGCGAATAGGTCGTACTTCAATAACCGGATCTAGCAATCCTGTAGGGCGAATAATCTGCTCAGCTACATTTGTTTGTACTTCCATTTCATAAGGTCCTGGCGTAGCGGATACATACACAATCTGATTAATGCGCTCTTGAAACTCTTCAAATTTCAAAGGACGATTATCTAATGCTGAAGGTAAACGGAAACCGTATTCTATCAAATTTTCCTTGCGTGCTCTATCCCCATTGTACATAGCTCGTACCTGTGGCATAGTTACATGAGATTCATCAATAAGAATTAAAAAATCATCAGGAAAATAATCAATCAAAGTAAAAGGCGCTTCCCCCGGTTTACGATTAGAAAGCAAACGTGAATAATTTTCAATGCCTGAACAATATCCCATTTCTTGCATCATTTCTATATCATACCGAGTGCGCTGTTCCAATCGCTGTGCTTCTAACAGGCGGTCTTTAGATTTTAACAGTTTTAATTGTTCATCTAATTCGGCTTCAATACGCTCAATGGCAACTTGCAGTTTTTCACGAGTCGTTACATAGTGAGATGCTGGATAAATAGCTACATGTTTACGATCTACAATGATTTCGCCAGTCAACGCATCCACTTCAGATAAACGATCAATTTCATCACCAAAGAGTTCTATGCGTACCACCCGTTCACTATAAGCAGCAGGAAATACTTCAATCGTATCACCATGAACCCGAAATGTACCACGTGTGAAGTTTATATCATTACGTGTGTATTGAATATCTACTAATTTCTTTAAAATATCATCGCGACTTTTTTCTTGCCCCAACCGTAGGGAAACCACTAAATCACTATAATCTTCTGGATCCCCTAAACCATAAATGCAACTTACCGATGCCACAATAATCACATCACGGCGCTCAAATAAACTCATCGTAGCAGAATGTCGCAATTTATCAATTTCATCATTAATAGACGCATCTTTTTCAATATAAGTATCGGTAGATGCAATATATGCTTCTGGCTGATAGAAATCATAATAAGACACAAAATATTCTACCGCATTATTAGGAAAAAAACTTTTAAACTCACTAGCTAGCTGCGCCGCCAAAGTCTTATTATGAGCAATAACTAACGTAGGCTTTTGTACGCCCTCTATCAGTTTTGCCATAGTATACGTTTTCCCTGTGCCAGTAGCACCTAATAAAACTTGTGCCCAATCGCCATTTTCAACACCCTTCACTAACGATTGTATAGCCGCTGGTTGATCACCCATAGGCTGAAAAGGGGCTTCTACTTTAAAGGGATTCATTGGGCCTTCGTAATTACGATGAATACTTGGATGTGCCATATTATTTACCTTCTTCAGCCATCAAACGTTCCGCTTCCGCGGCTGCTTGCGTCGCTTCTTCAGCACGTACGCGGTCAATATGCTGCTGTAATACCTTACGTTCTTCTTCATTTAATTCTGTACGCTTACTATCTTCTAATTGTTTTGGCGTATCAGCACCTTCCAATACTTCAATGAGCAAGGCAACAACTCGTTTATCAAGGCCCACTTTAGTTGCCACATCAGTAGCAAATGCCCATTCTTCCTCTGAAAAGTTATCAATGCGCTCATTTAATTCAGCCCAATTCGCCAACATAAGGCGCGTTACAGGGCGATACATTTCATTGCCCACATACGCTAATAAATCACCTAAAGTTTCAATAGCTTCTACAGGCGCTCCATACTTATTAGCACGGTTCTCAGCTTTTGCATAGGCTATTAATTCTTCACGACTCATCTCATTTTTCATTACTACTCATTCCTTTATCAAACAATGCATTGGCAAAGTCCTTCGCGTTAAATGGCTGTAAATCATCAATTTTTTCACCAATGCCAATCCAACGCACAGGCACGCCCAATTCCTCTTTAATTGAAATAACCACGCCCCCCTTAGCAGTGCCATCCAATTTTGTAACAATAATCCCTGTAATTGGCACAGCTTGACCAAATAATTTAGCTTGGCTTACTGCATTTTGACCAGTAGTACCATCTAAAATCAATAAGGTTTGATGTGGCGCACCAGGAACTTGGCGGTCCGCTACACGACCAATTTTTTTCAATTCTTCCATTAAATTCGTCTTAGTATGTAAACGACCAGCCGTATCAATAATTACAATATCTGCATTACGAGCTTTTGCCGATGCTAAAGCATCATACACAACAGCGGCTGGGTCAGCCCCTTCTTGATGCTTAACAATTGGCACATCAGCACGTTCAGCCCAAATAGTTAACTGTTCAGAGGCAGCCGCACGGAATGTATCCGCTGCTGCTAAGACAACTTTTTTACCTGCTTCTTTATAATAATGCGCTAATTTAGCAATCGTTGTAGTCTTGCCAACGCCATTAACCCCTACTACTAAAATAACTTCTGGCGCATGCATTTCTAAAGTTTCTTCCTGATCTTCCAAAATTTTAGTAATGTATTCTTCAATATAGCCCATTACTTCATTGGTATGATTAATTTTACCTTCCGTTACACCACGACGAATTTCTTTCATCAATAATTCAGTAGTTTTACTACCTAAATCAGCAGTAATCATAGCGATTTCTAAGTCATCGAGAAAATCATCATCAATCTTAGCATAACCAATAACTACTGTTTCAATAGCTTCTGTAAATTTCTTTTTTGTATTTTCTAATGCATTACTAATGCCTAATAATTGTTTTGTACGATTCCAAAATCCCATTACATATCCTCCTCTATATCATCAAAGGCTACTGTTAATAATCGTGAAACGCCTCGTTCTACCATTGTCACCCCTTGTAATACTAAAGCCGCTTCCATAGTCCGCTTACGATGCGATACAACAATAAATTGTGTATCAGCCCCTAAACGCTGCAAATAACTGCCAAATCGTTCTACGTTTGCTTCATCTAAAGCAGCATCTACTTCATCAAGTACGCAAAATGGAGCAGGTCGATAGTCTAAGAATGAGAACAATAAAGCAATAACTGTTAAAGCTCGTTCACCGCCAGACAATAATGTTAATTGCTGACGTTTTTTACCAGGTGGCTGTATATAAAAATCAATCCCACTAGTTAAAATATTAGCTGCATCAGTTAATACAATTTGTGCCGTACCGCCCCCAAACAATTGACTAAACACCGCTTGGAATCGGTCCCCTACTATATCTAAGACTTCACTAAGTTGAGTCGACATTGCTTTATCAATCTCCGCAATAACAGACTCAAGCTGTTGTTTCGCTAATTCTAAATCAGAACGCTGCTCTTCGTAAAAACTTTTCTTTTTTAGCGCTTCTTCATATTCAGCAACTGCTTCAGGATTAATAGGCCCCAACGCTTCTAATTGAGCTTGTAATTGGCCTTGTGCTAAACGCCAATCCCCAACAGCGCCCTCTAAATGAAGTGATTGTGCCTCCTCTTTCGTAAAGCCTAACTCACCGATTTTAGCCACCGCTTGGGTACTATTCATTTCATATTTAGCCAACTGTCCTTCCATCTGCAATAATCGTTGTTGAATACGCTTTTGCCGTACATCTAAATCATTACGTCGAGTAGCTAATTCTTCTAAATTCTGCTTTTGAGTACTATGCAATTCATAGAGGGATTGTCGCTCTTTTTGCAAAGCCCCTGACTTTGACGCCTGTGTACCATAGGTTTCAGTTAAATGTGACAACTGTTGTGGCAACGTTATATCCACTAACTCAGTTTGCCTCATTAACTGTTCTTGTAAAGGCTTCATTTTAGCGGTATTCGCCTCAATAGCAGCCTGCCATTCAGCAATTTGACTTTGTCTATATACCTGTTGTTGACGACTTTGTTCATAAGCCAAACGGGCTTCATTCCATATGGCATTTGCTTCCCCTTGCGCCTGCTGAGCTGCTTCTAATTGAGCTAATGTAACACTACCTTCACCAGCCTCAGTCAATTTTGTCTGCAAAGCTTGTAAACTAGCCTCCCCCGCTTTTAGCTGACCCTCAATAGTCTGCTGGGTATCTTCCAAAATTTTCACTTTAGTTGTATTTTCAACCACTAAGCGCTCTTTACGAGCCTTACGCTCACCCAAGGTTTGACATAAAGTCTGTGCTGTTAATAATAAGGTATGTAATTCGTCCCAACTATCTTTTTCAGCCTCCATAGTAGCGGTTAACGCTTCTATGTCTTGCTCTTTCTTTTGTATGGTAGTTTGATCGTCCTCTATCTTCTGTTGCAAAGTTGTAAGTTTTGTTGTAAGGGTCGTAAGCTCTTCTTTACGAGCCATGACAGAGGCTTTGCGACGCTTAGTCACACCACCTGATAAAGAGCCACCAGGTTGAAACTGTTCACCACCTAAAGTAACAATACGCAACTGTTGTTTGTATTTTTTTTGTAGCTCTATCGCTCGTTCCATAGACTCAACAACGATGGTACGGCCTAATAAATATGTAAAAATCCCTTTATACGTATCGTCAAAAGTAATACAATCAACGGCACGCCCTAGTACACCAACTTCAGCTAATGCAGAGGTCTCAAGAGCATGACCTTTTACCGTTTCAAGAGGTAAAAAAGTAACGCGACCACCCTGTGTTCGTTTTAAATAAGCAATACAATCTGCAGCGGCTCGACTTGTACTAGCAACTATGTGATTAATACTACCACCTAAAGCAATATCTAGGGCCGTTACAAACTTAGGCTCTACTGTAAATAAATCACCAATGGCCCCATGCAAATCCTTACGCCAGCTTTCGTTAGCTTGTAAAGCATTACGCGTACCTTCTGCATAGCCTTCATGTTGCTCTGCCCACTGGGCCAATACTTGCAAACGCCCTTCTAATTGTTGTTCTTCACGGCGCCTCGCTTGATTTTCTTTTTCCAATTGTTGACGACTAGTCCGCAATTCATTTAACGCATTTTGCTGTGTTTGACGAACTGCTTCTTGTTCTTTCTTGCTAGCTTCTAAACGCTGTTGCTTAGCTAAGGCAGCTGCTTCTTCCGTAGCGACGTCGGCTACTTCTTGGGTCAAAACTTCTACTAATTTCCGCCCTTCTTCTAATTCATCGGCTACACGTTGCAATTCAGACCGATATTTTTCAACTCGTCCTACTAAACTTAGTTGCTCTTCATGGCGACTAGCCGCTTCTTTTTGCACCGCTTGAAAGGCTTGCTGTACCTCTTGCAAGGTAGCTTTAGCTATCTCATAAGCCTCTTCTTTTTGACGTACCACTTCCGCCTGCTTAGTTAATTCAGCTTCACTATCAGCCACCAACTTTTGGTGAACTAATACCTTCTGACTATCACCAGCAATAGTCGCTTCCATTTCATGAATACGATATTGTAGCTCTTGTACCTCTTTTGTAGCAGAACGTAACTGTTCCTCTACCAGCTTCTGCTCCCCTTGCAACCGTTCTTCTTTACGCTGCGCCTGTGCTACCGCTTCTTCACAAGCTCGAAGTGCTAACTGCTGTTCATCATTATGAAGTTTCAAACTTTGTTCGGATGCAGCTACAGTCGTTAATTCTGTTTGTATTTCAATATCTTCTTGTTCTAAAGCAGTCTTTTCATTCTCTTGTTTAGTAAAAAGTCGATCAGCTACCTTAAAATCATGAAAAGCCAAAGCCCCATCATATAGACGTTTTTGCTGACTCAAACGACCATGTTCTTCTGTTTTATCAGCCTTTTCTTTTAGAGGTCCCATTTGTTCCTCTAAATTAGCCATTAAATCAGCAACACGCTCCATATTTCGATCAGTCTGCCCCATGCGGCGCAAAGACTCTTCTTTATTCATTTTGAAACGAGCAATACCTGCTACTTCTTCAAAAATTAAACGTCGTTCTTCCGGCTTACTATTTAAAATAGCATCTACTCGATTCTGACCAATAATAGCCATAGAGTCACGACCTAAGCCTGTATCAGCCAATAAGGCTTGAATATCTTTTAAACGACAAGCTTTTTTATTAATATAAAATTCGCTTTCCCCACTGCGATAAATACGCCGTGTTAAAGCCACTTCTGCTAAATCAGGATGTAATCGTTTATCACTATTATCAAAGATTAACGTTACTTCAGCCGTACTCATGGGACGACGTTTTTCTGTGCCTGAAAAAATAATATCTTCTGCTTTTTGACCACGTAATTGGCGTACATTTGATTCACCTAAGACCCAACGCATAGCATCCGTAATATTACTTTTGCCGCTCCCATTAGGGCCTACAATGGCCGTCATGCCTGGTGAAAATTTTACAATTGTTTTATCAGCAAAGGACTTAAATCCCTTTAACTCTAATCGTAAGAGTTGCATGCTAACCACCTTTCTGTGAGTCAAAAATTCTTATAATAACGTACCTTTTATTATACCACAGTATACCTAATATTATCGATAATCAAACACACATTCTCTTTATTTTTCGCCATATAACTATGGTTCAGTCCTTCAGTAGTTTTTGCCGACTTAACTTCATCGCTCGCATCGCCAATCACAAAACCAGTTACTTCCCACTTAGACCATATATTTTGAGCCACCTTAGAATCCCATTCACACCACTGCCAATTATACTGACTATATTTTGTGGCAAAATACTTCATATTCCGTTGCTTTTCTCCACGCAGTTTCGAAGTCAATGACCGTGGATATATAATGGTAATCAGCTTTTTATGCTGTCTCGGAGAATCTAAAGTAGATGCAATCTGCGACGCAAACATAAACTCCGCTTCATGGGCCTGTAATACGTCTTCCAGCTTTTGTTGCCATTGATAATTAACAACCAATTCACCCATAGCTGGTTCATAAGGTCCGCCCACTAAGCCGATGCCGGCATCTAATTCTGGCGTACTTTGCAGACCTGTCCGTATTACTTCAATCTGCTTATCTTCAAAATAAGTTTTTAAAAACGCACTATATGCTACTGCTTCCTCAACGGTTAAAGGCGTATAAGTCCCTTCAGCTACTGCCTCTGCCAATTCCGTATCAGCAATAACTAATACAGGGTAAATACGTACAAAATCAGGCTCTAAACGGCCTACCTTCACTGCCGTATGCACCAAAGTATGCCAATTTTCACCAGGTAAACCAGGTAATAATTGTATACCTACAGTTAAGCCACGTCTTTGTAAACGCCCTACCGCCCCTACAACGTCAGCACTTGTATGCCCCCGTTTAGAGTTAACAAGAATGGTCTCATCCATGGATTGTACGCCCATTTCAACTGTACTCACCCCATAGGCTACGAGCAAATCAATAGCTTCATCACTTAATGCATCAGGCCGAGTAGAACAACGAATACCATCAATAAGCCCCCCTTGTAAAGCTTCATAAGCAGGCTCTAATAAAGAAATCTGTAATTCTTTGGGTAAAGCAGAAAAACTACCCCCATAAAAAGCCACTTCCCAATATTTTAACTCTCGTTCAGCACCTATATATTCTTTAATAGTCGCTGTCACATCCACTGCAGTAGCTCTTGCGCCACCACTAGTAATCCGATGTTGATTACAAAAGATACATTGCTGTGGACAGCCTGCATGAGGAATATAAAAAGGAATAAGGCCACGCTTTTTCTTTGTTAGACCTTTAGAAGGTACTGCAATATTTGATTTCATTGTTTCAATGCTTACAGCCATAAGATAACTCACTTTCTATACGAAAAAGGAGCGGATTAGCCGCTCCTCTATTTACATATACCTAATTATAACTGACAAGCTCGTTTGCCTTCTAAATAATCTAACGTAACTTGTGCTGCATTTTGTTCTGCTTCTTTTTTACTCTTACCAGTACCTGAACCATAAGCAACGCCTTCAATACGCACTTCCATGCAAAAAATCTTGTCATGGTCAGGTCCAGATTCACTTAGTAAAGTGTAAACAATTTGCTTTTCCCCATCTTGTTGCACATATTCTTGCAACATTGTTTTATAATCTTTGCCAAGCTTACCAGCTTTAGCCTTTTCTAAATATCCTTTCAAATGACTCAATACGAACTGTGCTGCTACTTCATAGGAAGTATTGACATATAAGGCGCCTATAACTGCCTCAAATGTATCCGCCAAAATAGAGGCCCGTTCACGGCCACCAGAAGTCGCTTCACCACGACCTAATAATAAATAGTTACCAAAATTTAATTTAGCACTACAAGTAGCTAGTGACGTTTCACAAACAGTGGCTGCCTTTATCTTCGTCAGTTCACCCTCAGTCATTTGAGGATATGTAGTAAACAGATACTCACCGATAATTAAATCTAATACAGCATCTCCTAGAAATTCAAGACGCTCATTATGTTTAACGCGAGCTGCTCTATTCTCATTGGCATAAGACGTATGCGTAAACGCTCTGTCGAGCAAATTAATATCTGTCAAAGGAATACGCAAACGCGCCACAAGCTCTCGAAGCGCTGCTTCTCGAGCTTGGTGCGAGATTGTCTTATGAGTCTTACGGCCGCTCAATTAGTCCTCGTAACGACGAACTAGTAACGTCGCATTGTGTCCACCAAAACCAAAGGAATTGGAAAGAGCACAATTAACTTTTAACTCACGAGCTCCTTCTTTTACATAATCCAAATCAAGTTCTGGATCTGGGTTCGTTAAGTTAATAGTTGGGTGAATTTTGCCAGTTTCAATAGCCATAGCCATTACAATAGCTTCAATAGCACCAGCAGCACCCAATAAATGGCCTGTCATAGATTTAGTGGAGTTAATTGCTAATGTATTAGCATGTTCTCCAAATAATTCTTTAATTGCCATAGTTTCATTCTTATCATTAAGACCAGTAGATGTACCATGAGCATTGATATAATTAATTTCGCTAGGATCAATACCAGCGTCTTTAATTGCCAATTCCATACATTTACGCGCTTGTAAACCACCTGGTGCTGGCGCTGTAATGTGATACGCATCACCATTGCTACCATAACCAATTACTTCTGCGTAAATATGAGCACCACGAGCTTTCGCATGTTCTAATTCTTCAAGAACAACGATACCTGCCCCTTCACCCATTACAAAACCATCACGGTCTGCATCAAATGGACGAGATGCTTTTTCAGGTTCATCATTGCGTGTAGACATTGCTTTCATAGCAGCAAAACCAGCTACAGCCGCTGGAGAAATAGCCGCTTCAGTACCACCAGCAAACATAATATCAGCATCCCCACGAGCTACAATACGGAATGCATCGCCAATGGAGTTAGTGCCAGAAGCACAAGCAGTAATATCTGTAATCGCTGGGCCACGAAGACCAAGTTCAATAGATACACGGCCAGATACCATGTTAGCAATCATCATAGGTACAGCAAATGGACTTACACGATTAGGTCCTTTGTCAAATAACGTTACATATACATCGTGGATAGAGTCAATCCCACCGATACCAGTACCTACTACAGTACCACAACGGTCACGATCTTCTTTATCCAAATCAAGATCAGAATCGCGCAAAGCAAGAACTGCTGCAGCGATTGCAAATTGAGAGGAACGGTCCATACGACGGGACTCTTTCTTCTCTACACCATATTCAGTAATATCAAAATCCTTCACTTCACCAGCAATGCGGGTAGCATATTCTGAAGCATCAAAATGCGTAATCGGACCGATACCAGATTTACCTGCTAATAACGCTTCATAAAAAGCCTCTTTACCAGTGCCTACAGGCGTTACAGCCCCTAAACCAGTAATAACAACACGTTTTTCCAATTATTTCACCTCACATGTAAACTATGCATTGAAATACATTAATCAATCTGGGAAACTTCCTTCAATAAACGAGCGAAAATTTCCTTAACTGGCAAAATCTCATCTACTTTGCGCATATTATTGCCGGAGAATACTAAACCATTCTCCACATCACCTTGTTGTGCTCGTTCCAGTGCTTTAATTAAACAGAATCTATGAGAGCAATGTTTTAAACAACGATCACATTCAGTTGGTGGTGGTACAGTACCATCCAATACAGTGGTGGCAAATTTATTGCGTATTGCCTGTCCTGGTAGACCCACTGGACTTTCTATTAACACTACATCTTCCGGTTTTGTTGTACGTACATACATTTTTTTCAATTCGTCCGATGCATTGCATTCTACACTAGCAGCAAAACGGCTCCCCATTTGGACGCCATTAGCACCTAGCTTAATCATTTCTACAATATCTTTCCCGTCTAACACGCCGCCCGCGCCAATTACAGGAATATTTTTAACGGCTTTTACAACTTCAGGTACAATTTCACGAGATGAGCGATTCGTACCTAAATGGCCGCCTGCTTCACTGCCTTCAACGATGACAGCTGCCGCACCTAATCCTTCGGAAATACGAGCTAATTTTCCAGAGGACACAATCGGTACAATGGGCGTACCTGATTCTTTCCCCATACCAAACATATCACGAGAAAAACCTGCGCCTGCAACAACAAGGTCAATGCCTTCTTCAACTGCAGTTTGCACAAGGCCAGCAAAACCAGAGGCTGCTACCATTGCATTTATACCAATAATACCCGTAGGTGATAATTTTCGAGCTAATTTAATTTCATAACGTAATTCATCAAATGGCATACCGGAGGCCGCAATGAGACCAATGCCACCTTCATTAGCTACAGCCGCAGCAAGACGTGCTGTAGACAATCTGATTGCCATGCCACCTTGAATAATGGGCACCTTTGCCACCAGATTTCCTATGCGAAGTTCAGGGAGCTTCACTATAAATTCCTCCTGTTACGTATACCGACTAGGGGGCGTACAGCCCCCTAACGGTGCACAAGTCTTACGCTTCTTTGATAGAATCGATGTATTCTACCGTATCTTTCACTGTTTTAATTTTTTCAGCTACATCATCAGGAATTTCAACATTGAATTCTTCTTCGAAAGCCATGATCAATTCAACGATGTCTAAGGAGTCAGCTCCTAAGTCGTCAATGAATGTAGAATCAATCTTAACTTCAGCTTCGTCAACGCCTAACTGTTCCACAACGATCGCTTTTACTTTATCAAACGTGGTCATTGTGATTTCACCTCCTTTCACTATTTCACTATATATGTACCTACATCACCATGCCACCATCAACATTAATGACTTGACCAGTAATGTAACTTGCCATATCACTTGCTAAGAAGGTAGCTACTACAGCTACTTCTTCTGGTTCAGCCATACGTCCTAATGGAATTGTCTGAACCATTGCTTCTTTCACTTTATCAGGTAAAACATCTGTCATATCAGTGTGAATAAAACCTGGTGCAATCGCATTTACCGTAATACCACGGCTTGCCAATTCTTTAGCACAAGTTTTAGTAAAACCAATTACACCTGCTTTAGAAGCACTATAATTAGCTTGACCAGCATTGCCAGTCACACCAACTACAGATGTCATATTTACAATTTTACCACTACGCTGTTTCATCATAATTTTTGAAACGGCTTTAGTTACAAGATATACGCCTTTAAGATTGATGTTCATAACATCATCCCAGTCATTGTCTTTCATGCGCATAAGCAAGCCATCACGAGTGATACCTGCATTATTCACTAAAATATCAATACGACCAAATGCTGTATGAGCTTCTTCAACCATAGCAGCCACTTCTTCAGCATTGCCTACATTAGCTTTTACTTTAATCGCTTTGCGACCAAGCGCTAAAATAGCATCTACTGTTTCTTGTGCAGCACCTTCACTGCCACTGTAGTTTACAACTACATCAGCCCCTTGCTTTGCCATTAAAATAGCAATTGCACGGCCAATACCACGAGAAGCACCTGTTACTAAAGCAACTTTATCTGTTAAATGCATTTTATCGAACCCCCTGTAAAAATTCAAGAGTTTTTGCTAAGGAATCTACATCTTCAACATTCGCTAATTGCATTTCCTTATTAATCTTCTTCGTAAACCCAGTTAATACTTTACCTGGACCTACTTCTACAAATGCACCAACACCTTCATTAATCATAGTTGCTACACAGTCTTCCCAAAGTACTGGATGAGCGGCTTGCACTACAAGAGATTCTTTAATAGCATTGGCATCGGTTAAAATTTCACCAGTTACATTGACTACTACTGGAATCGCTGCATCGTTTACAGTAATTTTGTCTAATTCTTCTTTCAAACGAGCAGCTGCTGGTTCCATTAAACGACTATGGAATGGAGCACTTACCGGTAACATAACAGCCCGTTTAGCGCCTGCTACTTTCATTTCTTCCGCTGCTTTTTCTACCGCTGCAGTAGCACCAGCAATAACGATTTGACCTGGGCAGTTAAAATTAACCGCTTGTACAGAACCCACTTCGTTATTGATTCTTTCACAAATAGCTACTACTTCTTCACGAGGTAAGGCTAAAATAGCTGCCATAGCACCTTCGCCTAATGGCACAGCATCTTGCATGAATTCGCCACGTTTATGAACAACGTATACGGCATCTTTAAAATCAAGCACACCTGCTGCAACTAAAGCACTATATTCACCTAAGCTATGACCACCTACAATATCAGGAGTAAAGCCTTTTTCTTTGAGTATTTCATAACATGCTACACTAGCTGTCAAAATAGCTGGCTGTGTATTAGCAGTCTTAACTAATTCAGTATCAGGTCCTTCAAAGCATAATTTAGAAATAGAATAACCTAATGCTTCATCTGCTTCAGCAAAACGCTGTTTTACAATGTCATATTCATTGTATAAATCTTGAAGCATACCTACTTTTTGAGAACCTTGGCCAGGAAATACAAATGCTGTTTTCACTAGTAACGCCTCCTGTATTATTTAATGATTTTCTGTAAGCCACCAATTACGGTTTCAGTTTCGCTCATAATATCTTTAATGATTTGAGCACATGGTTTTACATCATGTAACATACCAGAAATCTGCCCAATCATAACAGAGCCATTTTTAACATCCCCTTCAATAGCGGCTTTACGAAGCGCGCCAGCACCTAGTTCTTCAAGCTGTTCTTTTGGTGCCCCACTGAATTCTAATTCTTGATATTGATGGGATAATAAGTTTTCTAAAATACGAACTGGATGTCCTGTTGTAAGACCTGTCATTACTGTAGAGCGGTCTTTTGCTTTAAGTACTGCTTCCTTGTAGTTTGGATGGGCAATACATTCTTCGGATAATACGAAACGGCTACCCATTTGTACTGCACTAGCACCTAAAGCGAATGCAGCCGCTGCACCACGACCATCAGCAATACCACCAGCAGCAATAACTGGTACATTAACAGCATCAGCAATTTGAGGAATTAAACACATAGTCGTAATTTCCCCTACGTGACCACCTGATTCAGTACCTTCAGCTACCACTGCATCAATACCACCACGCAATAAACGTTTAGCTAACAATACAGACGCTACTACAGGAATTACTTTAGTGCCGATTTCTTTTAATGCTGGCACATAAGTACTTGGATTGCCAGCACCAGTTGTAATAACTGGTACTCGTTCTTCTAATACCACTTGCATAACTTCTTTTACAAATGGTGACATTAACATAATATTACAACCAAACGGTTTGCTTGTACGTTCTTTTAATTTATGAATTTCATTACGAAATACGTCTGGTGGCATATGACCAGCCCCAATAATGCCAAGACCGCCGCCTTCAGACACAGCCGCAGCAAGTTCAGCGGTACCGAGCCAAGCCATACCACCTTGGAATATAGGATACTCAATCCCTAATAAATCACAAATATCAGTCTTAATCATGATGGTTGTTCCTCCTTAGTACCATTTCATTACCAAGCCTGCCCAAGTTAAGCCGGCTCCAAAGCCAGCAAAGGCGACTGTATGATCTCGTTTTACAAAGCCAGATCGTACCGCTTCATCCAAAGCAATACCAATGGATGCAGCTGATGTATTGCCATACTTTGGCAAATTAATAAATACTTTTTCTTCTGGCATTTTTAAGCGATGTGCAGCCGAGTCAATAATTCGTTTATTTGCTTGGTGAGGAATGAAACGGTCCAAATCCTCTAACTTCAAACCGGCCCGGTCTAAAGCTTTAAGAGCTGTACGCCCCATAGTTTTTACTGCAAATTTATAAACTTCAGCGCCATCCATATGAATATAGGTTAGGCCTTCTTCAATGCGTTTATCATTCTGAATCATGGCAGTGCCACTCGCCGGAATGCATAAAGCCATTCCACCAGCGCCACTCGCCCCCATATCCATACCTAACATACCATATCCTTCTGGTACGGTCGATACAACAGCAGCACCAGCGCCATCACCAAATAAAACACAGGTGCCTCTGTCTTGCCAATTAATAACGCGGGACATTACTTCAACGCCGATAACTAGTACATGTTTAAATAACTGGTTACTTACATAACTTCCAGCGTTAATTAAACCATATACAAAGCCTGAGCAAGCAGCACCTAAATCAAAAGCAGCTGCATTAGTAGCTCCCAAGTTAGCTTGTACTAAACAAGCCGTGGAAGGAATACTCATATCGCCAGTTAAAGTCGCTACAATAATACAATCAATATCTTCAGCCGTCAAGCCTGCACTGTCCATAGCGCGACGAGCCGCTTCAGTTGCCATATCAGAGGCATTCATGCCTTCTGGGGCAATGCGACGTTCTTCAATGCCGGTGCGTTCACGAATCCATTGATCATTCGTGTCTACGATTTTTTCTAGATCAGCGTTAGTCACAATATTATCTGGTACAAAACTACCTGTACCAATAATACCGACTGGCTTAGTCCACATCGTCATATTTGATAGCTCCTTCTTCTTCTATACTCTGTTGAATGTTTTGAATAATTTTTTGTTCCACCAACTCACTAGCAATTTTAATCGCTGTTAAGATTTCCTTTGCTTTTGAACTGCCATGGGAAATTAAAAACACACCATTCACACCTAATAAAGGAGCACCGCCATTTTCTGTATGATCAAGGCGTTTTCGAACCTTTTTAAATACAGGGGCAATTAAAGCTGCTCCAATTTTAGCTAATAAACCACCATTTTTGATGCCATCTTTAATAATTTGCGTCATAACCCCTACAAGGCCTTCAGCTAATTTTAGCACCACATTACCAGTAAAGCCATCACATACAACTACATCTACAGTTCCTTTAGGAATATCACGGCCTTCTACATTTCCTTTAAACGGAATTGTTTTTAGCTGTTCTAATAAAGGATATGTAGCTAAACACAAGTCATTACCCTTAGTTGATTCTTCACCAATATTAAGCAAGCCAACAGTCGGGTTTGTTTTACCAAACATTAAACGTGCATATTCAGAGCCCATAATAGCCCCCTGTACCAAATGTTTTGGTTTACAGTTTGCATTTGCTCCTGAATCAAGCATAACGGTAACACCTTGTGGCGTAGGAATAGGTGTTGCAATCATAGGTCGATCAATACCTTTAATACGCCCTAAGCCAAATAAGGCTGCCGCTACCGCAGCACCGGTACTACCTGGTGCAATCACGGCATCACATACTTTTTGCTTCACCAAGCGAGTGGCTACTATAACAGACGCATCTTTTTTCTTGCGTACTGCCGTGCCAGGATGCTCACTCATTTCAATAACTTCACTGGCATGTTGAATAATCAATTGTGGATTATTTTGTTGCCCAAATTCTTCTAATACTTGACGAATCTGTGCTTCATCACCCACTAAAAATATTGTTATCTTAGGAAATGCTTTTGCTGCATCAATCGCACCACGTACAATTTCGTAGGGTGCGAAATCACCACCCATAGCATCTACTGCAATTTTCATATACTTACACCCTATTCTGAATGGGCTCCATTATGAACTTCGCCCGAAAGACTTCTTTTACCTTATCCTTAATTGTGACCCAGATAAAATACTTCTCACCTCGTTGACGTACTACGGAGGCTTTGGCCACTAAATTACAATCCGCTTTGACCGGACTTTTATATTTAATATTACCAACGCCAGCTAAAACAGCAGGTACACCCAACACTGCTTTAGCTAGAGAGTCAGCCTGTGCATATAAATACTGTGGCTCTACATAACCATTACAATCTGTCATGTCCTCTCTGGTTCGCAATATGCTAAGACCCTGTTCACCAGATGTAAGATCAATTAATTCTCCTACAACTTCAATATGACCATGATCATTAGCACTTGGTGCTAGTCCTTCTACACGCGCTCTAATGCGTTCCCTTAATTCTGGAATCCCTAATTCTAACCGATCAAGGCGAATCGTTGGCACGCTGACATTAAAAAAGATGGCCAACTCCTCATCGGTAACGAAGGGCGTATTATTCAGTTTTTCTTGCAATAACTGCTGTCGCTCTTGCTTCTTTATCCGACTCATGGTACCACCTTTTATGACCAAGTAATAATACTTCATTACAATTATATGTCACAAAGGGCGATTATGCAAGTAAAAATTATAAATGACTAAAAAAATGACTTAAAAAACAATTTCCATTTTAAATATGTAGCCCTAGCTACTGAAAACTATTTTCAACTCCATTATAATGAAAATATAAGCAGAACACAACTGCTTCCCTATTATTATTACATATATATTAATACTATATATTGCACAGTAAAGAAACTAATAATGTAAAACTAGCATACACAAAGGAGACTTACTTATGACTACTATGAAATCAGCCCTTGGCTTAAACAATGATCAACGCTTAGCAAAAATGATTGAAATTAAAGACAATTATTTAAGCGGTAACTTATCCCTTGAAGAAGGACAAGCACTTCTAAAACAATATATTGGCACCTGTACACCAGATGAATTTGCCTATGGAGAACAGCAATTAAAAGGATCTTATACGGATGAAGAAATTACCCATCGCATGGATGATTTACTCGCCTTATTTGATGGCATTTTAGTAAGAGCTGACAACACATATCCAGAAAATCATCCGCTATGGGTATATGTAGCTGAAATTACAGCAGGACTTGCCCTCATGAACGAAGCAGAGGAACTCCTTAAAGCACACCATTTCATCAAAAATCCTTGGCTTGGCGTATATGACAAACTAAGCGAATGGTCTCGCCATTTATCACGCAAGCAAAATCAACTATATCCAGCACTTGAAAAATACGGCTTTGATCGCCCTACTAAAATTATGTGGACCTTCGATGACAAAGTGCGTGACCTAATTAGCGAAAGTCGTCGCCTATTGCAAGCAGATGAAGTAGACCAATTCTTAACCCTTCAACCTAAGATGATTGATGCCTTCCGCGATTTAGCTGATAAAGAACAAGAAGTATTACTTCCTACAGCATGGAAACTTGTAAACGAAGATGAATTTAGCTATATGAGTCGCGGTGATCATGAAATAGGTTTTGCTCTAATTACGCCACCACCTTACTACGGTGACATGAAGGTAGCAGGAAAAGATATTGCAACCTCACCTATAGATACTACTGACACTAAAACAGCAAACTTTATGCAAGACTTGGCCGCGCTCTTAGGCAAATATAATATGAACCCTATGCCATCACCTGACACTGAACTCGATGTAGCCACAGGCAAACTCTCTTTAGAACGTATCAATTTACTTTTCAAACATATGCCCGTTGACCTATCTTATGTAGACGAGCATGAGTTAGTTAAATTCTACAGCGACACTAAACATCGCATCTTCCCTCGCAGCGCTAATGTTATTGGCCGCGAAGTGCGCAACTGTCATCCTGCCAAAAGTGTTCATTTAGTAGAAGAAATCATTGAGAAATTCCGTTCTGGCGAACAAGACAAAGCGGAGTTTTGGATTAATAAACCAGAAGCCTTCATCTATATTCTCTATACAGCCGTTCGTGATGAAGCCGGTAATTTTAAAGGCGTACTTGAAATGATGCAAGATTGTACACGCATTCGCAGCTTAGAAGGCTCTCGTACCCTCCTAACTTGGGACTCTGAAACTCATGGGGATGCAGTTGATGCCGCTACAACAGACTCAGTAAATACAGCCCTTGATGAAAATACTACACCAGAAGCTACAGCTCATACTATCACTATTAAAGGTATTACTATTACAGCAGATACTAAACTCTTTGACCTCTTCGATAAAGTAGAAGGTTTACGCCAATATATGCCAACTATTAATAGCAATTTTAAAATGCTCAATACGCCATTCGGTAAAATTATGGCACGCAAAGCAACGATTGGGATGGCCTGCGAGCGAACCGGTATGAGCCAAAAAGATATAATCGACGCTATAGCCAATTACATTAAAGCCCATTATAAAGGCTAAATGATAAAGGTTAAATGCATTTCCTAAAAGTACTACCATTGTTAATAGCGCGCTATCATTAATATGTGTTCTACGCAACAGAAGAACCCCTCTTATATGTTATACTTTATATAGTAACTAGCTCAACAGCAAACTACTATCAGTAAGTATCATAAAGAGGGGTTTTATTATGAATGCAACTACAACCAAACATACGAAACAATCTAATGCAAAATCAGCCAATAAAATAGACCATATAACCAATCAGCCTGTAGAGTCCCTTCCATTTCCCCCATTTCTACCACCACAAGCAACTGTTATGTGTATGGGTACCTTCCCACCAGCCGCCGATAAACGAGCTATGCAATTCCACTATCCTAATTTCCAAAATGATATGTGGCGGGTCTATGGATTAGTCTTCTTCAATGATAAAGATTATTTTAGAGCTGGTGATGCCAAAGCCTTCGATGCTGATAAAATTAAATCCTTTCTTACAGAAAAAGGTATTGCTTCTTGCCCAACGGTGTGGCAAGCTATTCGTGAGCGCGGCAATGCCTCAGATGCCTTTTTAACAGTAGTAGATCCCGTTCATATTCATGAAGTATTAGCGCAAATACCTCATTGTCAATATATCGGCACCACTGGCGGCAAAGCAACAGAGGTACTACTTAGCTTGGCTGACAACAAAGTAAAATCACCTAAAACAGGCGAAACAATTGAACTCCAATTTGGTACCCGCCATATTAAGCTTACTAGGCTACCATCTACTTCTAGAGCGTATCCTCTAAGCCTAACTAAAAAAGCAGATGCCTATGCTAAGTTTTTTCAATCAGTAGGCTTACTATAAACTAAAAACCGTCTTAGTTTTATCCGTTAACTACGTAAATATTAACGAGCATACACTAAGACGGTTTTAATTTTTATATAAATGTAACTGCTATAAAATTGACTACTCTTTTACAGCCTTAAGCGCTATAAAATTTACTGTACAAGTATGTGTCACCATTACGCCATAAGAATTAGCGTAATAAAGCACCACCAATTACCATTTGTTGGGCCTCATTGGTCCCTTCATAGATCTGAGTCACTTTAGCATTGCGCATTAAACGAGCTACTGGATAATCTTCACAATAACCATAGCCACCAAATAATTGCACAGCTTTTGTGGTTACCTCCATGGCTACATCAGAACAGAACTTTTTAGCCATAGAAGCAGATACGGTATATGGTCGTCCAGCCGTTTTATCTTGCCCCACATTATACAACATTACATTAGCGGCCTCTACTTGAATCGCCATCTCCGCTAACTGAAATTGTGTATTTTGAAATTTACTCAAAGGTTTACCAAACTGCACGCGCTCTTTAGTATACGCAATGGACTTCGCTAAAGCAGCCTCCGCCAAACCAGTAGCTTGTGCCGCAACTCCAATCCGACTACTATCCAAAGTCGTCATAGCAATTTTAAAACCGTCCCCTTCACTTCCTAATAAATTAGCGGCTGGTACTCTTACATTATTAAAATGTAAACTACCACAAGTTGAAGTATGTAGGCCCATCATAGAATCTCTAGGGCCAACAGTAAAGCCAGCCATATCTTTAGTTACAATAAAGGCGGACATTCCTTTTGCACCATCCTCAGGCCGAGTCATGGCAAACACAATGTATATGTCTGCTTCGCCAGCATTCGTAATATATACTTTTTCACCATTTAAAATATATTCATCACCAGCACGTTCAGCCTTCGTCTGTACACCACTCGCATCCGTCCCGGCTTCTTTTTCTGTCAAAGCAAAGGCACCTATCGCTTGACCAGCTACTAAAGGCTTTAAAAACTGTTCTTTTTGTGCCTCTGTTCCAAATCGAGCAAGGGGTTCACAACACAGGCCTACGCAGACCGATACAGTAATGGCTAAGCCATCATCATATTTAGCCAATTCTTTCAGCGCCACAGCATAGTTCATAAATTCTTCGTCTAAACCACCGTATATAGTAGGCCAATAAATACGGGTTAGCCCTAACTCTAACACCGCCTTCACTAAAGAGCAATCAAAAATTTGTGCTTTATCCCGTTCAATGACAGTCGGTTCTACCTTTTCCAAACAAAACTGTCTAACTTTTGCCTGCCAACTAGTCTGTGCTTCAGTCAATGGAATCATGAGATAAACCTCCCTTTAAGGATTATATACCTATTAGCTAAAAGATATGGAATACATGTAAAACTTCTTGTTACCGCTACTATAACACAAACCAGTAATACCGTCTATCTACATTTAACAGCAATAACAAGCCTATATTAAACGACAAAAGCGTGGATATCCATTGGATATCCACGCTTTTATAGTAGAGCTATTCATTAGCTCAGCAGGTCTTATTCAGCGATCTTATTTACAACCTGAGTTCCTTTATAATGACCGCATGTAGGGCAAACCCGATGAGGCATCATAGGTTCGTGGCATTGCGGACAAGCTACAAAACCTGGAACAGTTAATTTCCAGTTCGCACGACGACGGTCGCGACGACATTTGGACAATCTACGCTTTGGTACTGCCATTATCTGCACCTCCTTAACATAATCACTGGGACTTCTAATTAATCATCATCTTTTTCATCGAGCAGTGTACGAAGCACCGCCAATCGAGGATCCACTACAAAGGATTCACAAGAACAAGGTGAAACATTTTTATTTGCTCCGCAATGAACGCACAATCCTTTGCAATCATCCTGACATAACACTTGAGATGGCTCATTGATGATTAATGTATCCCGAATGAGATCCGTTAAATCAATGGTCTCACCATCAAAAGGAACAACCTCTGACGCCTCAACATCGTCCCATTCCTTGAGGACCCCAAAGGTTTCATTAAATGGCGTTGTTTGTGAATAAGCAACCTCGCATAAACAACGAGTGCACTCATAATCACCATTGGTTGTTACGGTTCCTTCTACGATGAAATTCTGTCCATCGTAACGAAAATCACCACTAATGGTTATATCATGACGGCTCCAAGGAAAAGCAGTTACATCCCCTAACTGAGTAGCTGGTTCAGTAAATTGAAAAGGAAAAGACTTTCCTATGTGTTCTTTTGCTTGCTCTACTTGCAGTTTCATAATTTTACCTCGACTATAATATTATAGCTATCTAACCTATCTTTGTCAAACTGTTCTCTACAATTCTTAGTTGATTTTCTTAGAAAAATCAACAACTCTTTGAATTGGCTCAAACAAATTTATTAATTCATAAGACTACCTGGCGATTCCATATAGCCATATGATGAGAAAAGCCCCCTTTACAGGAGGCTTCTATATTTTTAGTTCATGATTTAGATTACAATCAATTACATTTTTTCGAATTGATCTTTACCTACGCCACAAATTGGGCAAACATAATCATCTGGTTGATCAGCGAATTTAACACCTTCTACAGCTTCGTCATAGATCCAACCGCATACTACACATACGTATTTTTCCATCACTTGCGCCTCCTTTCATTATAAAATAGACACTGTATCTACAGTCATAGTGTATCATAAATATCGATTATGTTCAATATTTTTTTTATCTTTTTCAAAATTTTATGAACCCTCTAATTTATTAGATTCTACAAGGCTTTTAATACATTTTACAAAATTAAATTTTATAAATTAGTAAGGCGTTTTTCAAACTTCCCCTATATTTTTTTTGCAAATACCTTTATAATTAGTAAAAGAAGTAATATTCATTTTCAATTACTTCTTTTTAATTCTGATTTCATAACATTACATAATAATAGTTTTATAGGAGGTATTACATGAAAACAAAATTTACAGAACTCCTCGGTATTGAATATCCGATTATCCAAGGTGCTATGGCTTGGACCTCAGAACATAAATTAGCTGCTGCCGTAGCTAATGCTGGTGCTACTGGTGTAATTGCTACTGGTGGTCGCGATGCAGAATGGGTGCGTCAAGAAATCCGAGCTGCCAAAGCATTAACTACTAAGCCTTTTGGTGTTAATTTAATGCTTATGGCAAAAAATATTGACGAGCTTGTAGAAGTTATTAAAGAAGAAAAACCTGCCTTTGTAACATTAGGCGCTGGTAATCCAGTACCATTCATCGAACCTATGCATGCTGTAGGAATTAAAGTAATTCCTGTTGTACCAAATGTTAAACTAGCTAAACGCGTTGCCGCTGCAGGTGCTGATGCTCTTATCGTAGAAGGCCAAGAAGCGGGTGGTCATATTGGTACGCAAACAACGATGGCGTTAATGGAAAACGTACTTCCAGAAATTGATATTCCTGTGATTATTGCTGGTGGTATTGCCGATGGCCGTGCCTTAGCAGCAGCATTAACAATGGGGGCTGAAGGCGTACAAATGGGCTCTCGTTTTATCCTAGCTGAAGAATGCCAAATGCATCAAAATTGTAAAGACGCTATTATTAAAGCAACTGACACTGATTCTGCAGTAACTGGTTTAACTAGCGGTCATGGTGGTGTTCGTTCCTTAAAAAACGAATTCACAGAAAAATACTTAGCTGCTGAATTTAGCTGCACTGATAAAGAAACATTAACAGCTATGTCTGTAGGTACTAATCGTAAAGCAGCCGTTGAAGGGGACATCGTAAATGGTGCGGTACAATGTGGTCAAAGTTTGAATCGATTAACTAAAGTAGAACCAGCTAGCGCTATTGTAGAATCTGTTATTGCCGAAGCTAAAGAAGCTATTAAAGGGGCTCAACGCTTTTTATAATACCTTAGTCCCCTATGCTAGCTGATTTATGACCTTACTTATAACCATTAAATCAAATGCATAGAACCATACACAGAGGCAATCCTAGTATTGCCTCTCTTTGTCAAATATAACAATCTGATGTATACTAAAAATTAAGTATTTATACTTTTAATATAATAAATTTACTTAATTAGGAGTGATCATTATGTTACCATTTAACGGAAAATACCCTAAACTTGATCCAAAAAGCTGTCTTATGCCAGGTGCTGAAATTGCTGGTGATGTGGAGCTTAAAGAATTTGCCTCCCTTTGGCAGAATGTGGCGGCTCGTGGCGACGTAAATAAAATTGTCGTAGGTCGTTATACCAATGTACAAGATAATTCAGTCCTTCATGTTGACGACGATAAAGCATGTATTCTCGGCGATTATGTAACCATTGGTCACGGTGCTATCGTTCACGCTTCTACCTTAGAAGATAATGTACTAGTTGGCATGGGTGCCATTGTTTTAAGTGGCTGCCATATCGGTACTGGCTCAATCATTGCAGCCGGTGCTGTTGTATTAGAAAATACAACGATTCCGCCTTACTCTTTAGTGGTAGGTTGCCCTGCCAAAGTAATTCGTACTGACGAATCTCAAATTGATCGCATTCATAATCAGGCCTTAAAGTACAAAAATCTTTGGACTGAAAAATACGGTTTATTGCCAAATGCAGGCGGTGAAATGTATAAAGAAGGGGCTAAAATAGTCTAATAGTTCTACTACGACAAAGAGCTAGCAACAATATTTGTTGCTAGCTCTTTTTTAGTATAAAACAAAATCTATTAAATTTCTCAAACCATAGCAAGCACTACCTCGCCGGTAGCTAAACTTTCTTTAATATCAATAATGCGTTGATTCTTCGAGCCTCGAAAACGTAAACTAGGATCTCGCAATGCATCAACAAATTTTCCATCTACCAACACATCACATTGTGCCAACAACGCCCGCTTATTAGGACATTCTACAATCTCATCCCATGTATAACCGGAATAAGCCCATATATCCTTATGCGGTACAATTTGACGCACTTTAGTCACTACAGGCAATAAGCCATCTACATTTTGAAATGGTTCGCCTCCCAATAAAGTTAAGCCTGCCACATTAGGGTCACTTACATAACGTATAACCTCTTCAGTTTCCTTATCGGTCCAAACAGAACCAGCCTTTGGATTTTGATATTCTTCATTAAAACAATTAAAGCACTTATGCGTGCAGCCTGTAACAAAAATAGACGTGCGAATCCCATTGCCATTGGCAATATCGTATTTTCGAATTTGTCCATAATTCATTACTGGTTCGCCTCCTCTACTGTTACCTCATTATTATATGCGTGCCATTATCCGTATAAATTATTTACTGAAACGAACAGGTCATGCCAGCGACATGACCTGTATTTAATACAATTTTTAAGTAAATGCTAAGCTATACCTAAACGCTAAATAAGCATTGATACACTTAGATATGCATAACCCGATCTTTAATTTCTTTTGTGCGCCCTTCATTCCAGAAATTTTCGCCTAAATAACCACAAGTCCGACGAATAACAGTTAATTTATCACGATCTGTATTATGGCAACGTGGGCATTCCCAATCATTATGGTCATTTACTTTGATTTCTCCATCAAAGCCACAAACATGACAATAATCAGATTTCGTATTAAATTCTGCATACGAAATATTATCATAAATATACTGCATCATAGTTAATACAGCTGGAATATTATTTGTCATATTAGGAATTTCAGCATAGGAAATACAACCACCAGTTGACTTTTTCTGGAATTCTGACTCAAAGGAGAATTTATCAAATACATTGATTTCTTCCCGTACATTTACATGATAGCTGTTCGTATAATAGCCCTTGTCCGTAATGTCTTCAATTTCACCAAACCGTGCTCGGTCTAAAGAGCTGAAACGATTCGTCAAGCTTTCAGCTGGGGTACCATATAAAGCAAAGCCCATATTATGGCGCTGTTTCCAAGTTTCAATGGCTTCATTTAAACGATCCATTACTTTCATGGCAAATACACGCCCTTTTTCACCCGTATTGGACTCACCAGTAATTAACTTCGTTGCTTCATACATACCAATATAGCCCATGGAAATAGTAGCATAACCACCAGTTAAGAACTGACTAATGGACTCACCTTTCTTAAGGCGTGCAATAGCTCCATGTTGCCAATGAATTGGAGACACATCACTGGTTACATTCTTTAACAATTCATAGCGTAATAACAAGGCTTTCTCTACTAAGTCAAGGCGTTTATCTAAAATTTCAAAGAAACGCTCTTCACTATGGCGCGCTAAAATACCAATTTGAGGTAAATTTAAACTCACTACGCCCATATTAAAGCGGCCATCAAATACATATTCACCAGCTTCATTTTTCCATGGTGATAAAAAGGCACGACAACCCATAGGACTAAATACATTGCCTTCATAAATTTCTTTCATTTTCTTAGCAGAAATATAATCTGGATACATCCGTTTAGCTGTACATTGAGCCGCTAATTCAGTTAAATAATAATATGGTGAATCAGGATGTACATTATGCTCATCCAACACATAGATTAATTTAGGAAATGCTGGCGTAATATATACATTGGCTTCGTTTTTAACGCCCATAATGCGCTGTTTTAAAATCTCTTCATCAATAAGCGCTGCTTCTTTGGCATATTCACTATTAGGGTCAAAATGCATAAATAAAGTAACAAAAGGTGCCTGCCCGTTTGTTGTCATAAGCGTATTAATTTGGTACTGAATCGTTTGAATACCATCTTTAACTTCTTTACGAGTTCGTTTCCATGCAATTTCTTCCGCTTTTTCCATATTTGGTTTCATACCATAGATTTCAACTTGCTCTTCTAAGACATTCGCTAAAATCTTATCATATGACTTACGCACAAAAGGCGCTAAAATACGATCAATGCCATTAATGCTTTGACCACCATATTGCCCAGAAGCTACTTGTGCAATAATTTGAGTTGTCACTGTACATGCTACTTGGAAAGATTTAGGAGTATCAATTTTCTTACCATTAATAACAGTACCATTAGTTAACATATCATTTAAATTAATTAAGCAACAGTTAAACATAGGCTGAATAATATAATCCATGTCATGAAAATGGATGGCCCCACTATCATGAGCCTGTACAATATCAGCTGGAATTAATTTACGCCGAGCAATATCCTTACTCACTTCCCCAGCAATTAAATCACGCTGTGTAGACACAATCGCTGCATCTTTATTGGAGTTCTCATCTAACAAGGCAACATTACTACGATCTAGCAAACCAAATACATCTTTATCCGTCGTATTTTCTTTACGCTTAAAGCTTTGAACAGCCTTGTAGTTTTCATAGGCTCGTGCAGTGGCTGGATTATTATATTCTAATAGTTTGTAATACACTTGATCTTCAATGGCATAAATAGTCAAGGTTTTCCCAATCTTATGAGCATATTCTTCAATTTCATTAGCAATGCGATTCGCTAAACCCGCTTCATACAAACCAGTACTACTATTCATGGCTTTTTCTATGGCAATTACAATTTTCGACTTATCGAATGAAACTTTTTGTCCATCCCGCTTAATTACCTCTAACACGACAAGGCCTCCCTATGGTTGCTACAAAATATAGTATATAAAAATAAACATAAACGAATTGTTTTTATGACCCTCTGGCCATCAATTTCCTATATGAAGCATTTGCCTATACATATAAACAACTGGTACCGTAAACGGCTACCAGTTGTTCGGTTCCTGCTTATTATACAATATCTTGTAGTTTATTTCAACAAATAATACTATATATTATTATCATGCTTGCCTGCAGAAGTCTCATATATGCTTCGTAATTGTTTAGTATCTACCTTAGAACAAGCCGTCAATGGCAAGTGTTCAAGCCAAATAATCGCCTTCGGCCGTTCCTTAGACGTAAAATGCATAGCAATGTCAGCTACTATATCTTGTATCGCTCTTGTTTTATTGTGAACTAAAAAAGCAATCGGCTGTTCACCACGTAACTCATCAGGCACACCAATAACGGCACCATCCATAATGCCCTCTATATCTAGTAATTTTCCCTCCACATAAGGAATAGATAATTTATAGCCCCCTCTATTTATCATCGCACTGCGGCGCCCCTTAAATAAAAGGCGTCCCGATTCACTCCAAGCTCCTTCATCACCTACTGAATACGGCAATTTAATAGCTTCAATACCATATGGTGTATCCACATATATTAACCCCGTTTCATCAAGAGTAACCGTAACTCCTGGAAATGGATAGCCCACTGTATTTGGTTCTGCCAACCATTCCTCAGCTGTACAATACGTAATATAATTTAGCTCACTAGCTCCATAATATAAAATAAACGCCGTATGAGGTTGTTTCTGTTGTAATTGGTTTAATAATTTATGATCTAATGTTTGAGACCCAGTAAAAATTAGTTGCAAGGTTGGCAACGCATTCTGTAACATAGTGACAATCAAACGAAGCTTTGTGGGTAATAAATACCAATGTGTCACTTTCCATTGCTCACATAACTGTACCCAAGTCCGCGGTGACATATGAGCTGAGGTAATAATTGTACCACCTTCATAGAGCACACTGAGTAAACTATTTAAGTTGCCAGTAAAACTCAAACTACCTTGGCAAAATAACACAGTTTTATTATCAACTTTAAAAATTTTATTTTGCCCCTCAAAAAAATCTAGCCAACTGCTTAAAGAGCGCCATAATACTTTAGGCAATCCCGTTGTGCCAGAAGACAAAACCCCAAAGTCAGCTCCACTTGGAATTGTTTGGCCTTGTAAATACGTTTTTTCCAATAAAGCTATTCTAGCTGCCTCTAAATCAGGATGACATAAAATAGGTTTATACCCCTTGAGTAGACCTTGTAACCATTGCGTTAACTGTAACCATACATCATTACTTTGAATTGTTCTAGCTAACCCCTTTTCAACAGCACCCGCTTTTTTAGTAGTTAGCGGTATCTCTTTAGACTCAGTAGTATCCATCAAAACAGCTTGCCATAAATCACTATATGTATAAACAGTTGAATCTATAACAATAGCTTCTTTAGAGCCTTGTGTTTCATTATAGCTAGCTAATCGCTGTAATAAATCATTCATATACAATCACCTTATATCTTCTATATAGATATATTAAATCAATAGCACACCTATGCTAGGCGCTCAATCAGTATAGCTGTCCCCATGCCACCAGCCCCAGCAATGGCACAAATACCATAACGCCCCTGACGATACTCTAAGGCTGCCATCGTATGAAGTAATATAATAGCACCTGAACAACCAAAAGGATGTCCATAGGCCAAGGCGCCACCTAACTGATTGTATTGTTCTTCATATGCACCATACATGCGAGCAAATAGCACATCAATAACAGCAAACGCCTCATTCCACTCAATTGCATCTAAATCGGCCATTCTTAAACCAGTGCGTTCTAATAATTGTTCCGTAGCTTGCCAAGCTCCTTCAGGACTATATAGTGGATCCCCACCATATTGCAACGCGCCTACAATCCGAAATGGTCCTGGCTCTTCACTTAAAACAACAAAAGCGGCCCCATCATGAGTATAACAAGCATTTCCAGCAGTAGTAACTGTTCCTTCACCTAAAATAGGCTTCATACGATCTAAAATCTTTTGCTGTAAGCGTGGTTTAATACTTTCATCTTTATACCCTGCCCCCATATCCAAAGTATAAGGGCTTACAATACCTTCTTCACGAGCTTTAACAGCCAAACGATGACTACGCAAGCTCCAATAATCGAGTTCTTCTTTCTTCACATCATATTTTTGGGCTGTTCGCTCTGCTCCTTGCAACATAGCTAATGCATCATTTTCATGAGGTGAAAACTGCGCGACCATATATGACCCTTGTCGTTCATCATCAGACGCATAAGTTCGCAGTGGTTGTAAAGAACTACTTTCTACCCCACCAGCAATTACAGTATTTGCCATCTTACTACAAATCGCCCGATAACCTTGTATAATAGCAGCTCCAGCACTGGCACATTGCATGTCAACTGTATAAGCCGGTACCGATTTCCCATACGCCGAATATAAAGCTGTCAAACGGCCTATATTACCACCCGTGCCTACTGCATTACCACAGATAATCTCGTCTACGGAAGCATAGCGTTCATGTAAAGCATCTAACAAGCGAGCCCCTAATTGTTCAGGTCTTATGTGTTTAAATTGGCCCTTATATGAACCAATGGGCGTCCTAAGGCCGCCCATTATATACACAGAAGACAGCATTTGATTTTGCATTTCAATCCTCCACTAAATACATTGTCTTCTTAAATATTCAATTTTGCTGCTTTTGTACCTAACCATGCTGCCATAGCACATTTCATAATATCGCCAGGAATAAATGGTAACGCATAACCTACTAGCGCTGCTTCAAAATTAATACCTGTAACAATCATACCACCAATCATACCAAAAATATAAGTAATAGGAATTGTAATGACAACGGAACGCCAAAAATAAGTCAGAAAGGATGGCTTTTTACCTTTACAAATACTAAGCAAAGTATAAGCAATCGGATAGCTCCAAATAAAACCACCTGTAGGTCCTAAAATTTTCCCTAAACCACCAATACCCCCAGCAAATACAGGTAAACCAACAGCCCCAATTAAAATGTACACACAAAGATCAATAAAAGTTTCTTTAGGTGGCAACATAAAAGCAATCAAACAAAATACTAAAGTTGATGCGGTTACCATAGCCGGCGTAAAAGGCAATGGAAAGGAAATATAAGCGGACACACAACATAAAGCTATTAATAACGCCATTTTTGTTAATTTACGAGTATCTGACATAAAAACACACCTCAATATATAAAATAATACCAATACTACAATTAATAATAAAACAAAACGGACCTCATGTCCAAGTGCAAGTAAAAACAGCCTTTTCAGCGGTATATCCCTGAATCGTACTACCCTCACAAGTAACAGATACTAACTCATCTTCAAATGTAGGTCGTCGAAAACGAACTGAAATTGATTGTGCTAAATCATTTAGATCATGGGTAATATATTTTTCAAGCATTTCTAACACTAAACAACCTGGCACAACAGCCTGTATTTGTTGATGAATGGGATTACCATCTTTTACAGCAGTAACAAATTCTATAATCTCAGAACGAGAAAATCTATGCCAAGGTACCACCGTCATAGGTATTGTTACAGACAGCGGTAGCTTTTTAGGCTTTATAGACAAATGAGTAGATTCTACTTCCTTTAAACGAGCTGTTAACTCTTGGTTACCCCGAGCGATGGTCGTTTCATACCACTTTCCTTTTTGCCTTATAGCTTCATATTGAGCAGACTCAGCTAAGCGTCGCCAATGTAACTGAGCAATCACCATTGTCCGTGGCAAGCCCGTATTAACCTCAATAAGGGCGCTAAACAATTCACGCATCGCTTCGCCTCCTTTTATCGCTAATCTCTTTCAAATTATATATAATTCATGCTAATTCGTCAACTATCAAGACAAATAGTGTTAACAATAAAAAGCTGATTTGCTATAAACTCCTTTTGAAGTCTTGCAAATCAGCTTCTAAAAACTAAATCAAACTATTATAAGGTTTCTACTAACTCTTTTAAATACAATTTAAATTGATCCTTAAGCATATCAGCGCGCAAACCATATTCTACAGTAGCTTGCAAATAGCCTAAACGATCACCAATATCATAGCGACGGCCTTCATAAGCTAAAGCAAACACATCACTGTCTAATCGAGCCAAACCGTCCGTTAGTTGTAATTCATGACCAGCTCCTAGTGGTGTTTTTTCTAGCACTTCAAAAATCTCTGGTGCTAAAATATAACGACCTAAAACAGCTAAATTAGAAGGTGCCAAATCACGACTAGGCTTTTCTACTAAGCCATCGACTTTATAAACATTAGGCTTAACTTCATGACCTGCCACAATGCCATACGAACTCACTTTATCAGCTGGTACCCTTTGAGTGCCTAAAACAGAACCGCCCATTGTTTCATAACAATCTATCAATTGTTTCAAACAAGGATAGTCCGGGTTATATACTACATCATCACCTAATAAAACAGCAAACGGCTCATTACCAACAAACGCTTTGGCACATAAAATAGCATCCCCTAATCCACGCGGAGCCTTTTGGCGGATAAAATGAACGCGAATATCTGCTAAAGCGCGTACCATATCAAGTTGTTTCTGCTTTCCCTGTTGTTGTAATAATTGTTCTAATTCAACACTAGTATCAAAGTGATCTTCGATAGCCCGTTTATTACGCCCCGTAATAATCAATATTTCTTCAATGCCCGATGCTAACGCTTCTTCAATGATATATTGAATAGCTGGGGTATCAACAATAGGTAACATTTCTTTAGGTTGTGCTTTTGTTGCTGGTAAAAAGCGTGTACCAAAACCAGCAGCTGGAATAACGGCTTTACGTACCTTACCCATAACTAACCTCTTTTCCAATACGTATTACAAAAAGTAAAGGCTTAGAAGAAGGGAATTCCCTTCTTCTAAGCAACCTTCAATTGACAACAACAAAACATGATATAAACCAAAAAGTGAGATACTTAAGACTAAAAGTCTTTAGCTACTACTGTATACGACCATTTCTTTTGTTTCGATTGATATGTAAGCCACCCTTCAAAGGAGTGCATATCACGATGCCAAGTGTAATCAACATAACGTAAATCGCCATTCTCTACATCTCGTTTCGTTGTAATCGTAAATGTATCTAAGCGAGTTAATCTAATCGACGCACCAATTGTCCAATCTCGATTTAACTCCTCACGGTCAAATCGATAGGGTGAATTATTACGACGGTCCATATTATTTTGACGATAACTAGTAAAAGCTGTCACTCTTGAATTTAATTTCCAGCTAGATGTAACGCCCCAATACGGCATGCTTCGAATGTGATCATTATAACCATAATAATCGCGTTGATAACCACCATAAAAACGTATACCTGCATTTTTTGATAGTTTTATACGATCATGACTAACCTCACCAAAGAACATAGCATGACTACCCTTAATACGGTCTTCTTTCCAATAACCTATATTACCGCCACCACGAATCGTAAATGGAGTCTTACCAATATG
This sequence comes from Veillonella intestinalis, assembly GCF_943192895.1. Classification (NCBI taxonomy): domain Bacteria; kingdom Bacillati; phylum Bacillota; class Negativicutes; order Veillonellales; family Veillonellaceae; genus Veillonella; species Veillonella intestinalis. Next base: position 90,141 of record NZ_CALPCB010000004.1, on the reverse strand, counting down.
ATATTGATTAGTATATACAGACAATTCTGGACGCTTTTCAACCCAAACAGTACGGGCATTTAATTTAGATGATTCACGACTTACACCAAAGGTAGCAACGCCCCAAGGTAAATATTCTCGGTAACCAAAGCTTGGTTTGAAACCCTCTTTTGTCATCCATTGATATTTAAGAAATAATTCACCATTATCACCGATTGGATATTGAATGCTTCCTTTTAAGCCAAACCCATCATCACTATTATAAGTTGGACGTGGAATTAAAGAAAATAAGTTAAATTCACCGTCACGATCACTACGTAAAGATACTACATACTTAGGCATACTTAAGATTTTACCATTTTTGATAAATAGCTTCGCATCGTGAATAATCGCTTTATCACCAGGATACACTTCAATTGTGCTCCCTTCGATGCGATAGTCAGGTACCCCTTTATAGGCCATAGCATGTTTAGTTGTTAACCAACCTTTAGTGATTAACCCTTCTTGACCATTATATTCAACTTTATCAGCTTTTACGTAATAGGGTTCAACATAACCAATTACATTAGGTGCTGACATAGCATTGGTACCACTGTTATACACTAAATTAGTACCTCGTAAATCTTTAGTAGCCCCTTTATTCTCTAGAAAGTGAAATTCTCCATCGGTTGTATATTCCTGTGATTTTGTATTCCCCAATAGCTTTTCACTATGAATTTCTTGAGTTCCTTGAATAGCATCTACTTTACCTACAGCCACTACATTTCCAGTAGCACCACTATAATACATGCTATCTGCATCTACCTTAACTGGTTGTGAGCTATTATCAACAATCGCAACTGGTTTACCACGGCGAACAACACGTATAAGGACTCCATCTGACTCATTCATAGTTGCTATGCTTACAGGATCTGAATCATAGGCAATATCTTGTGTATTTTCATAAATCAATCCTTTATTATCAGCCGCTTCCACTGACAACAAAGGCATAACGACTAAAGCGGCACTTAATGCATACCTAGCCTTCTTCATTACCATCTTCTACTTACCTCATTTTCATTGGATTAGTTTCGTTTCACAACCACGATAGGTTGCGAAGGAGCGTCATTTGTCTGACTAGGTTCTTCCTCTACAGTGTCTTCTTCAGCCACCTCTGTATCAGCCTCTTCTACCACATCTTCATTATCATCAGCTATTGTTTCTTCTGATTCATCAGTGTCTTCAACACTACTATCATTAGCAGGTACTAATGTAACAGGCTCAGACGCATCACCTAAGGCATAATCATCATAAGAATCCTGAGTTACAGCTTCACTAGCTGTATGCGCTTGCCCATCACCACCAACAACAACACCTTGTACGGTAACCATTTCCTGTGGCTGTACATAAATAGTAGCTCCTTCTGGTAAATCAATATTTTTCCCTTTAACAAAGAAGCCCCCTACTAAACCTACAGGCCCTAGTAATACAGCACCAGCTACAGAAGCGCCTGCCGCTTTTAATTCTTGCTTAGTCTTAGCTTTCGCCTCTTCCCCTTGAATAGCTACAAAATCAGTGCCATCAAGAGCAGGTACTGTATCAAATGTTAAATCTAATTTACCATTACGACCAAAGGAAGATGCTTTTTTCAATTCTGAAATATGCCCTTCCCCCACAGTGCCAGCTGGCACCAACAATACATTACCATCCATAATATCTTCAGCTACTGTAAAGCTAAACACATCGCCCACCTTACTTGTAGCGGTATTAATTGGCGTATTCAAAGTAACAGTAAATACTTCTGTACTCGCTACTGAGCCAATTTGGGTTGTTACTTTAAGCGGTGCCCCATTAATCGTTTTACCTAACGCTTGAATCCGACTTTCTAAAGAGCCTGTTCCAATACGCCCTGATACACTGCGTTCCAACTGCTCTACACGAGATACTAAAGAACCACGGCCTACTTTATTTTGATAGGTCCATTCTAACATAGATAATTGCTGATTTACCGACACTTTACCACGTACATTGCCTTCAATAGAATCATATAATGAATCTACTTGAGAGTTAAGTGTACCTGAACCTGTACGACCATATACAGTCTGTCCAATTTGTTGCACCCGATCTACCAAAGCCCCAACCTGAGTTGAGCCATATACTGTATTCTCTAAGGCATCTGTTTTTTCTAATACTGTTTCAGGAGCTGCCCATACATTACTTGAAAAAAGTGCGGCTACAGCTAACATGACTACTTGTTTTTTCATACATCCTCCAACCATATGAGACTAAGGTCATTACGCCCTTAAACTATTAAATCTTCAAGTCAATAATAGCAGATACACCTACACCTTGAATACGAGACGCATTCACAGGATTCATGCTATCAATTGGCACTAACCCTTTGACACGGGCTACACCATTGAAACTAGCTTCAACCTGTGCTACCGCTTCAACACGTTCCACTTCAGAAGCAGGACCTGTTACTTGCGCAGCCCCGATATAGCCATTATTACCAACACTAACAATTGGTACTACCTTAGTTGTATAAGTAGTACTCAAATTATTTTGGCTTAAAATTTTATTTAAAAAGTCATTAATTTGTCCACCAAAGCGGTCAACTAAAATCCCTACACCACCAACTTTAAGGACGCTACCTAAGTTAAAATTGCCAAGGCTAAAAGCCTGTGCTGGACCAGCAAATACACCAGTGGCAATTGACATTGCCATTACAGTTGCTAATAATTTCTTTTTCATATGTCATCCTCCTTGTTGTCGAGTCTTTACAATACTACGTATGCTAGTCTGATTATATCATATATCAAAGAATTTGTCCTTTTTGAGTATGAAAAGTTCCCTATAATACACGCTTTCATCAATAATTTCACTAAATTTTTATATGCTGCCATACACCACTACGAAAACGCCAACCTGCAAACACCATCCGCAAGCTTTGGTCAATTAACAAGGCAATCCAAGCACCATATAATCCAAAGCCCCAAGTAAAGCAAAGCAAATAAGTTATAATAGGTCGGAAAATAGCAATCACAAACAAGGAATACTTCATAACATAAAAGTTATCGCCGGCCCCTTTGAGAACACCAGAATAAACTAATTGAAAAGCCTGAGGAAAGCTAGCTATCGCCATAAGAATCATGATTTGTGAACCCAACTGCCATACACCTTGGTCCTGAGTAAAGAAATCAAATACAACATTACGCAAACCAAAATATACAATCAAGCCTACAATAGAAATAAATAAAGCAATGCGAATACCTATTTTACCATAAGCCATTGCTAAATCAGGCCGCTTCTTGCCTAAGGACTGACCCGTATAAGAAGCACCTGAATAACTTAAACCCATAGCAAAATAGTAAAAAATATCAATGAGGTTCATACAAATATGATGTGTCGCTAAAGCCACAACGCCCAAAGAAGCAACCATTTTAGTATAAGCAAACATCCCAAATCGCTCAAAAGCCTGCTCCCCTAACGAACTACCACCTATATAATATATGGATCGTAAAATATCCTTATCAAATCGCCAACTGCCTTGCTTCCAGGATAAATGTTTATCCTTTGTATGAATGGCTCGCCACAAAAGTAGGCAAATCAATATATAGCTAGTCATCGTAGCAATCCCAGAGCCTATTACACCTAAAGCAGGAATGGGCCCCCAGCCATAAATCAATGCAAAATTCAAGCAAACATTAAGAACATTGCCAATAGCGTTCGATGTAAAAATAATCCTTGTATTACCTACACCAATTAAAGCGGCCCCCATCATAACCGACAACGCAGAAAAGAAAAGACCAATAACAATAAATTCACCATAGCCAACTGCGGTAGTAATATAGGAGGGTTGAGCCCCAGCAAAAGATAAAATAGCCGGTAAAAAATAGTAGCTTAGAGCCAACAAGGGTAAATAAAATAATATCGTCAATATAACCCCTTGCTTTAGCACTGAATTCATAGCTACATAATTCTCTTCCCCTTTACGACGTGCTACGATAGCCGTAATAGCGATAGCTGCCGACCGTACAAAAACAAGCATAACCATCAAGGGCTGACTCATAATCCCTACAGCAGCTAACGCATCAGCACCTAAAGCGCCAACCATAGCTAAATTAATCGCCGTCATCAACTGCAACAAGAGTCCTTGCATCGTGGCAGGCCAAGCTACATCAATATATTCCTTATAAATGCTCTTAGTGGCTGGTACTGGCCCCAACCGAGCTGCAACAGGCAGAATATAATCTATCCCAAAGAACCTTCTAATTCCCAATAACATGACCTACTCCTTATGTAAAATAATATTGTGCAATTTCTAAAAAACACCCCTAAACAAAGGTATCATCCCCTGCTTAGGAGTGTTTATATCTTGCCTTATTGTGGCAAGGAAATTACTTGGCTAAATGTAGAGCCAGCATTTTTAATCTTCTGTTCGTTCCCCATTACACTAATATGAGAATCCTTCATAACAGCGCCGACTAAATCTGCCAAACTACGAATATCCTCTTGACGACAAGCAATTACTTCTTTACGCAGCTGTTCAGCTGCTTCTGGCGTCCCTTCGCCAAAGTACTCACTCATAGCACGAGGACCTCGTAAAGCTGGTGTAATTGGCGTATCTAACGTGCTCATAGTACCAATAATATATTTACGCATTTCACGATCTGAAATTTCAAAAGTCTGTAAATATTCGCTTAACGCTTCATAAACCGATAATGTTTCAGTCAAGTTTGGATCACGATAACTACAAAGTACAAAGTTACCATTATTATAGAAATTAGCAAATGCTCCATAAGCGCCACCTTGCACACGAATACGAGTCCACAAGTATTCATAGCGAAGAATGGTTTCCAATACTTTCATAGCCCCCTTTGGTGTAAAGCCATGGTCACGGAAATTACCACCTTGAGCCACATATTGCACCTTCCCAGAGGTAACAATCCCTTCATTCACATACTCTTTTGTGATTTTTAATTGTCCCTTTGGATAAGAACACTCTGCCCAAGTTGTTAAAGCCGTTTCTAATAATTCTTTAAATTGTTCAAATTCAGGGGCTTCACCTACAAAGGAAATATCAACATTAGAAGGACGGAATAGTTTTGCTGCTACTGCTGCTAATTTAGCAGGCAAAGCTTGTAAAGCAGCTTCATCAGCAACCAAGGTTGCTAGTTGTTCAAAATAGCCCAAACTATCTAAATCACGGAATTTTCCTACTTCAGTCACCTGTGCTGTTACACGATTTGATACGATAGTATGGCCACGACGGAATGCTTCTGTATCCCAAATCGCTTTAGTCTCTTTCACAAGTTCTGTTAAGCGACTTACATCTGTATATTCACTATGACTGACTAATTCAGAAATAATACGAACTAATTCAGGCAATTTAGCATGCAAAGCTTTAGCACGAACAATAAATAATGGTGTGTAGCCATCACGGTCATTATACTTAGTTAAAGCTGCTATATTGGCACTGAAACCACCTAAATTCATATTAATATCCTGAGCAATCGCATCATAGGTCCGTTCTTTGGTATTAACACGGGCTAATATATCACTTAAGAGACTTGCGTAAAATAGTTCCGTTTCAGTTAAGCAATCCAAATGGAAATAAAAAGCAGTATAGTTGATACCTTTAGCCTGAGCAGGTACAAAGTGAAGCTTAGCCTCACCTAACACACTATCTTCACGTTCCACTCGTTCTACAGCAGGTGATAAGTCATCTAATTCCAAAAGAGGAATCGTGGCTAATGCTTCTTCAGTATCAGGAGCCGCTTGACGCGCTTTTAATGCTTTTGTTTGCTCTACAATCGCATTTATTTCTTCAGCTGTCATGCTAGCCTTAATAGCTGCTAATTTTTCTTTTTCAGCCTTCTCTTTTTGCTCTTGTAATCCTTTTTCAGGATAAATAGACACTAAAGCTTTATGTTGATTTTGTAATAATGCTCGTTCGATTAAATCTTCAAAATAACGAGTATGTAAGCCTTCACGCAATGTAGCTAAAGCGCCTTCGTAGCGAAGGGCTTCAATTGGATCTTTATCATAATTCCATTGATCCATAACGCGAATGCCATAAGCTAACCCGATTGGACGACCACCAAAATCAGCTTCTCGCAAAGTAAATTCAGTAATATTTAAAGAGGCTTCTAATAATGATGTATCAAGACCATCTTTAACTAAACGAGCCAACTCTGCTTCTACTAATTCCTGTAAACGACTTTGTTCCTTCATTTCAGAACCAGTAACAGAAATATTCCAAATTGGCTGACGTAAGCTATCTAAATAATAACCGCTAATGTCACTACCTACACCAGCTTTTACTAATAATTCTTTTAACGGTGCTGCTGGTGATGTTAATAAAGCATGTGTCAAAATTTCAAAGCCCAAACTATCTGCCACTGTCATTTCAGGCATTACATACGTCAAAGCATGCATTGTCTTACCTGCTTCATTTTCATCAGAGCCAATGCTATAAGGATACGACGCCACTTTGCCTTTTTCAAATGGAGCTTGTACTGCAATGGTAGAATCTACAGTAATTGCATCAAAGTTTTGCAAATATTCTTCATCAATGAAACGTAACTGTTCTTCAATATCCATCGTTCCATATAAGAAAATATAACTATTCGCTGGATGATAATATTGTTTATAAAACGCTTGGAATCCTTCATAGGTTAAATCTGTAATGTTATCAGGATTACCACCAGAATCTACACCATAAGTCGTATCTGGGAATAATTCAGCCATCATATGAGTTTCTAAAATAGAATCAGGCGAAGAGTATACACCCTTCATTTCATTGTATACAACACCTTTATATGTCAACTCATCTTCAGCTGAATCCAATTCATAATGCCAACCTTCTTGCATTACAATTTCCTTATCCTCAGCTACCCGTGGATAGAAAACGGCATCCAAATACACATCCATCAAATTGTGGAAGTCCTTATCATTTTTACTAGCCACAGGATACATTGTCTTATCAGGATACGTCATAGCATTTAAAAAGGTATTTAAAGATCCTTTTACAAGTTCTACAAATGGCTCTTTTAATGGGAATTTACGAGATCCACATAACACAGAATGCTCCATAATATGGGCAACCCCTGTACTATCTTTTGGCGGTGTGCGAAAGGCAATCGAAAAGACTTTGTTCGTATCTTCAGCATCAATATAAAGCAAACGAGCTCCTGATTTTTCATGATGCATTAAATAGGCTGTGCTGCTTAATTCAGCAACAGATTCCACCCGCTCTACTTTAAAACCACTATATATTTCATTTAGTTTCATAAAAAACTCCTTTTATTACATAGAAAGCACAGGTACATAACATACCCGAACCTTATAATTAACTGTATACAATGTATATTATACTAAAATTGAGGAATATTTTCAAAATAAAACAGACTTTCTCCCACCTATGAGGGAAAAAGCCTGTTCTTACTTAACTTAAGAAACCCTTCTTAGCCACGTTTATCAATGACTAAATTGTCATGAATGGCACGAATAGCATCTTTTACTCGTTCTTCTGCAATTAAGCAAGTAATACTAATTTCAGAAGTACTAATAATTTCAATATTAATATTTTCTTCACTTAAAATGCCAAACATCTGAGCTGCCACGCCTGGTTGACCTAACATACCAGCCCCAACGATTGATACTTTAGCCATTTGTTCATTAATAACAAAATCTTCAATGTCGCCAGCAGCCTTCAAAGATTCCAACACTTCGCGCGCCATTACAACATCATCCAAAGTAATTGTAAATACAATATCAGTAATTGTATCTTCTACTGTACGAACGCTTTGTACAATCATGTCTACGTCCACATTTTTATCAGCCAAGCTTTGGAAAATAAGATGCGCAATACCTGGTTTATTTTTAACCCCTACAAGAGATACTTTTGCTACATTAGTGTCATCCGCCACGCCTTGAATTACATGTTTATTTGCTTCCATGGTATAATCCTCCCGAATAATGGTACCTTCTTTATCACAAAATGTGGAACGCACATGAATAGGTACGCCATAGCGACTGCCCATTTCAACGGCACGAGGTTGCATTACACCCGCCCCCAAGCGAGCCATTTCCAACATCTCACCATATGTAATTTCATCTAATTTCATCGCATTCGGTGCGATACGTGGGTCCGTAGAATACACACCTTCTACATCGGTAAAAATCTCACACACATCAGCCTGCATAGCCCCCGCCAATGCAACCGCTGTCGTATCAGAGCCACCACGACCTAAGGTTGTAATATCACCACAATCAGTAATACCTTGGAAACCAGCTACGACCACAATATTGCCTGCATCAAGCGCTGCAAATACACGGCTAGGATCAATCGTTAAAATACGAGCTTTGCCATGATTATCACTACTCAAAATACCAGCCTGTGCCCCTGTCATAGATACAGCAGGTTGACCTTTTTCCATAAAAGCCATCGCTAATAAGGCAATGGAAATCTGTTCACCAGTAGACAATAAACGATCCATTTCACGACCAAATGGTCTAGATGTAACAGCCCGTGCTAAGGATACTAAATCATCCGTAGTATCACCCATGGCCGATACAACCACCACAACGCGGTCATCTTCTTTTTTATCACGTAATACGCGATCTACTACATTGTAAATTTTTTCCGGGGAAGCGACAGAACTGCCACCGAATTTTTTAACAATTAAGGCCACTGTAATCCCTCTTTATCTCTAAAACAACTATAAGAATATATAAAGATACTCTATCATATAAAGGCTATATCTGTAAAGCATAAAAAGCGCCAAGACTAAAGTCTCAGCGCTTTATGTAAGACAATATTAACCAGCTTTAAAAAAGCTTGATTTCTTATTGTACTACGATATCTTTTTCAGATTCCCATAAACCATGGATATTGCAGTAAGAAGTAGCAATCAATTTACCAGATTTTTTGAAGGAAGCTACTACAACACCAGCTGCTTCAGCAAATACTGGACCTTCGTTAGCGCCAGCTGCTGCTTCACCATGTACGTTGAATTCAAGACGAGCTACTTCAAATGGAAGCGTTGTACCTTCTTCTACATAGTATAATTTAATCCAAGAAATATGATGTTCTGTAGTGTTTGGATGTGCAATATCTTTGCCTACTTCTAATTCAATTTTTACTTTTTCACCAGCTTTTACAGTGTCAGGTGCTGTAATTACCGGAACGTGTTTTTCATTTTTGAAGTCTGCAGATTTTACATAGTTACTTAATGCCATTGTGATAACCTCCTTGGTCATAAGAATATATCCTATAAGAACTTACTTATAGTTTAAAATAATATACTGCTTATAATTTTATTATAGCATGTACCTTTATTTTTTCAAGAGTCTATTACGACTTTTTTCGATTTATTTACAATATTAAAACTCAATGCCACGGGCTGCTTTAATGCCCTGTTCATACGCATGTTTCACCACTTGCATTTCCGTAACTGTATCAGCTTTAGCAATGATTTCAGGCTTAGCATCGCGCCCAGTTAAGACCATATGCAAACGGGTCGGCTTTGCTTCCAACAACGTAACTACTTGTTCTACCGGCAATAGACCAAATTTAATGGCGTAATTAATTTCATCTAAAATGACTAAATCCCAATTGTCAGACATAACTTCATCCGTTAACATTTGCCAAGCATCTTTAGCAGCCGCCTTATGAGCTATCAAATCAGCTTCTGAAGTTTCTTTATTGTGGAAAATAAAACCTTTCCCCATAGGACGAATTTCAATAGGTAAACCAGCTGCTTGCAATGCTTTGATGCCTTTCAATTCGCCATAGGTAGAACCACCTTTTATGAATTGCAAAATAAGAACTCGTAAGCCATTACCAACTGCGCGGAGTGCTACACCTAAGGCCGCTGTTGTTTTACCCTTACCATTCCCTGTATTAACTAAGATTAAGCCCCTTTGGGATGGCGTAACAACACGCTCCTCGCCATCAACCGATGTTTTCGTATCTACTGTGGTCATCCTTACGCCTCCTTAGCACGATAGGCACGCGCCTTAGCAATAAATTGTGCGGCCGCTGACTCATTGCCGGCAAAGTTCAAATGTAAGTAAGTAGCTAAAATATTGCCATGACTATAACCACCATTATAAGTTTGCCCTTTACGGCCACCTTCAAAATGAAACGCCCACGGGAATGTATCAACTGTCATAGGCTCTACAGGCTCCATGGTAGAAAAGTGGAATTCATGACCTCTTAGACTACTGCCTTTAGGAGCTAACAGCGTATCCTGTAGAGCTGTTGCCGTTACATAACCAACTTTTTGTAGTTTAGCCTGCATAACACATTGTGCTGGTACTAAACCTACCATAGGCCGTACATTACCTTCAAAGTCAGTAACAGCTTCACATAAATACATTAAGCCGCCACATTCTGCATAAATAGGCATACCCGAAGCAACCGCTTCACGAATAGAATGCAACATAGACTGATTTTCACTTAATTGAGTCAAAAACATTTCAGGGAAACCACCGCCAAATAATACGGCATCTACTGATGGCAACTCCGTATCGGTAAGAGGACTAAAATATACTAAATCAGCCCCTTCATCGGCTAAGGCCTGCAAACTCGCAGGATAGTAAAAGGAGAATGCTTCATCATAAGCGACTCCAATACGCACCTTTGGTTCTGCACTTGCTTTAGCCACTATTTCAGGCACCATAACAGCTGGAGCTGCTTCTGCCAATTTAACTAAAGCACTTAAATCAACACTTTGCTTAATCGCTTCACGAATAGTATCTAAGGCCGTTTGAGGATTCACTTCCGTAACAGGGGTAAGCCCCAAATGCCGCTCCGGTGAATGCATCCGTTCATCACGACGAATAACACCAATCACAGGAATACCCAAACGCGCCATAGCAACACGAATCATATGCTCATGATTATCCGAACCGATGCGATTCAATAATACACCGGCTAAATTAACAGTAGGGTCATATTCTTTAAACCCTTTAGCAATCGCCGCTGCACTTTCACCCATCGCTTTACAATCAATCACTAAAATAACAGGTGCCTCTAATGATTTAGCAATTTCCGCAGTCGAGCTAACGCCTTCACGGCCTCCATCATACAGCCCCATTACGCCTTCAATGATAGCTAACTCTGCATCTCCTGCCATGTCAGCAAAAAATGGTTTCATCTTCTGTGGTGGTACTAGCCAAGTATCTAAATTATAACAATCTCGACCACTAGCTAATTTATGAAACCCTGGATCAATATAGTCAGGGCCTACTTTAAAGGCTTGTACTTTTTTACCTTGTTCATAAAATGCAGCCAACAACCCCGCTACAATCGTTGTTTTGCCAACACCAGAATTTGTACCAGCGATGACAACTCTCGGAATAGCATATGATTTCATAGTCTTAGCGATCCTTACGCTTAGCCAATACAGTGGATAAATAATTTAATTTCAAATCAGCTGGTAGTGTATCAAGGCCACGATATACTTCTTCACCATCAAGACCAACGCGACTAATCATAACAGCATCATCAGCCATATTATGTTTTTTAAGCGTTTCTTGTACTTCGTGGAAATTACGGTATACCTTCATAATAACAGCATCATCAGCCACTGCTAATACTTTATCAATTTTTTCCTTAGGAGCTGTAGCTGGTACAATAGCAAGCACTTCTTCTTTTTCTACAATAGGATACCCTAAATGCGAGCCAATAGCACAGAACGCAGTCACCCCTGGGATTGTTTCAATTTCAAAACCTGTGTTTTCAATCAAACGATATACATACATATATGTGCTGTAGAACATAGGATCCCCTAACGTTAAGAAGACTACATTTTTACCAGCTTCTAAATAACCTAAAATAACTTTTCGAGCTTCTTCCCAACCAGCAGCTTGTGCATCATCATCAAGCACCATAGGAAATACCACTGGCACAATTTCAGTGTGAGCCTGAATATATGGTTTAGCAATATTAAGCGCTACAGATCCGTCTTTCTTTTCTGTTTTAGGTGTAATAATAATATCTGCTTCACCTACAATACGCGCTGCTTTCACAGTCATTAATTCTGGATCTCCAGGTCCTACACCAATACCGTACAATTTACCTTTCATGGTTACGCTCCTATCTGTTCATATACTTTATATTGAATACATACCTTATTATTGTATGCGTTAAGCCTACAATCGGGCAAGTATTAATTCTGCGGAAATAATGATTTTATTTTATATTAGGAATAGCTGGTCTATGGGAAACGCGCCCCTCATAGCGCCCAGCCATAGCATCAGCCAAGTGCTCTACATATAATTGCTGCACTGCCCGATATTCACCGAGCCCTTTCATATGACGTACTACTTCATAACCAGCAGCTTCTAAGGACGTTTGCACGCTATCTTCCTCATCACCAAAAATATCATTAAGGGCATGATCACCAGCTACTAGCAGAAGAGGATGAACATGAATTCGACCAGGTCGTTTACTATCTACCCACTCCCAAGGCATCGCCATATCTTCTAATTCTGGAAAACATTCTAAGGTTATGATACGCACATTATAATAGCCTTTGCGGAATAATTTTAATTGCAACGCACTATAAGAGGCATTGCCTACACTCATGCCACCATGGCCAACCAATAATAGACCTTCTTCTTTAGGGATTTGTAATGTATCAATAAATTGTTCAATCAAAGCCTCATAATCATCTGGTCGCTCTTCTTGACCTAAGAAGTATAATAATGGACGGCCTATTGCAATATGTTGCAAAGAACCCTGCCCTTGATAGGCCAAAATATTCTGTTTTAATTTATCAAATTCTTCACCACCAATTAGATGTAATGGTTGCACTACAATAGACTCATAGCCTTGATGGATTAAATCTTCAATAGCACTTTGTTCGGTATCAATTGTTTCGCCTCGTTCCCGTAAACGCTTAACAATAATACGTGAGGTAAACGCCAAGCGTACTTCATGCTCTTTATATTGCTTTTTAATAAATTCCACGACAGGATTAATTTGATTTTGACGGGCTGATTCAACCGTCGTGCCAAAGGCTACTACTAAAATAGCTTGTTTCATACACCCTCCTATGTGACAAAAACGGTCCTCCTCTGAGGACCGCTATTTATGTACTATATGTCTTGCTAATTGACTAAACAACTAAGGCTTCACGACTCTCCCCCCGCAACGAAGGCCATCCTGCGTCCTTATTTGATTGACTTGCTTGTTGTTTACGTTCAATCATACGAATTGATTGTGCTAAATGTTTTAAGAATAAATCTTGGATAAATGGATTTTCCCCTAGCCCTTCATTCCATATAGTAACTCCATACCCTTCTTCGGTTAATAAGGTCGCTACGGAGTCAGAACGATCACCACCAAGGAAATCCATTAAATGTTCTGATCCAATGAGAGCTAATGGCACCACTAATACTTCCTTATGATCTAAGCGTTCTAATAAGGTTAAAGCCTGTTTAAAATTAGGAAAACCATTGGAAGTAAAAACAGCTACATTTTGGCCATTACCATATAAACATTTTAATTGCAAAGCACTAAATTCTAATTGATTCTGTCCATTTGCCATTAATAAAATAGACTTATTTAGAGCGCGAATATTCACATGCTTCATAATCGCATCAATGGTGGCTACATAATCATCCGCATAATTTTTTACTCCTAAAGAGCTGAGCAATGGCTTCCCTACGTGAATGCGCATTACATTGCGGTCACAATTATAAGTAAACGTGGCAATCGCTTTGCGCATCTTTTGATAACATTGATCAGCAACTAACGCGAAAGGCAATACAAAAACATCTCGTACATCTGTGTTTTTAAAATCAGTTAACACATCTTCTAAAGACTGTACGGGATTCTTATATTTTTCGTTCCACTTCTCGATTAAAGCATCTGCTAAAAATACACGACGAATTACTGAATCAGGATAGGCTTTTTTTATTTTAGCTTCCATAATGCCTACTGATTTTTCTACTGCTTCACCATAAATAGACCCAAATGTGGCTAAAATAATACCCTTTGTACTCATTTATAAATCCTCCGATATCAAGAATACCTACACACCATCGTAATGATGTCTACTCTAAAATCAGACTGAAATTTGTCATATTTTACATAATCGAAAATATTCAAAATACATGTCACACTTTATTTGTTGGTATAATGATACGTTAGATTTAGTTTTTAGTCAATGAGAATTTTTCTCATTTTATAATTTATCAATGAATATCAGTGAGAAATTAAATATTTAATTTCATTTTCACTTTCTATATCTATTTATGTCGTTCCAGTTTTATTTTTATCGATATAAAGATGTTTTATCGCCTTCTTAGCCAACAAAGCTTCACTCTCAAAAACAGGTATTTTATTAATCAATTTAATAGATACCTTATTTGCTACGGTCCTAACAAATAAATTCTATTAAAAATAGACAATTTAATTTTTAAGAATTTTTATTCAATAATGTATAGTAACTATACATTATTTAGTACTAAAAGCCTATATTGCTTCTTATATAATTGATAACCATTATGGTTGCGAAAATACTCTTGGTGCTGCTACTTCAAATATTTCAGCAATCGTTTTCAAATATTTACCTTCAATTAATGTCCGTTTCCGTTCACTTTTCGTAATCAACCACAACTGGCGACCATTATAGGTAATTCGCAATAAACTATTAATATATTCATTAAAGTCCTCTTCACCCATAGCTTCTTGCAAAGCTAACAGTTTTGAATGAATTGGTTCGCCTTGATACTCAGGCCGTTCTAACACGGGTGTAAAGGTGACTTCATACACAGACTTAGATACTTCATTAGGACCTGCACCATTCATAAATTGATCCATAGTCGGACCTCCTTTATTTATATACATTAATACCTACTTCTCCATAGTACCAAACTTTCCTTACTTTGCCTATGGCAAAAGCACAGTAACCGCCACAAATAACAAATTATCATACCTTGTATGCACAAATTTCTATAGTTCTCTTTGATTACTAAGAGCTCCCAAGCCTCTTGCAATCACCGTCAGGCTAAATATCAAAGTCACTACTAGTCCTTATACCCTACCCAGTACTGCATTGACAGTGGACATCTATTTTGCTATCATGATTACAAAATGAATATGACCTACAAGGTGAATGACTTAATAGGAAAGAGCAGTAAAAGCTGCCGCGGTCCCGCCGCTGTAAGAGGGAGCAGAATCGATAAGCCACTGGAAACACTCTGGGAAGGTGATTGTTGCGAGGAACTTGAGCCAGAAGACCTGCCTTGTTGGATAACCTATAACCCACGAGCGATGGCGAGGTTAATCGATGTCACTATCTGTACTATACACTGACTAGTAGTACCACATATTCATATAGTTAGTTTCTAGAAGCTAGCTACTTAGTAGAATATGTCAACCGTCATGTGCCTAGCAATTCTAGTGTATTGCTTACAACCTCCCTTACTAAGGGGAGGTTATTTTTGTATTTATTATTTATTTTATTTTCCATTTTTTATCACGAGGAGTGAATGAAATGAGCAAACAATTTTTCAAAAAAACATTAGCTACCACACTAGCAGTAGCCGCTTTAACAGGCTTTGGCTTCCTTGGTGCACAAACAGAAGCAGCGTACCAATTGAGCGATGAAGTAAAAACTGCCACACCAGCTCTATTAGAAGCTACCGAAATCGGTGTTCGCACTTATAATACGGATAATGCAGAACTTGCCAAAGCTCCTAACAAAGATGCTATCGTAGTAATGAGTTTTGGTACTACTTTCAAAGATACTCGAGCTAAAACAATTGATGCTACTATCAATGAAATCAAAGCTCAACATCCTGGTGTAAAAGTAGTTACTGCTTTCACTTCTCATATTATTATCGACCGCATCAAAGCAAATGAAGGCATTACCTACCCTACTCCTGAAGAAGCATTAGATCAATTAAAAGCGGAGGGGTATACACGTGTAGCTTTAACTACTTTAGATATAATCCCAGGCATTGAATATAAATATAAAACAGGCGTTTACAACCAATATAAACATAATTTCAAAAAAATGACCTTTGGTACTCCACTCATGTACTGGATGGGCCAAGAAGGTCAAACCGATGACATTGCTAAAACAGTGGAAGCGGTAGCTACTCAATTCCCTAAAACAGGTGATAAAGATGCCGTATTGATTATGGCTCATGGTACGCCAGATCCATCCAATGCTTACTATGCCGTAATCCAAGACCGCCTCGATTCAGCAGGCCTTAAAAATGCCTACATTTATACTGTAGAAGGTTGGCCAAGCCTTGAGGATATTGTGCCTCAATTAAAAGCTAAAGGTGTTAACCATGTAACCTTAATGCCATTTATGATGGTAGCTGGCGATCATGCTAATAATGATATGGCTGGGGATGAACCAGATTCCCATAAATCAATTCTCCAAGCTGATGGTTTCAAAGTAGATACTTACATTCATGGCCTTGGTGAAAACCAAAAAGTCCGTGATCTCTTTGCCGCGCATGCCCAAGAAGCTTGGGAAGCACTACAAAAAGAAGATGCCAAATAAGGTAAAAACTCTATGAAATCAGTAACTCGAATTTTCCTTATATTAACATCACTGCTTGTAGCCATGACAGTCTTAGTAGGCTGTAGTAAAACAGACTCTACTAAGAGCGGCGAAACCCGTACGATTACTTATAAGGATCAAAGTTATACCGTACCAGCAAATCCACAACGGATTGCTACCTTAGCCAACTCTTTACTTAACTTTCTTGATGCCATTGATGGCAAATCCATTAGTCGCGTAGATTCAAGCGATGCCCTCTCCGATGAATTAAAAGCTCTCCCTTCACTAGGGCAAACAGCCAATATCAATATGGAGGAATTACTAAGTTTAAAACCAGACTTAGTAATAGGTCTTAGCA
This sequence comes from Veillonella intestinalis, assembly GCF_943192895.1. NCBI lineage: Bacteria > Bacillati > Bacillota > Negativicutes > Veillonellales > Veillonellaceae > Veillonella > Veillonella intestinalis. The sequence continues at coordinate 73,284 of NZ_CALPCB010000004.1, read as the reverse complement.
ATCAGCATGGCAAATATGAAAGTCAATTGCAAAGTAATAAACTACCACACATCTTAGTAAGCTATGATGGCATTAAAGACAATGTGCCGCTACTCCTCTTCTTAGGTGAACTAACTCATCATGAAGACAAAGCTAAAGAGGTAGTTTCTCAATACAATGCTAATATTGAAAAAGTAAAGAGTGCTGTAAAAACGTTAACGCCAGCACGAGTAGCTGTTTTACGAGCTACGGGCAAAGCCGTTACGGCTGAAACTGAACTAGCTGTAACAGCTGCCATGGTCAAGGAATTAGGTATGACTAATGTAGTCTTACAACATGGTGATTTTGACAAATCGGCTAAAACCATTCCTTATTCACTAGAAACCTTAGCAGCTGATGATCCAGATATTATTTTTATCTCTACCATGGGTAAAAAAGAGGACATCACTAAAACGATGGAAAAGGAAATGACAAATAATCCGGCTTGGCAAAATCTAAAAGCAGTAAAAAATGGCAAAGTATTTTATTTACCATCTAATTTATTCTTGTTAAATCCAGGCTTACATACACCGGAGGCTATGGCAGAATTAGCCAATATGGCCTATGGTATTACTGTAACCTTCTAACACGGGAAAATATAATAAAATAATAAGGATACTATACCTTATAAGGCTAACAAAAAAGGGCTGTAACAATGTCGGACATATCCGCATTTGTTACAGCCCCTTTTTATGAGCTACCTTTATAACAAGCCTTCAATCTTAATATAAGGACTTGCTTCAGGCCCTTCTTCAATTGTAGCCTCAACAGCAAATACAGTTTGTAATAAATCTGTAGTCATTACATCTTTTGGTGCTCCTACTGCTGCCAAATGCCCTTTATGAAGCACGGCAATTTGATCAGAGTAACGAGCCGCTTGATTCAACTCATGAAGAACCATCACAACCGTTAATCCTTGTTCCCGATTTAAACGACGCAATAATTCCATCACTTCAAACTGATGATTAATATCTAAATACGTTGTTGGTTCGTCTAATAGCAAAATCTCTGGTTCTTGCGCTAACGCCATAGCAATCCAAACCCTTTGCCGTTCCCCACCAGACAAAGACGATACCCGTTGATGACGTAAATGCGTTGTCTTAGTTACCGCCATAGCATCTTCTACGGCTTTACGATCTTCTCCAGCCGTATTTCGCCACCAATTCTGATGTGGGAAGCGCCCACAATAGATGAGTTCTTCTACGACCATATCTTTAGGTACTTCAGGGGACTGTGGCAAAAAGGCCATTTGCTGCGCTAATTGACGAGCCGAATAATCGCTTGTCAATCGCTCTCCAATAGCAATCGTTCCCTGCTTTGGTTTCACACTACCAGTAATGCATTTTAACAGCGTACTTTTGCCACAACCATTTGGCCCAATTAAAGTAGTAATTGCGCCAGTAGGCACAGACCAAGAAATATCTAATAGCACCTCTTTTTGCTCAAAGGAGACCGCTAAGTTCTGCACAGTAATTGCATCCATTACGCATCCCTCCGCAATAAGTACAAGAAGAACGGCGCCCCAAAGAAGGCCATAATAATACCTACCGGCACTTCTACAGGACTAAATAGTACCCGCCCTAATGTATCACTGATAACAAGCACCGCCGCCCCTAAACAGGCTGAACCAGGCAGTAAAAACTTATAATCCGTACCAATAATCATCCTTGCAATATGAGGAATTACAAGCCCCACAAAGCCAATAAGTCCCGCCACACTTACCGCACTGGCCGCTAAAAAAGCAGCTACCGCAGTCATTGTAAAACGAGTTTGTTCTACTGGTAACCCTAAGCCTTTAGCAGTTTCATCCCCCAAGCTTAAAATTGTTAAACGCTGAGATCCTAAAAAAGCAATAATAAGGCCTATGAGAGTATAGGGGGCTAGCAAATATACTTGCGGCCAACTACGAGCCGATAAGCCCCCTACCATCCAGAGTAAAGCTCCTTGCACGCGATCACCATAGAACACGAGTAAGGCGGAAATACCAGACCCTAAAAAGGCGGCTACCGCTACCCCCGCTAAAATAATACGAGTTGGTCGTATCCCATTTTTCCACGCTAAGGCGTACACCATAAGAGCAGCGCCTAAAGCGCCGACAAAAGCAACTAAAGGGACTAAATATTCCCAACTTGGAAAAAGGATTAAAATGATAACCCCTGCCAAGCCAGCGCCCGATGATACACCGACAATTTGTGGGTCTGCTAACGGGTTTTTCATAACAGCTTGTAAAATAGCCCCAGCAACGGCTAAATTAGCCCCTACTAAAGCCGCTACAATATTGCGTGGCAAGCGAATATTCCATATGACCATATCCTGTGTGTCTATTAGTTCAGAACTCCATAAGGTGTGCCAAATTTTGGTCAAAGTAATATCAGCAGAACCAAATATTAAGGACACAATCATAGCAATGAGAGCTAGTATTAAAAAGCCGAGCACCCATAAACTACGTTTTACATTGCGCTGCATAGCTTGGGCTGATTCAAGCTCCTTAGTCATGTTGTTTCGACTCGTTTCCTTGTACAAATAACATACCATCACGATTTACGCCCGTATATAAAAGAGCATTAACCACAGAAGCCGCAATAGGACTACCACCTTTATTCCCTTTTACCGTAATATATGGTACTGGCGATACTTCCATTAAATAATCTTTAGATTCAGCAGCCCCTACAAAACCTACAGGAATGCCGATAATAAGGGCTGGTTTAACACCTTCTTCAAGCGCTAAACGAAGCACTTCATATAAAGCAGTTGGTGCATTACCAATGGCTACAATCTGCCCGTCTAATTCTTTACCAAAAGTGCGCATAGCAGCAATTGAACGAGTTACCCCTAATTCTTTAGCTAAAGCAGCTACTTTTTCATCTTTAATTAAGCAATGAACTTCACTACCACGCAAAGCTAACGCTGGTTTATTAATACCGGTGCGCACCATTTCAACGTCACAGCATACATGAGCGCCATTTTGTAAGGCTTCAATCCCCTTTTTTACCGCATCAGGGCTAGTGCGTACTAATTGAGCATATTCCACATCACCAGAGGCATGAATAGTGCGAGAATACACACGCACTTCATCGTCAGTCAAATTTAAATCCTTTACATAAGGATAAATAATTTCCATACTTTTATCTTCAATAGCTTTTGGATTTTTAATGAATTCCACTTTTCTTGTCCTCCCATAAATCACAGAATTCCCGAGCCGTGGAAATGGTCATAGCCCCTTTAGCAGGCTCGGGACGATCAATAACAATAATATGTAAACCTAAATCAATAGCTGCTTGCAATTTCGTGTCAGAACCACCAACCAAACCAGAGTTTTTCATCACTACTACATCAGCCTGTGTGTCTGCAAACATTATACGATTCATATCATAGCTGAAAGGGCCTTGCATAGCAATAATTCGCTTTGGTGAAACACCTAAGTCTTCCATCATAGCCAATACTTCAGCCGTAGGCAAGACACGCGTCCACACATCCACATTTGCCAAAGCCTCTGCCTTAGCAAAGATATGCATAGTCTTACTACCAGTAGTCAAATACACTCGGTTATGTAATGATTTCGCTAAAGTACCTGCTAATTGAGCCGCTTCCACTTCATTGCTAACATGGTGCAATTTATCATAAACGGGCAGTGGCACTTCCTTCCGTTCAAAGCGCAAAAACGGAATTTTCATATCGGCTGCTGCCGCCCGTGCCGTAGCCGTTACCACAGCTGCATAGGGATGACTAGCATCAATAAGTAAACTAATCTCTTTATTGGCAATAATCTCTTTCATAGCGTCTGTATCGAGCCTGCCTGTATGCACTTCAATGCCTTCATGAGCCGCAAGCTGAGCCCCATACTGACTAACTACAGATACAAATACAGGTTGTCCTGTTGTTTCACGAACTGTTACAGCTAAATTGCGGCCATCTAATGTGCCCGCAATAACCCAAATCATAATTTGTAGCCTCGAGGCGTAATCATACGACCATTTTCTACATACGTTTGGCTGTTGCCGATAATAACTAAGGTCTGCATATCAATTTCTTCTTTAGTGAAATTCGCTAAATCAGAAATCACCATATGTTGACCAGGACGGCCCGCTTTTTGAACAATCCCAACTGGCGTTTTTGGATCGCGATGCTTCAATACTAATTCACGAACTTCATCTAAATGAGTAACCCGTTTTTTACTGCGTGGATTATATAAGGCAATAACCATATCCCCTTCAGCACTTAAATCAGCACGCTTTTTGATCAAATCCCATGGAGTCATTAAATCACTCAAAGAAATAACGGCAAAGTCATGCATTAAAGGAGCCCCTAACACAGCGGCGGCTACATTTACGGCGCTCAAGCCAGGAATAATTTCTACATCTGGACGTTGCTGTGCTGGCACTTTATTAGCCAATTCCATAACAAGTCCAGCCATGCCATAAATACCAGAATCACCACTAGAAATAACCACTACTTTATGACCTTCAATGGCTAAATCCACAGCTTGCTGACAACGATCTACTTCCTGCATCATAGCAGTGCCTACTTTTTCTTTATCTTTAATCAAATCAGCAATCAAATCAAGATATGTCAAATAACCAACTACGCGGTCTGCCGCTAAAATGGCTTCTTTCGCTTGTGGTGTCATAAATTCTTCATTACCAGGACCAATCCCAATTACTTTGATTGTACCTGTGCAATGGCTACCGTTGTTCGTGGATACACCGTTTTCGTTTGTAATAATGTTTGGCTCTTGGCCTGTAATAGTGCTGTTGTTTCGCATACGTTGCCTACTCCTATCGTTTCTTTAACAAAATTAGATTCTTCTAAATGCCTCTGTTCTATAAATGGGGCCATTTCTTCTTGTGTAAAAAAGTGAATGGGCCACTGTAATTCTTTAACTGCTGCTAATAAACCAACTTCGTCGGCCTTTACAATAACCGAAGCTGCGCTCGCTACACTTTTAGGTGAGCGATTCACGTGAGCTAAAGACTCTGAAATAGCCGTTAAAATTAGTTCTTTTGACGTATCTCGCCGACAGCCGATCCCCACTACCATAGTTGGTGGTCTTAATACTAAAGTTCTAGGACCTGTTGGCAATATTAAATCAGTGATAATCACTCGTGGTGCCTCTATCCCACCAGTTTCTAATAAAGCCTTCCCTGTTACGGTATGTGGATTAAACCGAATTAATTCAATCCCTTGTAACTTCGCCACCGCTTCATAATGATGTAAAAAATACAAAGTATCATCAATATAATACGGTACTGTTTCACGAGCCACTAACGCAGCATTAACTTCTTTTAATGCAGTAAAATTATCTACCTTACACTGTAGTTTACGAGCTAATACATCAGGAGCCGGAATACCATTAACATCAGTAGCCGTTGTAATCACAGGCGTAGCGCCCACAACGTCGGCAATTTCTGCAGTCCATTCATTCGCCCCACCTAAATGACCGGACAAAAGACTAATAGCAAATTGCCCTTGTTCATCCATAACGACTACGGCTGGATCTTCCGATTTATGCTTAATATAAGGAGCAATCATACGTACTACAATGCCTGTGGCCATAATAAAAAGCAACCGGTCATATGTCGTAAACCAAGTTTCCACATGAGGTTTCATGGAAGCAAAGGTAGTAGCTTTAGCACCACTAATACGCCCTTCTTTTTCAAAGCAAACTACTTCTGAATTCGTTTCAGCTGCCGTACTTAGTAAATGAGTACGCAAGGCCTGACCTAACTTCGCACCATGCGTCGTTACCGATATAATCGCGGTGCGCAAACTATTCATAGTATCACCTCAGTCTTTAGCGCTACGGTACATGTGGCTAAATCCTTTGTCATATAGTTTAGATAATTCATAATCACTATCTAACACTTTACTTACCACAATCATAGCCTGACGTAATACCCCTTCTTGACTTACAATATCAGCAATGGTTTCTAAGGTACCACGAATAATACGCTGATCTGGCCAAGAAGCTTTTACCACGATAGCTACTGGTGTTTTAGGGCTATAACCACCCTTTACTAATTCTTCTACCACACGGTCAATCATCTGTACGCTAAGGAAAATACACATAGTTGCTTCATGAGCTGCTAACATGCCTAACTTTTCTTTTGGCGGCATTGGTGTACGCCCTTCCATGCGCGTAATAATAACCGTTTGAGATACATTAGGTAGTGTATATTCCTGCTTTAAAGCTGCCGCCGTAGCCAAGAAGGAGCTAACGCCAGGTACTACAGCATAGGTAATATCTAACTCTTTAAGGCGATCCATTTGCTCTTGGATGGCGCCATAAATGGCTGGGTCACCCGTATGTAAACGAACAATCGCCTTACCTTCACTAGCCCCTCGTTTCATTACTTCAATGACTTCATCCAAATTCATAGTCGCACTATTATGAATTTCACAACCTTTTTTACAAGCTGCTAAAATATCTGGATTTACCAAAGATCCTGCATAAATAACAATGTCCGCTTCACTTACTAAGCGATACCCTTTGCGCGTAATTAATTCTGGATCCCCTGGGCCAGCCCCTACAAAATGCACTACTGGCGCGATTTGCGAGGACTGTTCTTGTGTAACTGCTTGTGCAGTTTCTACTGTACTCATACTACCAACTATACCTCCTACACTTCAGCTTGTTTAATAGCTGTAACAATAAAAATAGGACTCAATGGATTGAGCATATGATACGGTCCTGCTTTGCGGAACCGATTAATCTGCATTTGATACCCTTCGTAGGTAAAAGGTCTATCTTTCAACGCTTTTAAAATCGTATAACCTGTTTCCATAGTAACCGCAGTCACTACCAAACGGCCACCTGGTTTTAAAAGACGCTCTGACTCATCTAAAATAGCATCCATACCACCAGCACTGCCACCAATAATGATAGCATCTAAAGCGGGTAAATCAGCCATTCCTTCCGGTGCCTTGGCTTCAATGACAGTCATATTTGTCACATTAAACTTAGCCATGTTTTCTTTTATAAGCTCTACCCCTTTGGTGAAACGTTCAATAGCATATACATGACCTTTTGGGGCACCCAAAGCAGCCTCAATGGAAATCGAACCTGTCCCAGCACCTACATCTAAGACTTGGCTACCTTCTTGTACACGAGCTTCATTAAGAACGGCCATGCGAATTTCACGCTTCGTCATGGGCACGTCGCCACGAATAAATTCTTCATCGTCAATACCAAAAAAATGACGCATGTAATACTCCTTTATATTAATCTGCTTACCCAATTACAATCAATACAGAATGATAAAAACCTGCTAATTCCGTCATTGTCGCTAGGGATTGTTTTTCTATACGCTCATCTTCATAACTGAGTCGTTCACAGGCATACGCTATCGTATCCGCCGGCCAGCCATGGTCTAATAAACTCTGTGCAATAGCTGCTGGATTATGTTCTTTATCGGTTAGAAAACCTAACTTACGACCAGCTTCATATTGCAAGGCTGTTTCTGGTGGCACACGACCATGAAAACTCAATAAATCTGCATCCTGCCACACTTCGCCAATCCGTGCAAAGGCAAAAGTCATAGAACTAATACCAGGTACTACCTCAATAGGCACTAGGGGAAACTTCTTTTTTAAATAAGGCAGTAAACTATAATAACCGGTGTCACCACTAACTAAAACAACTACATCAGACAAGGCTAATTGAGTATCTATCCACTCAGCTAAAGCACTTAACTTACCCGTAATAGGATACGTAAGCTGTTCTGTCTGGGCAAAATCAAGCAATGCCCGTTCACTGCCCACTAATACCTTAGCTTCCTTAATTAAGGTTAGGCCACGGGGTACGACATACTCAGGATTACCTGGCCCAATGCCTACAACGTAGAGGGTATGTGCCATTGTTCTTCACCTCCTATACGTCGTGCCGTCTCATCTACTGCCAAAATTTGCCCATCTAAGGTTGCAATCATAATGCCTACTTGCGCTTCTTGTGCAATATATCGTTCAGAGCGCATAGAAGCTCTATCTGCTACGAGCTGATAAACTCCTTCTAAATGCTCCCGTGCTAAAATTGGCATGGCCGCTTCCGTAGTCCGGCATTCCATAAGTTCATGAGCTACTACTGTACTAGCTCCTTCCAAAGCCGCATAGGCAACAATAGTTTCCATGCGACCATCACTCATGCGATTATGGGTATGAAAACTTCCTGAAGCAAGTTTTATAATTTTACCAATATGACCAATAATCACAATCTTTTTGAAGCCTATTTTTACAGCCTGTTCTAACATAAAACCAATAAAATTGGACGTCTCCGCCATTTGGTTAATAGACACACCTAGCACATTTTGAGCTAATTCTTGACCAATTCGTCCTGGTACAAGAACCGCTGTTTCATAGCCAGCTGCCTTCATAACCTTTAATTGAGGCACCAACGAATTTTTGAATCCTTCTTCACTCATAGGTTTCACAATACCTGTAGTGCCAATAATAGAAATACCACCTTCAATACCTAATGTACTATTAAGAGTTTTGCGAGCTAAGATTTCCCCTTCAGGCACAGAAACTGTAACTATTACGCCTTGACCCTCAGTACAAAATTCCTGAAATACTGTAGTCATCATAGTTCGTGGTCCAGGATTAATAGCTGGTTCCCCTGGGGGCATAGCCAATCCTGATTTTGTAACAGTGCCTACACCAAAACCAGCCTTAAACTGTAACTGTCCATCAGTAGTTAACTGCACAGTGGTGACCACATCAGTGCCATGAGTAACATCAGGATCATCACCACCATCTTTCATAACCGTAGCCTTAGCTTCCGATGACGATAGAACCTCTACGGCTTTAATTGGCACCTCAATAGGCTGTCCTTGTGGATTAATAACAGTCACTTGGCTAGGAAATTCTTCTTGTAATAAAGCGAGTAAAGCCGCTTTCATACCTGCTGTAGCACACGAGCCAGTAGTATAACCGCCTCGCATTGATTCTACATCCATCCATACCTCCTTTGATGAAACGTGCCTTCTATGGAGCCCTCTTTCGCCTATGATATAAAGCTAAATTCACTATTTCAACTTATATCATGGCAAAGAGCAGCGGTATAAATCGCTGCTCTTCGAGGCTCTTACTTAGGAGCGGAAATTTACGAATTGCAATTCTACAGGCAAATCCTGCTGTTTTAACATTTGAATCACTTCTTGCAAAGAATCTTTGTCCTTGCCAGTTACGCGCACTTGATCTTCCATAATTTGCGCTGTAACTTTTAATTTCATATTTTTAATTAATTTTACTACATCTTTAGCAGTTTCTTTAGAAATGCCTTTTTTAATCGTAATAACCTGACGTACAGTAGCCCCAGAAGCAGGTTCTACTTTACCATAATCAAGATTTTTAAGAGCTACATTACGTTTTACCATTTTACCCTTAATTACATCGATTACAGCATTTAATTTATATTCATCATCAGAAAGCACCTTAATGGTATCCCCTTCTAAGCTAATTTCAGACTTACTCCCTCTGAAATCATAACGCGTACCAATTTCTTTCTTAGCTTGGTTCACTGCGTTATCTACTTCTTGCATATTCACTTCCGACACTACATCGAACGAACAATCTTTTGCCATATGTATGCCTCCTCTATTCATTAGATAATACTATTATTATACGCTATTTAGAGGTAATCGGTCTACTTTTATATAATAACTACTGGTTATAGTTAGGGCATATGAAACTACCAATTTCGCTCATAGTTAATCATAATCTACTATACACCCTCACTAGACCATTATTAAACACATTTCAGATATGCTATAATAAATCATTCGGTATGCTTGTGGCTTTTATCCTAAAACGATAAAAGGCCCAACCCCACCTTGCTACAGTCAAATAAGGACGGTGTTTATAATTTCAAAGTTAGACTTTACAACGAAAACAGATACAATCAAGAAAGAGCCTATGCCTCTTGGAACACCTTTATTAGAACTAACCGTGCCAATAGACTCAACGCTAACCACACGAGTTTCCATCAATCACCTAGTGCGCCAAGCTGGTGTTTCACAAGCCATGCGGCGACGCTTACGAACTGAAGGCCTCATATATATAAACCACACTTTACAGAACTGGCATACATTATTGCAGCCTGGTGATCATGTGAAACTCTATTTGCCAACCCGTGAAACAGCCTTTACCCCTTGGGATTATGCACTTCCCATCGTCTATGAAGATGAACATCTATTAGTTATCAATAAGCCGGTTGGTCTACTCATGCACCCAACCGCATCAGAACGCTATCATACTGTAGCTAATGCCTTGATTCATTACTATAGAGAAACTAAACAACCCCATGCTGCGTTTCATCCAGTCCATCGCTTAGATAAAGACACATCAGGACTTGTAATTATTGCTAAAAATGCAGTGGTTCAACATAGTTTTACCAAACTATCTAATCCTATTAAGAAAACCTATGTAGCTCTGTGTGATGGGTACTTTCCAGCCCCCTTAGCGACGATTCATTGGCCTATTGCACGAAAAATTGGTAGTATTATTGAGCGCTGTTGTGATAGCCAAGGCAAGGCAGCCCATACGGATGTACAATGCATAAAGCGTAATAAACGGCTTTCTTTAGTTCGCTTTCAATTACATACCGGTCGAACACATCAAATTCGCGTTCATATGGCCCACTTAGGCTATCCCCTCGTAGGTGATGATTTATATGGCGGTTCCTTAGATTTATTAGCACAACAAGCCCTCCATGCGATTGGGCTACAATTTGTCCATCCTATGACAAAAAAGCTATTACATCTGCACACAAACCTGCCTCCATCATGGGAACCCTTGATTTTACAGTATTTAAAAAAAGATTAAATTAATTCAGGGTCATATTTTGCCCCAAAGACATGACAAATAAAGTATGTTAAAGCCTCAACTATGCATAAATTATAGTAGCCCTTTCCCGTTCTTCTTGCTATACTAAACTTGACGTATGACATTTGTTATCAGTTATTATGAAATCCGTTTTACAAGGAGGAACTATCATGCCATTAGTTTCAACAACTGAAATGTTTAAAAAAGCCTATGAAGGCGGTTACGCCATTGGCGCCTTTAACGTAAATAATATGGAAATTGTACAAGGTATCGTTGATGCAGCCAAAGAAGAACAATCTCCATTAATTCTTCAAGTATCTGCTGGTGCTCGTAAATACGCTAAACACATTTACTTGGTAAAATTAGTAGAAGCTGCTTTAGAAGACACAGGACTTCCAATTGCTCTTCACTTAGATCATGGCGAAGATTTTGAAATTTGCAAATCCTGTATTGATGGCGGCTTTACCTCCGTTATGATTGATGGCTCTAAACATGATTTTGAAACAAATGTAGCCTTAACTAAACAAGTTGTTGAATATGCCCACGCTCATGGCGTCGTTGTAGAAGGTGAATTAGGTCGTCTAGCTGGGGTGGAAGATGATGTAAATGTAAGCGATAAAGATGCTATCTTTACAGATCCAGACCAAGCTGCCGAATTCGTTGAACGCACTGGTGTCGATTCATTAGCTATTGCTATCGGGACTAGCCATGGAGCTTACAAATTCAAAGGCACTCCTTATCTTGACTTTGAACGTTTAGAAAAAGTAGGTAAATTATTACCAAACTTCCCTATCGTATTACATGGTGCTTCTACTGTATTGCCTGAATTCGTAGATAAATGCAATCAATATGGTGGCAATATTCCAGGTGCTCAAGGTGTTCCTGAAGATATGCTTCGCAAAGCAGCGGGTATGTCCGTATGTAAAATTAACATCGATACTGACCTTCGCTTAGCTATGACTGCTTCCATTCGCGAATGCTTAACTAATAATCCATCCGAATTTGACCCTCGTAAATACTTAGGACCAGCTCGTGATGCAATTAAAGGCATGGTACAACATAAAATTAAAAATGTACTTGGTTCTTCTGGTAAACTATAAAAATTAGCAAGACTATACAATTATAGCTAAACTATTACACATCTATAATTATAGTTCTGTTCTTAATCTACTATTATAGTGCAAAATACCTGTTGCTTTCCCTTTGAGAGCAACAGGTATATTTTTTACGCATACACAATATCTAAATTTATAGATTGACCATATGACCTATAGCCGTTATAATGACTTCAACAAAAGAAATCACATATAATGCTGACGGATTAGTGGAATTGACCACATGTATTGTATGTGCTGAAACGCCGACCGTCTGGGCAGGAGATTGCTCAGGCGGTCTTTTGCATTGTCAATTGATCGCAAGCTCTCCTTTTCATTATAGAAAGGATGATTTTCTATGCGTAATCGTTGGCTTATTGCTCTTTCAGCCATTGGAATCCACATTTGTATCGGCAGTGTCTATGCTTGGAGCGTTTTAACCCGCCCCATTATGACAACTATGGGATGGTCCTTAAAAGAAACAACCTGGACCTTCTCTTTAGCCATTCTATTTCTTGGCCTATCCGCTGGTCTACTAGGTAATGTTGCTGAAAAAATGGGGCCAAAAAAGAGTGGTCTTCTTAGTACGATCTTCTTTGGTATCGGCATGCTAGGCACTGCCTATGCACTTAATGAGGCAAACCTTACATTACTCTATATTTTCTATGGTCTCATTGGTGGCATCGGTCTTGGCGTAGGTTATATTACACCTGTATCTACCTTAGTAAAATACTTTCCTCACAACCGTGGTTTCGCCACCGGTCTGGCTATCATGGGTTTTGGCTTTGCTTCATTAATTGCAGGACCATTAATGCAATGGCTAACCACTCACTATGGCTTAGTGGAAACCTTTCAAATCCTTGGTGTCACCTATATTATCGTTATGATTGCTTCTTCCCTATATTTAAAACCACCAGCTAATACAATAGGAACTAACAATGCCGAATCAACAACAAACGAGCGTAAACTAACAGATCGTACAACACAGGTATTAAACCGTGGATTAAACGCCCATGAAGCAATGCGTACTTGGCAATTCTCTGCTTTATGGTGGATTTTCTTCATTAACATTACCTGTGGCATTGGCTTACTAGCAGTGGCTTCGCCAATGGCTCAAGAAATTGTAGGCATGACTGCCAATGAGGCTGCCTCTATGGTGGGTATTATTGGCCTTCTCAATGGTCTAGGGCGCATCGTCTGGTCAACTGTGTCAGACTATTTAGGTCGACCTTTCACCTATATGCTATTCTTTGCCATAGAAATTTTAGCGTTTCTGGCCCTTGCTAATACAACAACAGCCTTTATCTTCCAGATTTTAGTATTTGCTATTATTACTTGCTACGGTGGCGGCTTTGCTTGTATGCCTGCTTACTTAAGTGATTTATTTGGTACTAAACAATTAAGCGCTATTCACGGTCGTATTCTCACAGCTTGGGGAATGGCGGGTATTGCAGGGCCTACCTTAGTATCTTTTCTTCGTGAAAGTACCCATAGCTATAGCGGTCCACTCTATGTGTTTAGTGTCCTCTTTGTAATTAACTTAATCATTGCCATTGCACTAAAAGTATATACCAAAGATCGCCACTTTGAAGCAGACACCGTAGTAGCCGTAACAGCTCAAACGGCTGAAACAACAAATTCTGCGACTGAAGAGCATCAAGGAGTAACTGCGTAACTGTTATAACTATAAAATAATTAAAGAGGCTGAAATCAAATGCATCTAGCAACTGATTTCAGCCTCTTATTTTATTATCTTACTAATGTACTAATATGTATACTTTCTTGAATTCCTCAAAAAAAGCTTTGACTAAATTTAGTAAACTTTTCTTAAAAAGCCCCTTTCTTTCTCAAAATACTAATGCATAGTACCTGAATCTATGTTAAAATTAACTATTGATAGGCTTTATAAGTCCTATTTTCTTTTCAAAACTATCTGAACATCAAGTTGGGAGTATAGTAAATGGTTAACCGATTTTTACAAGGCACGCTTATTCTTACGATTGCAGGCTTTGTAGTCAAAGCAATTGGCAGTATTAACTGGATTCTCTTGTCGCGCGTTCTCGGTGGTGAAGGGATTGGTATTTATCAAATGGCCTTTCCTATTTATCTCTTATCGCTACAGCTATCTAGTGCCGGTATTCCGATTGCTATTTCAATTTTAACAGCTGAAAAAATAGCTCGCTTCGACTATAAAGGAGCTCAAAAAGTATTTAAACTTTCGTTCTATCTCCTATTTGCAACGGGCCTATTTTTCAGTATTTTAATGTGGTTTGGTTCGGATTGGCTCATTTCATCAGGATATATTATTGATGATCGTGCCTATTTAGCCTTACTCGCTTTATCACCAGCCATTTTCTTTGTTACCCTCATTTCATGCTATCGAGGGTATTTACAAGGCTGGCAATTAATGACGCCTACTGCGGTGAGCCAAATTATTGAGCAATTGCTTCGCGTTGTCGTCATGCTAGGAGCTGCCTATCTATTATTACCTTATGGGTTAGGCGCTGCCGCTGGTGGGGCTAGCCTTGGCGCAGGTATTGGTGCCTTTGGTGCCTTAGTCGTACTCATGTACTACTATTACAAATTACCAAAATCGCCAGAAGATGCCCACAAACAACCCGCTGGACCTGGTGAGTCATCTGGCTCTATTGTAAAACGACTTATTAAACTGGCCATTCCAATTTCACTAGCGAGTCTTATGTTGCCATTGGTGGCAAATCTAGACTTATTCATTGTACCTCGTCGTTTAGAGGTTGCTGGTTTTTCAACTAGTCAAGCTACAGAGCTATTCGGTTATTTGACAGGAATGGCTGTGCCACTTATCAACTTGGCAACAATTATTACAGCTGCCTTAGCAACAAGCATTGTACCTGCTATTTCTAATGCCAAAGCAGTTGATGATGCTAAAGGGGTATATTATCGTACTGCTGGGGCCATGCGAATTACCTTCATGTCCACGGTGCCTTTTACATTGATGCTTTATGTCCTTGCCGAACCAGTTGTAAGTATCATCTATAATGCGCCTCGTGCCGCTGAAGCTACACAAATTACAGCGATTGCCATTTTCTTTTTAGGGATGCACCAAGTAACAACTGGCGTTTTACAAGGTTTAGGAAAACCTACTATTCCAGTTGTTAACATGGGCGTAGCTGCGATTTGCAAAGTAATTCTAAACTGGAATTTAACATCTATTCCTTGGCTAGGCATAAGTGGTGCTGCTTACGCAACCGTCGCTGATATCGGCGTTGCAGCCCTATTAAATCTAATTTGGATCAAAAAGTATACCGGCTATTTCCTCGACTTTTCTTTATTATGGAAAAATATTGTCAGCGCTATTATCATGGGCGTGGCTATGTTCTTCCTCTACCCACCATTAGCGACTATCTTACACCAATTTTTCGCTATGGCACTTACGGCCATGGTCGGTGGCGTTATTTATGTAATTATTATGGTCCTCTTAAAAGGTCTTAACCGTCACGACGGCGAACGAATGCCTCTGATTGGGAAATTTTTTAGAGGAAAAGAAAAATAAAATAGAGAGAAAATAAAAAACACTGCAAAAGCAGTGTTTTTTATTGCTATTCTATTATCTTCTTTTTACCATGAAGAGTTCTAATATTTTCTAAGGTTCTATCATACTCTGGCGATGATAAATCTAATTTAGAATTAACTACTGGAGCACCTTGAATACCTAATATAGATAATAATAAATCATACAATAAATCATTTGTCCAATATGCTTGTTGATGATTTTTTAACGTATTTATTACCTGTTGATTATCGTTTATATAAGACTCTGAAAAATTAACTATTAATGGTATCCTTGCCATAGAATAGGTAAATTTACTACTCTCATGTGCGTTCTTCCCCTCTACATCTTCTCCATGATCAGACATCATTATCATAGCTTTATAATTTGGATTTTGAGAAATTTCTTTATAAATTTGTGATAACACATAATCATTAAACAATATACTATTATCATAAGAGTCAATATCTTCTTTACTACCTGAAAACTTATTAAATGTAGCGGGAAAACGGTCTTCATATGAACCATGACTCCCCATTACATGAATAACAATCAAGCCATTTTCTATACTCTTTAATCTAGCCACTTCTTCAATTAGTTTATCATCATAATAGACTGTAGTAGTCTCTTCACCACCATTACCATTTAACCACACTTGTGTAGTAGCTGTAGAACCAATTTCTGCAATAGGTGTATCCCACGCACCATATTTTGCCTGATTACTTAACCAATATGTTTTTATACCAACAGCCTTACTAATTTCCATAATTGAATTAGCCTGTTCTAGTGAAATATCATTATATTGATTTTTCTCACTAAGTGCATAAGTAAGACTTTGAACAGTATGTGTATGGTTTGAATATGCATTATCAAATACTAACGTATTCATATTCTTTGAAAATTCCTTTAACCATGGTGTAGTTTCTCTATTATATCCATAAAGACTCATATGATCACGAGACTCTGACTCACCAATAACTAGCACATAAACACCCTTATCTTTTTCTTGAATAGTCAAACCAGTCAATGAGTTTAATTTATTTTCTCGTACCTGTCTAAGTTCACTAAATCTCTCATAATCACCTAACGATTGCCTTACTGATTGATATAGCATATAAGGCGCGGAAACTTTAATCGCCTTAATACTTAAACCTAATGACACTAGAAATAATATAATAATCCCTGCACACCAAATCTTAGGCTTTTCTTTTATATTAATGGTTTCTACCGAAAATAATATTTTCACAAAATATATACAAGCAAATAATACCAAAAACAATAATCCTAAACAGGTAATCAAAGCTATTAAACTCTGTGACTCCAAATAAGCTTTAGCCTCTGACAAATTAGTTTGACAAATAGCTAAGATAATATCAGCTTGAAGCCACTGGCTACTAATTGCCCAATATCCCCAATAAATAGTTACCGGTATAAAAAGCAAAAACACAGCCACACTAACAATACTTACGAGAACTTTTCTCCAATATCCATTCGTTAATTTAGAGAAAAAAACAATTTGCAATAACGCACCACTAAGTATCAATCCTTCTGACCAATGTGCTTTTATAAAAGATGTCTCTAAAGAAGCTCCTATAAATAAACGCAACAATATTAAAGATGCCAATACAAAAGATATGAGAATACTAATAAGGGTAATTTTTTTATGAAATTTAAACAGAAATAGTCCATATAATACTATAACAGCTCCACCAAGTTCTACTTTACTAATTATTAATGGAGTCCCTATAAGTAAGCGCCACACAAATGAAATCGCTATAATACAAAGAAAATATATACTTACTTTACTTACTTTACTTAATTTTAAATTCTTGTTTAACACAATATCCCTCTCAAACTACTATTTTAAATTAAAAGAGAGAGCTGACTCAATGTCATACTCTCTCCTCTCATCATCTTCAAAAAACTTACTTCCAACGCTCCGCTACAACGCCCTCTAATCCTCTTACTCCATTTTGTAAGAATTGCCCCTGCACATTAGGCATAGAGCTTAGCATATCCAAAATAGCTTTCACTTTCTCTGACTCTTCTCTATGCGATACATACGAAGCCATTGTAGTTCCAATGCCACCTGCACTGAAGTATCCCACTTGATTGTCTGAGCCTACTAAAACAACTATGGCCTTTTCAGGTTGTTTCGCTTGCCAATCAACTAATTCTTTATACATCAAACTTTGCAAAATTTCCCCATCCATTTGCCATTGATTTGACCAAGTGCTTAGTAATAATAAAGAGTACGAATTTAAATTACCAGCCCAAATCTGACTTAATGGTTGATTAAATGTCAAAGTTAACGGACGGTGTTCCCAATCACTTTGAAGCGCAGCCTCTGCAATTTCTTTATAATAAAGCTCATCATCTTTCATCATTGTTAATGGATTATATAATAAAGACCAACTAACAATGGATGGATGATTCTTATCACGGGTAATTAAAGAGTTTATCGTGTCTTTATGAGTATCTAACAATCGAGATTTAATATCACTTTTACTGAAATTAGCTTCGCCCGCCTGTAGATCTTTTGCTTGTAAACCAGCTGCTGGCATTTCAGCCACTACCAGTACACCGCATTCATCAGCCAATTGTAAAACTTCAGGCGCCAATGGTTGACCATTACTAAAAATACAGTTACCGCCAGTCGCTAAGATTTGAAGTAATTGCTGTTTAGCTTGAATTGGATTGGCTGTGAGCTGATTACCTGTTCCTATAAACTGCTGTCCTTTCAAACGAATGACAGTTCCATTTAAGTTAACATTGCCAGATTCAATAGATACAGTACGAATACCTATACGCAAAGCATACATATCATGCTGCTTACCAAGTCGACTCACTTCTAATTCTAAGGTATATAAATACCCTTCACCAATTGACCAAATATGAGGTTTTTCAACAACAAGTTTTGCATTACCACCAACACCAGTAGCTACAATACGCCCTTCGCGATCACGCAAAGTAGCTGTCACAAGACAATTGCCTTGCACATGTGCCATATATTGAACAACTGCCTGCTCAGCAGAAAGTTCCAATGTTTGCACCGCCACATCAGTTAATCGTGTAGTAGGCACTGTATATAGAGTAACATTTCCATAAATACCACTTGGGGCTTCATATTCAAAATTAGGCTGATTAACTCGACGCCCCTTTGGTGACGTAATAACCTGACCAGCTGGTAATGAATAATTAGACAATTCATTATTTACTTTTACAACAATTCGATTATCTTCACCATAACGAAGTTGACGTGTCACATTCAACACAGTGGTAACAAAGGCTCCTTCATGGCGCCCAGCCTCCATGCCGTTCACATACACAACAGCTCGATTGCCAATGCCATCAAAACGCAAAAATACATCTGAGCCTAACCATCGTTTTGGTACAAATACACTGCGCTCATACCACATGGTACCGCAGTAGGTACGTTCTTCAGGACTTACAAATAAATCCTGCAACGCCGCCGGAACTGGCACCGACATTTGCCGTGCTACACCAGTTTCATAGGTTTTATCCTTCGTTTTATCAAAGGCAAAAAACCAGTTGCCACGCAAATCAAACGAGTCACGAAATGCGTTGTCTACAGGCTGCAATAATTCCATCGTACTCATCAAAGACTCCTCCTATGTTCTCTTATAAGTATATACTAAATAGCCATACTTATTCAATTGAATTATGAAGGAAATTCTGTTTACAGTGTACATTTTTTCACCTATACTAAAAGAAATACACTTAATTTTGAAAAAAAGAGGAGATATATTTCATGAAACAATATACAACTGTTATTTTTGATTGCGATGGCACTATTTTAAATACTCTAGATGATTTAATGGATACTATGAATTACGTATTAACCAAGCATAACTATCCTACCCGTTCTTACGATGAAATACGCAGTTTTGTTGGCAATGGCTTAGCTAAATTAGTAGACCGTAGTGTCCCTACAACGAATCCACCTATTAGCGAAGATGAAAAAGCAATTATGCTACAAGAGTTCAAAACCTATTATGCCGACCATTGTAACGATAAAACAGCACCCTATCCTGGTATTTATGAATTATTAAAGACATTAAAAAACGACGGCTATAAATTAGCCGTCGTATCAAATAAAGTGCAAGAAGGGGTTACTGCCCTAAATAATCAATACTTCAAAGATTACTTTACCGTCGCCATTGGCGAAACACCAGACCGTAAACGCAAGCCAGAACCAGATATGGTACTAGCAGCCCTTGAAGCATTACAAAGTACACCAGAAGAAGCTATCTATATTGGTGATTCCGAAGTCGATCTAGCTACTGCTAAAAACTCTGGACTAATCCCTATCGCCGTCACTTGGGGATTTAGAGATGAAAATGTACTAAGGGCGCTGGGCGCTAAATATATCGCTAAAACAACAGAGGATGTGGTGGAGAGTTTAAAGGAGATTAACAAAAACTAAAACTTTGCCTTATCAGTAAATTAATTAGTAAATCTCACAACAATAATAAAGAATCTACCATGATAATAGTTTCACTTATTATACTTTAATAACCTTCTATTTTACCTATTTCTTTCTCTTTAAAATTATTATTCCAATTCATCTTCAATGCTAATAATATCCCAGTAATATACCAAAGTGTTTTAGCATTAGCTGATGAACCAATTGAATAATCTATAAAACCAAATGCACTAAAACTAAACCATACACCAAACAACATAAGCGAATAAGGATTCCCAAAACGTTTCCAGTCTATAAAATTTCCAAAAATCATATATATACTAAACACTAAAAACCCTAGAATTCCTATTACACCTGTTTCTGATATTATTTGTAAATAATTACTATGAGAATGATTGAGATGTTTTTGAGTTACTTCCTCATTTTCATACTGAGTTTCATACACAGCATACCAGTTACCAGTCCCTACACCAACAATAGGATGATCTTTAATCATCTCCACTGTAGACTCCCATAACAATATTCTATCTGCATTTGAACGATCTGTTGTAGTATTAGTTATTGAATAAACTCGCTGTGTCAATTCAGGAGTACTAATAAATCCACCTACAATAGTTATTACTATAATACTTACCACAGTAAGATATTTTTTATTTTTTATAACATACTTAAAGACTAATATTGGACTAACAACTAAAATTGTCAACCATAATCCTCGACTCTGACCAGCAATAGCGCCTGCCACTAAAAATGGAAATAAAATAATGGAACTTTTTCTTAAAAAAGGCCCGACCTTATCATCAATCATACAAACTATGATAACAGGCAATAATACTAATAATATCCCTGCATATTCCAATACGGTGATATTAAAACCAACACCTCTATGTAATTGCAAAACTAATACCTGATAAACTGCTACAATCCCTTCAATAGCTTCTATCGTGACAAAAGCAATAAAAATCGTTTCTAATAAGTTTCTATCTCGTATAAATAATGGGATTGCAAAAAACATTAAAGAACGATATAGCCATAAGTCAGAAATTGCTTTAATGCTTACTGTAAAATTCGAAGAAAATATAATGGATGGTACCATAGAAAGCATCATTACTCCAAATATTTTATATGTTTTCTTAAGATTATCATCCTCATAAAGAGTCCTTAAACTATTATTTTTTTTCTTTTGGTATAAAATACTAATGCAAAAAATTATCCCTAAAACAAAAAATATATTACCTAATGCTATAGATAGCCTAAATACAAACATACTAATACCAAAACAATACGCAGCCATCATTTCATTTTTACTAACCATAATTTATATCTTAAACCTCTCTACATTCGCTTAGAAATACCAGATAACTTGGCATATACTTTGTGAAAAATTTTAGCATGTTTAAAGCTCCACAATAAAAACTTATGTTTAGACTTTAATTTATCAATTTTCTTTATTGCTAAATGATTTGCAATAAAATGATAAACATCTAAAAAGCGTTCTGACCTATTATCTTCATCCCATGCATAAAATACAGTCAAAGTTGCTAATGCTGTTTCAAGCGCTAATAATTCACAATCATTTATAGAGTCTAATTTATGAAACTTAGCAAATTCTAATCGTTCTCTATAACCGATAAAGCAATCATATCGGCTCTGACAATTAAATGACGTGCCTGTAATCGAAGTCTTTAGCTTACGATAATAATAGAAAGGTTTAGAAATATATCCTACACGTTTAGCATTATAAATATATTTATAAATAGTCGCAACATCTTCGTATTTCCTTCCCACAGGAAATCTAATATTACCAATAACCTTTCTTTTATATATTTTATTCCATGTTGCATTATCTAATTTACCATTTAAAATCTCATTGATTGCTTGACCTTCATCATAAATTAAATCTTTACCATAACGCGGTCTAAATCGTGTATGACTGCCTCTAACAATAAATGTATCTGCACAAACAACATCTAAATTATTAACTGCCATATATGTAATCATATCTTCAAACATATTAGGATCAATATAATCGTCACTATCAACAAATCCTAAAATATCACCAGTTGCTACATCTATCCCCACATTACGAGCATCACTCAATCCACCATTTTTTTTATGGATAACCTTAATTCGACTATCTTTTTTGACATATTCATCACATATTTTTCCACAATTATCGGGAGAACCATCATCAACTAGAATAATCTCTAAATCTTTATATGTTTGATTGAGTATAGAGTCTATACATTCATTTAAATATTGTTCCACTTTATAGACAGGAACAATTACTGATATTTTACTCATATTCATTATCCTTTTTGTTTCATTCTAAGCTTCGCATATTTATTCAGTGTATATACGCTATAATTAATTGACAAAACAAAGCCTAACCAACCTTCTAAAAAACCAAATTTCAATATGTACATCTTAAAAAAAGCAAAAAAAGGTCTAAATACTATATCTTTTAATAATTTTGATTTTTTATGACTATCCCTTGCCCAAATTGTAGAATACATATTCATTTTATGAATATACTGATCAAAATCTCTATATGTATAATGCTTAATATATCCTTCAAGCATTATAACTGGTAAATCTGTAACCACTGATTCATGAACTTTTCCTTGCCATTTAGCTAATTGAGTAGGAAATAACCGTTTTACAGTATCAGAAGATAAAACTCCATATTTAAAATCTTTTCCAAAGGCACTATTTCTCCGCTCAATCTCATAAAGTGCCTTCTTATTCTCGCCAATCACTTTATTTATTGATTCAGCCAACTCATCAGTTATTCTCTCATCAGCATCTAAATAAAATACCCACTCTGTATTTACATACTCTAAGGCAAAATTACGTTGTGCTGCAAAATCATTATCCCATCTACGAATAACTACCTTAGCCCCAACAGATTGAGCTAACGACACGGTCTTATCTTCACTTGCTGAGTCAACAACTAATACCCTTGAAGCTATTGTTTTAGCACTTTCGATAGCCTTTACTATATTCATTTCTTCATTTTTAGTTAGTATTACTACTGTTATCATATATTCCCCTAAAATAATAAACCGCTTACTCACTTATGGTATCTTAATATAGTATATACTGAATTAACTAATATGACCAGCATATGCATTCTGTATTAATCACTAATACAAATCACTTTCCTTATTTTTATAATTCTATAATTTATTTTTTTGCGCCAAGAGGACACCCAAGTTGCGACTCCTCTTAGCACCTATTTTTTTACAAAAAGACATATTAAATAAAATACATTACAATAAAAGCGCTGAAACCATTATGAAAGGATGTTTATTCAATATGTCTACTCTTGATTGTATAGGAAATTTACTAGGAATCAAGACCAAATATATATATAATATGTGAGAAACCGATTCAAGATATTTACTTTATGTAGAAGTTACCGCGCATCCTCACACTTCTTCGCATTGTCATTCAAAAACTACACATATTAAAGGCTATACAAACCGAACTATTCGTCATACAACTGTTAATAAAAAACCTATTCGTCTCTTGTATTACTAACGTCGTTACCTCTGCTCTTGTGGTCGTACATTTAATGAAAAACGAGGTTTCTAACCGTTATTTAAGAACCACTAAAGACATTTAAAGTTTTGCGAGAAGAGATTAGTTAATACCCTAATATTACCGTACTCTAATGCTTTACAGACGGTTGCCACAATAAAATAAAAGCACTAAGACATTGTGCTTTTGGATTACAAAACTTTGAACGATTTCGTAATCGGATTTTATTCATTAATACTAAAAAAGGACACACAACAACTGCGTTGCATGTCCTTCCTAAGAATGCATAATCTCTTTAGCGCTCCAAAATATGACAAAAATCTACAATTTTGTCATATATTCTCTTATAAGATTTTATTAAGTAAAATCTACATCTTATTATCTTAAATCTTATTAAAGTTAATAGGGACTCATAATAAATAGTTTCCGGATTACTTAAAGATAATATACCCCTTAAAATATTTCTTTATATTCTGATGAATTTTATCATAAATATATCCTAATAGAATACAAATAAAAAAAAGTAATATTGAGGCGTAGCTCTTATATTCTATCCCTTTCCAAACAGCACTCCCAAATACTATCGCATAGATAGAGACATGTATAACATATAATTCTAACGAAATACGTCCAATATTCGAAAAAAACTTATTTAGATTATCTAGCTCAAAAAATTCTAAGATTAATATAAATATCCATGGTAATGATATTCCTGCTAAAAAATAACCAAACCTAAAATTTTGATTCGAATTCAAAAAAAATCCAGGAGTAAATATCCCATATACTGAAATCATTAATGCCAAAAATAAAATTGCTTTTTCGACTTTTGTCATTCTAACGTTTAAATATACTTTATATGCAACTAACGCTCCACATAAAAATATAGGTATTCTTGTCAATGCTATTTCTATTCTATAATAAACCGATGGAAATAATTGTTGTAATACTATAAGAAAGAAAATGAAACCGCCAACTTCAATAAATCTTAAAATAGATTTAGCCTTTAAATCATTAAAACGAAAAAAAAATGGATAGATTAAATATAACGGCACAATTAAAGCTATAAACCATATACCTCTGAAACCTTCAACCCAAAATGAATAAAACGTGATATTCTTTATAAATTGAATCCATTTTCCTTGTATATATATATCACTCCATACAAAAAAAGTACCACTTATAATTAAAACTGGGCTCAACAAACGCGCCATCCGTTTTTTATAAAAATATATAGTATTACTATTTTTCTGCAATGAAAAATATAGACTAATTCCACTTAAAAACAAAAATATATCCACACCATAATTACCATGAGAAATAATATTATGAAGTGCACTATTTATTTTAAAATCTATTTTTCCTTCTGCCACTAAATGAAATAACATAATCCATAGTATGGAAATCCCATATAATTCATTGCGCCATTTACTTAAAAGTCCCCACAAAATATTCATAACTTACTATTAACTCCTAGCACATAAGAAACTTCATATTTAATGCAAAATTATTAAATAAGGTTTAACTTTTAACAACATTATTATACTCCCCACTAATGATGTCTTCCCACCATTCACGGTTATCTAAATACCACTGAATGGTCTTTTTAATGCCATCAGCAAATTTAGTTTCTGGTAACCAACCTAGCTCAGTATGAATTTTTGTCGGGTCAATAGCATAACGCATATCATGACCTTTACGATCTGTTACATAAGTAATTAAGTCTTCAGATTTGCCTAATTCCTTACAAATCAATTTAACTATATCAATATTAGCCATTTCATTGTGACCGCCAACATTGTATACTTCCCCTTCACGCCCCTTGTGAATGATTAAATCAATTGCTTTGCAATGGTCTTCAACATACAACCAATCCCGAACGTTTTTACCATCACCATAAACTGGTAGCGGTTTATCATTCAAAGCATTAGCAATCATTAAAGGAATCAATTTTTCAGGAAAATGATATGGCCCATAGTTATTAGAACAACGAGAAATTGTCACAGGTAAACCGTATGTCCTAAAATAGGCTAACACAAGTAAATCAGCACCTGCTTTAGAGCTACTATAGGGAGAGCTTGTATGCAATGGAGTTTCTTCAGTAAAGAATAAATCTGGTCTATCTAATGGCAAATCGCCATACACCTCATCAGTAGATACTTGGTGATAGCGCTTTATTCCAAATTTACGACATGCATCCATAAGAACAGCAGTCCCCATAATATTGGTTTCTAAGAAAATTCCTGGATTTTCGATAGAGCGATCTACATGAGATTCAGCAGCAAAGTTGACAACCATATCCGGCTTTTCTTCTATAAAAAGTTTCTCAATAGCTTCTCTATCACAAATATCAGCCTTTACAAAACGGAAGTTAGGATTATCCATTACATGTTTTAAAGTAGACAAATTCCCTGCATAGGTTAACTTATCCACACAAATAATACGGTAGTTAGGATATGCATTTATCATATGAAAAACAAAGTTTGATCCAATAAAGCCGGCGCCGCCAGTTACTATAATATTCATAGCTATTTTTTCCCTTCAATAAATTCTGCATATTTTTTAGTTATTTCAGCAGTATCACCAAAAGCTATTTGCTTACCTTTTTCTATCCATAATACCTTATTACACATCCTTTGAATCTGTTCTAACGAATGTGAAACTAATAAGGTAGTAACCCCACCAGAAATAACCTCTCGCATTTTGGCTTCGCTTTTAATTCTAAATGAGCCATCTCCTACAGACAAAACCTCATCTAATATCAAAATATCCGGCTTTACCATACATGCAATAGAAAACGCTAATCTAGACTTCATGCCAGAAGAAAGTTGCCTAAATAGGCGCTCTTGAAATTCTTCTAACTCTGCAAACTCTATTATTTCTCGATATTTTTCATCCATAAAAGCTTTTGTATAACCTAACATAGCGCCACGTAAATACGCATTTTCTTTAACCGTCAAATCACCATCAAAACCACTTGCCAGTTCTAATAAAGCTGCAATATTCCCCTCTACTTTGCAAGAGCCTTTAACCGGTTTCATAATCCCCGAAATAACTTTCAGCAAAGTAGATTTACCTGCACCATTGCCACCAATAATTCCTAACATATCCCCTTGTTGTAAATCAAAAGAAACTCCATCTAAAGCTTTAAAATGCTTAATCTCAT
Organism: Veillonella intestinalis; assembly: GCF_943192895.1. NCBI lineage: Bacteria > Bacillati > Bacillota > Negativicutes > Veillonellales > Veillonellaceae > Veillonella > Veillonella intestinalis. Next base: position 46,675 of record NZ_CALPCB010000004.1, on the reverse strand, counting down.
GTGTTCCTTTTAATTTTTTCATAACATATTCTTTAAGACCTATGCTCTTAATATCACCAGTTAAATATTCTACTAATAAATCATTAACTTCAATTGTATTCATACGAATATCCTAACTATATATAATAAATAAATCTATAATCATATTTCTTGTAAACAAAGAGGCCAATAAATAAGGCCAATAAACTATATACCGCACATAAAATTGTGACTAATGCACTAGGAACATTGCCATAAATTGCAACATCTCGTATAAAAGTAGTAAAAATATAAATCGGATTAAAATAAAAAACAATTCTATATTCTGAATCTAACATATTTATATCATAAAAAATAGCTGAACCATACATAATCACTTGCAGAGCCAAAGAATATAAATATTGTATATCTCTGAAAAAAATATACAGTGCTGATAGAATAAGTCCAATTCCGTAATTAAATATAATTAAACAAACAATAGGATAAACTATCAGTAACATCAAAAAAGATGGACTTACACCAGTTGCAAAAATAAATACAAAGAAAATCAACACTGTCATTCCAAAATTAATCAATGCAGAGATATTTCTAGATAATACAAAAAGAAACTTTGGAATATTAATTTTACTAAATATTTCTGAGTTATTTAACAATGCGGTCATTCCTGTATTCGTAGATTCTGAAAAATATCCAAAAACAATTTGTCCCGCTAATATATAAAGCACGTAATGCTCAATCATTCTTCCAAAGAACTGATTAAAAACAAACGCCATAACACCTAACATCATCAAAGGTGACAACATACTCCAGAAAAAACCTAAAACTGTCCGTTTATATTTTTTCTTAAAATCCCTTTTCACTAGTTCATCAAATAAAAATTTATTTTTTGCTAATGTTGTTAATATATCTAATTTCATAACATACCTATTACAAAGTCTCACTTGCTACTTTTATTAAATATTTACCATATGAGGTCTTTAAATACTTATTTGCTAAATTCCTTAATTGCTCAGAGTTAATATAACCTTTTCTAAATGCAATTTCCTCAACACAAGAAATATACAGACCTTGTCGTCTCTGAAAAATTGCAACAAAGTTACTAGCCTCTAATAATCCATCATGAGTTCCCGTATCAAGCCAAGCTGTTCCACGACCTAATAATTCCACACGTAAATCTCCAGCTTGTAAATATAAATCATTAACAGCAGTAATTTCTAATTCACCGCGTTTAGAAGGTGTAACTTGTCTAGCAAATTCAATAACCTTATTATCATAAAAGTATAAACCTGGAATCGCATAATCAGATTTCGGTTTTTTTGGTTTTTCTTCAACAGATAATACTTTTCCAACAGAGTCAAATTCTACAATGCCATAATCTTGAGGATTTGGTACTTTATATCCAAATATAAGCGCTCCTGTTTTTAAATTAGAGGCCTTTTGTAATGTCTCAGACAAACGACTACCATAAAAAATATTATCGCCTAATACTAACATTACAGAATCATTACCAATAAATTTCTCACCTATTATAAAAGCTTCTGCTAAGCCACGAGGTTTCTCTTGAATAGCGTATTCAATCTTGAGCCCTAAATGAGATCCATCACCTAATAATTCTTGAAAGCAAGATATATCTCTGTTTGTTGATATTATTAGTATATCTCTAACACCTGCCAACATAACAACTGCCAAAGGATAATATATCATAGGTTTATCATATATTGGTAACATCTGTTTAGAAATTGCAATTGTTGTAGGATATAAACGAGTTCCTGAACCGCCAGCTAAAATAATCGCTTTCATATCTTATCCTTTCAAAATTAACTCACAAATTCGATCTACATCGTCTAATTCCAAATCTGCATATAAAGGTAAAGTGAGAATTTTTTTAGAAATTTCTTCGGCAATAGGCGTTTTTTGAATCATAAATAAATCTTGATAGACACTGAACTGAGATGTTAATGGATAAAAATATTTTCTAGCAAAAATATTATGTTTACCTAATAGCTCAATAACTTCATTTCTATCTTTGCCAAATAAGTTTTTCTCAAATACAACTGGTAAATATGAATAATTTGACTTCACAGCATTTTGTTCTTTACATAATGTAATGCCATTTATAGAACTCAGATTAGAACGATATCTTTGAACAATCTTTTTACGTTTGTTAATTTCGTCTTCAACATGCCGTAAATTACATAACCCCATAGCTGCTTGAAACTCAGTCATCTTTGCATTCGTGCCAATATACTCTGCATCCTCTTTACCTTGCATGCCAAACATTTTCCATGCATCTAATTTATTTGAGAGTTCTTCATCTTTAAATGTAATACAACCACCTTCAATAGTATGAAATACTTTAGTTGCATGAAAACTAAACATGCTTGCATCACCTAAATTAGCTACTGACATATCATTGGTAGTAACTCCAAAAGCATGTGCTGCATCATAAATTACTTTTAGATTATATTTAGATGCTAATTTTTCAATTTCCTTATAATTACAAATATTACCATAAACATGAACTGGTAATATAGCTACTGTTTTTTCAGTGATTAAAGCTTCAATCTTGCCTACATCCATTGTATAATATTCCGGCTCTACATCACAAAATACAGGAATAGAACCCGTTCTAACAATAGCTTGAGTTGTTGAAGCATATGTAAATGGAGTGGTAATAATTTCCCCTTTTAATTGCATAGTATTTAAAATAGCTTCTAATGCTAAATGCCCATTTGAAAAAAATTTTATATTTTCACAACTAAAATATGACTTCAACTTTTTTTCTAAATCCTGATGCTTAATTCCAGAATTTGTTAACCACCGAGACTGCCACAATTCTTTAATTTCATCTACATATTCTTCAAAAGGTGGCATAGAGGACGATGTTACATTAATTACCTTGCTTTTAGACATTACTGTCTCACTCCATTCAATAAAACTTCAATATTATCAACGCCCATAGACTTAATTCCATGTTTTTTACTAATATTATTTCTTTCAGCAAAAGAATCATCAATAAACAAAGCATCTTTAGATGGTGATATATATTTACTTTTATCATCGCCTTGCTCTATATGAATAATTTCTTTAAATAAATCAATAGAAATCTTTCGTTCTTTTAGTTCCTGCAAAATATCTTTATGATGTTTAGTAATTAAATAAATAGGTATATCTTGGTCAGCGCATTTATATAATAAAGCAATCACTTTTAAATTTACTTTATCTCTGATAATTACTGTATCATCATAATCAATGTATAGTTCATCAAATTTAAAGTTTAATTTATAGCAATTGGTCAAAGCCCGATCAACTTCAACTTTATCAAATTGTGGTGATACTTCTACCTCATATCCCAGTGCATCAAATACTGTCAGCAAAGGTAAATTAACCCCTCGTGCCCTTTCAATACACATAGTTCCTGCTATGCGAGTCGCTACTTCCATTAATTTTAATTGACCATCTTTAGCTTCCTTTAATTGAAAAAACCAAGCACCCTTAAAATTTAGTTTTTGATTAATAATATTTGCAATTTCACTCACTCTAGAATTAGTTGGCTCTAATTGCGAATTTACACTAATTCCAGATTTTATTCTATTCCTACTTCGATGTGCACAATATTTAAGTACACCATTCATATCTGTAAAACAATCTACAGTATACTCCATACCTGGTAAATACTCACACAAAACTTGCTCTTCAACTGTTTGTGATAACTCAAATTCTAACTCATCTTTAGAATGAATTAGTCTTGCACCTTGAGCTCCTTGACCAATAGCAGGTTTCATAAATACAGGAAAATCTATATTAACACTATTTCTATATATCTCTGGTAAAAAATCACACCCCTTTAACGCTTCATAGGTCTTAGATTTACTTCGACAAATATTAACCGTGTCCTTACTCGAAGTCAAAATTGTAGCCTTAATGGAATCTCGTAAATCGGATAAAACTAGTGCTACTGAATCTAATGCAGGAAATATAAAATCAATATCATATTTCTCTATAATTTTATTTAACTTATCAACAAAATTCGTATCAGTAATATAAGGTATATTGCCAATATAATTTTCATATTCCCATTTACCATGATCAGGAACACTCGCGCCCCCATATAATGTAATAAAAGATATGTCTTGAAGAGACTTATTTATCTCAAGTCCCACTTCAGAGCCACAAGGAAATACAAGAATGCTCGAATGTTTCATCTTATCACCTCTATCATTTTAAATCTTGTATTGATTTAATTAAAATTGCATACATCTCAGCTAAGTTCTTTGTTGGTCTCCATCCTAAATCCTCTATTTTTTTCATATCCAAATTTAAATTATGCCTTGATGGGTACTTAGATAGTTCTTCTTGTTTAGTAATTATTTCTATATTACTATTTTGTGATTTAACTGCAACTTGTGCCATCTCCTTAATACTACAATAAGTATCTTTATTTCCTACATTATAAGCTTCCCCATCAACACCTAGCAATAAAATAGTTAATATAGCACTTACAGCATCCGAAATATATAAATAAGGTCTCTTACTTAATCCATCTGTATTAAATACAACATTCTGATTATTGATAATAGAGTTTGCTATCAGCATAAATACACGCTGATCGTTTAAATCAAAAACAGCACCAAATGTCTGAGATAATCTCACTACTTTAACCTTTATGCCATATTCACTTTGATAACTTTTACATAGCGTTTCACACAATCGTTTAGCTTCTGGATATGAACTTCTAATTTGCATAGTATCAATAGTTGTTCCTTCGTATTCAGAAATAAGTTTTTCTGAAGACGGCGATCCATAAACCTCCATACTTGATAGATAAATACAGCTATCAACTTGATGCTTAACTGCCACCTCTAAAATATTCATAGTTCCAAATACCGCTGTTTTCACGGTTTCTACTGGCTTTTCAATAAAGAATTTACTTGCAGTTGGACTCGCACCATGAATAATAAAATCAATTTTATATTCTATCTCTGGTATCTCTATAATATCTCCAACAACATACACAATCTTATCTTTAATAGCTCTAGTAATATTCTTATCAAATAGTCGTTTAGCCTTAACTTCATCTCTAACCAATAATAACAGTTTAATATTACTTCCATAAACTTTATTACGATATATTAAATAACTAGTTAAATAATATCCAATCAAACCTGTAGCGCCAGTAATAAAAATAGTTTTATTATCTAACTCTTTCAAATCTAAAAAGTTAGCTTTATCTATTTGCTTAAAATCGTTTAAAAATTGATTATTCATTTATTATAACCCCATAATCTGCGAATTTTCTCTAGCATCTAGAATAGCTCTAAAAATATAAAAATCAGCTGGTGTTGTGATTTTTATATTTTCACTAGGGCCTTCTACCGTATATAATCGACAATTATAATATTTCATCAAACTAGCAGAATCTATAAAATCAAATCGATTTTCTTCTCTTGCTTTTAAATGTGCATTATAAATATCACTCAAATAAAAACTCTGTGGTGCCTTTGCTACCTGACACTGGGATCGATCTAATATATCCCCCAACACCCCCTCACTATTTTTAACAACAATAGTTTCAATAGCAGGTGCTACTGTAATAGCACTTCCTTTTTGTATTACAGTAGATATATTATCTGTAATTGTCTTCTCATTAATTAATGGACGAACACCATCATGTATCAAAACAACACAATTTTCATCAATCATAGAATATGCTGTTTGTAATCCATTAAAAATAGACTCTTGACCACTCTGTCCCCCTGCAACAATTTTCATAACTTTAGATATATGAAATCTATCAAGCAACTCTTTACAATAATCAATCCATGAATCTAAACATACTAATATGATACCATCAATTTTCGGATGTCGTTGAAATTTTTCTAGAGTATATATCAATATAGGTTTTCCATGTAATTCCAAAAATTGCTTAGGCATAGCACCTGCATTCATCCTCTGTCCAGTTCCGCCAGCAAAAATTATGCCTAGATGCTTCATAAAATCATCTCCTAAATTTTTAAACGTTTTTTAATCTCATCAACTATACGTTCTGAATTAGTTTCGTCATTCTTCTCTACAGTATAAAAAGCCTCTCTTACTTTTTTTCTCCACTCACTATCCTTCATAGGGTTAGCAATATACTCTTGAATAAAAGTAATCGTTTCAGACCAAGTTTTTCCTTTTGGCCCTGGCGAATATTCATTGTAATCATAATTCAAATTACACTCCGTGGTTAAAAATTCTTCAATGTCCGGGCAATGAAATATAACAGGCCTATCTAAAAGAACAAAATCATATGCTATAGAGGAATAATCACTAATTACCATAGAGTATGTTCCCAAACTTTGATAAATATCTTTTTCATCATCAAGAATAATTGTAGAATATTTTTCTGCTGCATTAACAATCTCATTAGTATAGTTTCTCCAAGTATGTGGATGCAACCGAATTACAAAAGTTCCTCCTATAGACTGCATGCAGTTATCAATTTTATTAAACGCTTCTATTAAATTATCAACTAACTCTTTTTCTTTATCAATAGACCATCGATATGTAGGTGCATATAAAATCTTATTACCTTGTGAAATCTGCTTATGTAATAAAATATTTCTAGGATGTCCAGCAATTATACAATTCTCTACTGGTATATCCCATTTCTTAGCAATTTGCTCAATCCTTTCAGGCCCTGGACATATCAGAGCAAAATATTCTTCAAATAACTCTCTATAATATGCGCGTCTAAAATATTTGAATCGTTTTAACATTTTTGAAAAGAAAGAATCTGACTTTTGTGATAAAATATCTAAACTATGTTGTACTCCATTTATATCTGTATTCTTCAAATCACCTATAGATTTCAATCCAACGCCATGCCAGAGTTGAACAACTTTCGTCCTATTATTAAATCCAGAAATATTATCAAAATCAGACATGATAAAGTGATCTGTAAAAGCTACACTAGCCTTAGATAAAATTTTAACACACTCTTTAGTTCTAAATTGTAAAACTGGTTTATCTTCAGACTTTAGCTGTTCATAAATTAATTTATTATTTGTAATCCAATAAGCTTTTATTTCTGGATGATTATTAACTATCCATTCATATAAATACTTCGTGTTATCCATATAATTTTTCTTTAAAAATCCAGAAAAACACCAAACATTTTTTTCTTTAGGTACTAAACTATATAACCAATAACACACAAACGATAATGTATTTTTAATAAAAACCTTGATTCTACGTTTTTTTCTATCAAAAAACTTCACAAATCTAGCATAAGGTTGCAATCCTTTTCTATAAACTCTATTTCTCATAAGTAATTTATAGCCATCCCACCCTACTACATTTGTTAACGCTTTACTATCAGTAAAAAAAGAGGTATATGCAGTTAACGCAATTGTAAACTCTTCCGGAAATTCATTACAAAAATCTATTATTTCTTGCTTTTTTCTCATTCCCACAAGAGTTTTTAGTAAATTATTTACCTCAACTTTCAGCCTATTTTCTAGAGCAACTATAGGATATCCTCTTAAATTTTCTAATGCATATCTCCTAAAATTTCCAATCCAAAAGATAATATCTCTTCTAGTCTGTAAATAATGTGCAGTTCTATCTTTAGCAAAAAATATGCTATTCTCATTAATACGATATACTGATGTTAATTCAGGAATAACGGCTAATTTAGTTTTCCCTAATTGCATCAATAACAAAGGCATATCACCAATAATACCTTTATAGTACCAATCTGGAATTTCTAAATCATAATTCCACCTAAAAAAATAGCTAGATGTATGTGCAGCATTAATAGCAATTAAAAATGCAGGAGTAAGAAATTTTTTATCCTTACCATATCCGGGAATACTATTAGGAATTATAATTTTATTGTCAATAGATTTATACCAACTTCGTAAATGCCAATCTTCCGGTGCAACAATTTCTGTTTTAGTCGAGCAAGCTCTAATCTCTTTATGTTCTTCCATAAACTCAAATTGTTTTTGTAATTTATTTTCATCTATCCAATAATCATCGCCTTCACAAAAAGCAATATATGGACTAGTTGCACGTTGACACAAATCGATTAAATTTCGTTGGGCCCCCATGTTAGTTTCACGAATAAAAGGAATTATAATATCAGGATACTTTTTTGCATATTCTCTAATAATATTAGCAGTATTATCAGGTCCACAATCCTCACCAACAAATACTTTAAATTTAAAAGTCGTTTTTTGTTTAATAAAACTCTCTAGCGCCTCAGCAATAAATGGTTCGTGTTTATAAGAAATACAAATAACAGTAACCATCGTTCCATCATTAGAGTTAATACGGTCTTGAGTTAAAGGACCTGCCTCACCTGTATAGTAATCCTTAGCATAATTACTTTCTAGCAATGATTCATCAATCAATTCACTCATTATTTGATAATCTCCTATCTCATCTGATTCCCGAATAAAAATTTACATTTATAAATAATTCGCTCTACCACAGATCGTGGCAACCGTAATATTACTACAAACTTATAATCACAGTGCTTAAAAAAATCATAAAAAGAAATATTATAACCTTTAAGCTTTTGAAACAAAAGCGTAACAATTAGTTGACTTTTGTATTTAACAAACTTTTTTTTTATAGAATGATTCACTAGTAGCCACTTTTGTAATTCTAATATATTAGTTAAATCATTCATTACCCAGCTTTTTTTTGCTCTATAAATTTGAGACATAGCATTAACTTTAATTTTTCCTCGTATAAAACGATAAACACTAAGTTCTTCCTCACAACACCTAATATGCCCCTCAACTAAAGCCGCAAGAAAAATATATCGATCTGCAATTAATGGATCTACAAATAAGCCTTCATTATACGCTTTATTTATAAACCCATTATTTTTTACTACGAGAGATGATAAATGCCCTGGAATGTCAAAGCCTTCATACATAGCCAAAGTATACTTTGGTTGTCCCCTAAGCCAATTTACAGTTTGCGAAATGTTCCGTTGCCCATTTTCATCGACAATTCCGACATGAGATACACATCCACTACATTTTTTATCAACGTTCAATAATTTCAATTGTTTTTCTAATTTATATGTATCACTCCAATAGTCATCTCCATCACAAAATGCTATATATTCACCATCTGCTTTATTTACTAACTCCAAAAGATTTTTTGTAGGCCCCATATTCTTCCGTCGAATGATAGGAAATACTTGATTGGGATATTTATAACTATACGCTTTTACTATACTTGCTGTACTATCCGTTGATTGGTCATCACCAACTAATATCTGTAGAGGCTCATCTATCTTCTGTGATAGAATACTATCTAAGCACTCAGCTATGTATTTTTCATGATTATACGTTACTACTACTACAGTAATCATTTAATTACACCTGCAAAATAATTCTATCTTCCAAATACCTTTCGTTTTAAAAAAATACTGCCTTTCTTTAGCCAATTTTGTTTTTCCATAAAGGATATATTTTGTTCTTTATATTTAATCTGATTCTTTTCTAGCCATACATCAAGTAATCGTTCTGCTACAAATCCAAAAACTCGAGCTTGATAGTTATCATAACTAGAAATATCTAAACGTTTCTCTAAGTCTGTTAGTATCAAAAAAAGCCACTCACAATATTGATTAAATAAATCCTGGCGCATTACAAACATATTAAACATATGAGCCCAAGTTCGATTACATACTAAATCAAAGTACATTCTATAATCAGGATACCGTTCTGTAATAATTTGCTCAACTATATCTAACCCGGCCCTTGGATGTGCATGATTATAATGCGAGCGATTACTTTCAATATAATACTTTCGTTTATCTGCTACTACAACAGGATTCTCAGCTAAAATACGTTCCCAATCTTCCCTAGACAAAATTTGATATTTACGTTTTTCAACATTAAATACCGTTTTAGTAGTGAAATAGCGCCGATAATGAACCAAACCTATATAATCAGCCTCTAAGTTTTTCCAAGCCCAATATAGTGCTGTTAATTCACAATAATTAGAATTCTTATGAGATATATTATTTCCAGTATCATCACCGACAAACCCAATATCTGATTTTCCTTTTTTACCTACATGGATTGGCATATATATAGACTCATTAGGCATCCAATATGGTTTATGTGTTGCTACTAAGATTTTTATATTAGTCACTTATTTTATTTCCTTTATTTATAACCTTTTAATTAAATGTTTCTATAATAAAAGTTTACCTATATTTAAAAAGGTCTAACATTTTTTTTCGCCCATAATAATTAAAGAATAATTTAGGAATTGCCCGTATCGCCTTAATATAAAACTCTGACTTATTATGCGCAGAAAAAATTTCTTCTTTTATCTTATCATATATATTGAATTCTTTTATTTTCTTCTGCCCACTAATTGATTCTAAATATCTCAAAATCTCAGTAAATCTTATCTCTTCAATTCTATTAAAATTATCTCGCAAAAACTCTGACCCCAAATGTTGCAATACTTTATTAGTTTGAGATATTCCTCTCATATTTATCCTATACTGAGTCAATGATTGTTGTATATTATAATATTTTGCACCAATTTTAATACCTCGTAGCAGAAAATCATAATCTTCAAAAGGTCCAATATCTCGATATCCATTTAGCTTTTCAAATAGACTCTTTTTACCTAACCAGGTAGTATGAAACATACAATCCATGCTATGCAACATATAATATTTTATTTTATCATCAGTTTCTGGGAAATGCCTATCCTGTATCACTTCATTACTTTCGTTAATAAAAGAAAAATTCGTACTCACTAAATCATGTTCGCTAATATATTTAATCTGTTCTTCTATTCTATTCGGTAAAGCTATATCATCAGCATCTAGTCTAGCAATCAATTCTCCCTTTACATAGTGTATGCCTTTATTAAGGGTTTTAGTTAATCCCAAATTTTTTTCATTTACAATAAACCTTACTCTCTCATCTTTTCGAGCATACTCTTGACCTAAAGTTAATAATAATTCATTTTCAGGATTATCTAAAATAATTACAATATCAAGATTTTGGTATGTCTGATTAATAACCGATTCAATAGATTGTCTAAATTGTATTTCAGATTCACAATAGCAGGGAATAATAAAAGAAACTAACTCTCCTTGATTTATATCCATATCAGCCTCTTTCAAGAAAAATATATCATACTATATTAACTTCCTTACAGCTTCCTATCACAAAATTAACTTCAATTCTTGTGCTACTAAACGAAGAGCACTTGCAATAACTTTATCCATGTCATAGTATACATATTCTGCTAATCGACCACCAAAAATTACATTAGTTTCAGTTTTAGCTTTTTGAGCATACTTAGCATATAAATCCTGATTTTTTTCATTATTCACTGGATAATATGCCTCATCGCCTACGTTCCAATCAGCAGGATATTCTTTTGTTACATAAGAAACTGGTTGTTTACCAAATTCAAAATGCTTATGTTCAATTACACGTGTATATGGAATTTCAGCTTCAGTATAATTCACTACTGCCACACCTTGATAATTTTCGCTTTCTAATTTCTCTGTCTCAAAACGTAAGCCGCGATATTCTAATTGACCAAATTCATAATTGTAATATTCATCAATTGGTCCAGTATAGATAATTGTATCAGCCAACGCGGTTAATTCTTCACGTCGCTCAATAAAATCTACACCTAAACAAACTTCAATGCCTTCAAGCATATTTTCGATTAACTTAGTATAACCGCCTTCCGGGATACCTTGGTACCGATCATTAAAATAATTGTTATCATAAGTATATCTTACTGGCAATCGTTTAATAATAAATGATGGAATCTCTGTACAAGGACGTCCCCATTGTTTTTCGGTATACCCTTTGATAAGTTTTTCATAAATATCCTTTCCAACTAAGCTTATCGCTTGCTCTTCTAAATTCTTAGGTGTGCCTATAATGTTAGCACGCTGCGCTTCAATAATCGCTTTAGCCTCAGCTGGTGTTGAAATTCCCCACATCTTGCTAAAGGTATTCATGTTGAAAGGCAAATTGTACATTTCACCCTTATAATTAGCTAATGGAGAGTTTATATAATTATTAAAAGTAGCAAATTGATTTACATAATCCCATACTTCTTTAATGGACGTATGAAAAATATGTGCACCATATACATGAATATTAATACCATCTTTATTTTCACAATACATATTCCCACCAATATGATTGCGACGATCTATGACTAATACTTTTTTTCCACGTTTATAAGCTTCATGAGCAAACACTGAACCAAAAGGTCCTGCCCCCACTACTAAATAATCATACTGCATAATTAAAATCTCCTCAATCTTCTATAGAGCTACTAATACGCACCTTTTCCTTGAAGAACTATTTTAACTGTTTTAACCAAATAAACTATATCAATCCAAACAGACCAATTATGAACATACCAGGAATCCATTCGGACTCGTTCTTCATACGTAGTATCACTACGACCACTTACTTGCCAAACACCTGTAATTCCCGGTGGTACTAAATAAAAATCATTAATATATTCACCGTACTTTTCAATTTCAGCTTCCACAATTGGTCTAGGCCCAACTAGACTCATTTCACCTTTTAATACATTAATCAATTGAGGGAATTCGTCTAAACTAGTCTTTCTTAAAATTCTCCCCACCCATGTAATCCTTGGATCATGTTTCAATTTAAAATCATTATTCCATTCTTCTTGAGCTTCTGGATTAACTTGTAAATATTCTTTTAAAGCCATTTCTGCATTAACAACCATAGAACGAAACTTATAGCATTTAAAACTTTTTCCATTTTGTCCTACACGTTTATGAGCAAATAAAACAGGCCCTGGATCAGTAACAAAAATTAATATTGAAATAATTATTCCAAAAGGCAAAAATACTACCATCCCCGCCAAAGTTAATACCATATCAAATAAGCGCTTTAGTACTCTATAATACGGTCTTGCCAAATTATTTTTAACACTTACTAAAATCATATTTTCTTCCATTAGACCTTGAACAGAAACATTAGCAACAGGTAAGCCAATTAATTCCGGAACAAATGATACATTTTTCACTAAAATTTCTAATCGTGTAATTAATGAAATTAACTTCTTAGGATCTAATCCTGGTGCACAAACAATTACATGTTGAATTTTAGTTTTAATTAAAATATTTTCCATTTCATCGAATGTACCTAATAAAGGATATTTTTTTATCAAATTTTTACATATAGGATTGTCATCAATAAACCCTACAATCTCATATCTCATAATTGGATGCCGTTCAAAAGATTTTAGTAATAATTCCGCAGTCTTACCAGCCCCAATAATAACAACAGGAATTTTTAAAATTCCATGAGAAATTAAAATACGCTCAAAAATATAACGTCCTGCTAATAAAAAAACAAATGTAAATACCCATGAAAAGACTATAAATAATCGGGAAACATCTCCTGCTACATTTGCAGCGTACATTAAAAATACCGTTAAAATAATGCTATAAGAAACACCTTTAAATAAATTTCTAACTCTATCCCAATATGGTAATGGCGCTCTATAACAATTACATAAAAACATCATAAATAGAAATAAAGCAGGTGCTATTAACTCCATATAGATTGATTTTATATGAAAATTTCCTACTACAGCAGGATACATCCACCATTTTCGTACATTGTACGCACTAATAATACCTAGCGTTACCATTAAATAGTCAATTAACAATATCAACACAGGCAATAAATATGTAGTTTTTCTATTAAGAGTTGGGATTGCTCGTTTCATAGTTCCAACATCCTCAAATTTCAAACTCAAAGTATTTACTATAAAATTAAAAAAAGACTAAAATTCTAAAAGATATACAAAAAAATAAATGTAAAATTTTATTATAATACTCTTATAAAAATACTAAATTTTACATTATAAAGAAATAGGTAAAAGAAATATTTATTCCTTACCATTATACCATTTTTACATAAAAAAAGGGTGTAGAAATTCACACAAATGTGAAACCTACACCACTTTTTACTTATAATTCTTATGCGTTTTTAGCTACTTCAACGAATTTAGCAAAAGCTGCTGCATCGTTAACAGCTAAATCAGCTAACATTTTGCGGTCTACTGTAACACCAGCTTTAGTTAAACCAGCGATAAAACGGCTATAGCTCATACCGTTCAAACGAGCTGCTGCGTTGATACGAGTAATGAACAATTTACGGAATTCACGTTTTTTCGCACGACGGTCACGACGAGCATAATATAATGCTTTCATTACCGTTTCGTTTGCTTTTTTGAACAAACGACTACGTGTACCGCGATAGCCTTTAGCTAATTTTAAAATTTTCTTATGACGTGCATGAGCTGTAACGCCCTTTTTCACTCTAGCCATTGTATATTTCCTCCATTATCCAGTAATTCTAACTATTAAGCGTATGGTAAGCATTTAGCAACGCGTTTGTAATCGGCTTTGCTAACCAAAGTTGCTTTGCGAAGATTGCGTTTACGAGCAGGGGATTTCTTTTCTAAGATATGGCTCTTAAATGCTTTCGCACGTTTGAATTCACCGCTACCAGTCGGTACAAAACGTTTAGCCGCTGCACGGCGAGTTTTAATTTTTGGCATAATTAGTATCCTCCTCAACTATCCTTTTTTTGCTAATATCATCGTCATGTTTCGCCCTTCAAGCTTAGCTGCTTTTTCAACAACTGCTTGTTCTTCCAATTCTTTGGCAAAACGGGTTAATACATTCTGACCCAATTCAGGATGGCTCAATTCACGGCCACGGAACATGATTGTAACTTTTACTTTGTTACCTTCTGCTAAAAATTTTGTTGCATTTTTCATTTTAACATAAAAATCATGATCCTCAATATGGGGACGAAGTTTTACTTCTTTTAAAGTAAAGGTCTTCTGTTTTTTCTTAGCTTCTTTTTCGCGCTTCTGTTGCTCATAACGATATTTACCGTAGTTCATAATTCGACATACTGGTGGCTTACCATTCGGTGCCACTTCTACTAAGTCCAATTGATGTTCTTCAGCTAACGCAAGAGCTTCACGAGCCGACATAATACCTAACTGCTCATTATCGGCACTTACCACACGAACTTCACGGGCGCGAATTTCTTCATTAATGCGCGGCGTATCTTTGCTAATAATAGTCACCTCCAACAACTTTTTTCTCTATAAATAAAAAACGGACGGCATAATGCCATCCGTAACTAGCTAACATAACTGTTAATGTATTCAACCTATTATTTCGAGACAATAGGTGAGAAGCGGATGGCCTCTACTTCTTAAACAACTCTCAAAAGAGTACTTAAATAGTATATCGTTTAAAAGGTATACTGTCAAGCGTTAATTTTTATAGTACTCTTTATACCAAGTCACAAATTTACCCAATCCTTCCTCAATGGAAGTAACTGGTTTAAAATCAAAGTCTTCTTCTAATTCTGTAACATCAGCATAGGTCTGATATACATCGCCAGGTTGCATAGGCAAAAATTCTTTAACCGCAATTTTGCCTAATTGCTCCTCTAAGACTTCAATAAAATACATCAATTTTTCCGGCTTATTATTCCCTATATTATACACTTTATATGCATCCCCCCATTCATTCTTTTTAGGCGGATTACATAACATTCGTTCAATCCCTATCACAATGTCATCTACATAGGTAAAATCCCGATACATATCACCCTGGTTATAAATTTGAATAGGTGTATCTTGACATATTTTATTCGTAAATTTAAAGTATGCCATATCTGGACGACCATAAGGCCCATACACTGTAAAAAATCGTAAACCTGTAGCAGATATACCATATAAATGGCTATAAGTATAAGCCATTAATTCATTCGATTTTTTAGTAGCTGCATATAAACTAATCGGATGATCCACATTATCAGTCGTTGCAAACGGCGTTTTTTGCTGATTCCCATATACGGAAGAGCTTGATGCAAATAATAAATGCTCTACTGGATATTTTCGACAAGCTTCTAATATAGTAAAGAAACCCATCATATTGGACTCCATATACGCTTTAGGATTATCTATACTATAACGTACACCAGCTTGTGCTGCTAAATTAACAACAATATCTGGCTTAAACGTTTCAAAAACATGTGCAACTACCACTTCATCGGCTATATTGCCTTTTACAAACGTAAAATTAGCAAAGTTTTTTAACAAGGCCAAGCGACTTTCTTTTAATGAAACATCATAATAGTCATTAATATTGTCCAAACCACAAATTATACTTCCCTGCTCCAACAAACGCTTCGCTAAATGAAATCCAATAAAACCAGCTGCACCTGTTATTAATATTCGTTTTGTTGTATCAAATGGTTTATACTTAGCCATTTTTTAACAATCCTTTCAAATCATTAGTCCCTATCAAATAAATCTCGAGTGTATACTTTTTCTTTTACATCGCTCAATTCTTCTGACCAACGGTTAGTTATTATCATATCGCTCACTTGTTTAAACTCAGCTAAATCTCGAAGCACACGGGAATGGAAAAATTCATTTTCTAGCAATGTTGGCTCATACACAACAACTTCAATGCCTTTTGCCTTAATCCGTTTCATAACTCCTTGAATGGCAGAAGCCCTAAAATTATCCGAATCACTCTTCATCGTAAGTCGATATACACCTACTACTTTCGGACTACGTTCTAATATCATATCTGAAATATGATCCTTACGCGTCCGATTAGCTTCCACAATAGCAGAGACTAAATTTTGCGGTACATCACGATAGTTAGCCAATAGCTGCTTTGTATCTTTAGGTAAACAATAACCACCATAACCAAAGGATGGATTATTATAAAAATCACCGATACGAGGATCTAAACATACCCCTTTAATAATCTCACCTGTGCTTAATCCACGAATTTCTGCATATGAATCAAGTTCATTAAAATACGCAACCCGTAAAGCTAAATACGTATTAGCAAATAATTTAATCGCCTCAGCTTCAGTAGAGCCAGTAAAAATCATAGGAATATCTTTTTTCAATGCTCCCTCGGCCAACAAATTAGCAAATTCACGAGCACGTTCAGATTGTTCACCGACAACAATCCGCGAAGGATATAAATTATCATATAAAGCTTTACCCTCACGCAAAAATTCTGGTGAGAAAATAATATTATTTGTTTGATATTTTTCCCGCACTTGTTCCGTATAACCGACTGGAACTGTCGATTTAATAACCATAACAGCTTCTGGATTTATTATTAAAACTTCTTCAATCACAGTTTCTACAGACGATGTATCAAAGAAATTCTTCTGGGGATCATAATTTGTTGGCGTTGAAATAATTATAAACTTCGCATCAGAAAATGCTATTTTAGGGTCCAATGTTGCTTTAAAATTAATATCGTCTCGTTTTAAAAACTCAGATATATCATTATCAACAATTGGTGAAATTCCTTCGTTTACCATTTCCACCTTATCAGGAAGAATATCTAGTGCTATAACTTCATGATGTTGCGCAATTAATAATCCATTAGCTAACCCTACATATCCCGTACCTGCTACAGCTATTTTCATACTATCCCTTCCTATTACAATCTTTAATTCTTTTTATTGCCACCCAACTTATATCTAATTCGTAAGATACTATACCAAAATAGCCCTTGTAAATATTTAGCATAATTTCCTTTTGACTTTTCATAATCACCCCATTGCTGAAAATCATGATAATTCTCAGGTTTCTTAACTGGCAATATATTCGTCAATGTTTCCCAAGGTGATAGTTTATTATATTCACGCCACTGCTCATCATAATAGGTTAATACCATTTGCCAAGGTTTTCTACGGCCTGTCCAATGTACTATTGTACATTTACCAGTTTCAAAGTCAGCACCGCCACGAAATGCATTATATTCAGATGCTAAAAAATAATTAGTCCCATCAAATGTCAAATTTAAAACGTCTTGACTTTGCCCCAAAAAACGCTTTGGCGGCTCATTCTGATACGCAAACGCTTTTTCTGTAATTTTCTGTTCTTCCCACTTTGGAATATCTATTAACATAATGCCATCATTAAAATACTTGCTATTTTTTAAATTCAAATATTCGCTCCGGTAAGCAACTACATCGGCCCCCTCAGAAACTGCTCCCATAGCTGCATTCTGCATATCTGTTTCCCATAAAGATACTAATGATTTAGCACACATAGTATCTGCATCCAAATAAATATATTTGTCTGTATATTTGCCTATAACTTTTGGTGCAAAAATACGAGCATATGTAATTCTAGAAAAACGGGCTACTTTAATATGAAAATCCTCAAACGGTTTCATATCTAAATGATATAAAATACAGCAACACTTCCACTGCTTTGCTAATTCTTTGAGCTTTTTACTATTCACTTCGCTATAACCATCAGTGAAAATATAAAAAATAAAATACTTGTCTTTATTATTTTCTAAAACAGATGTCATAGAGGCACCCATAATATGAATAAATCCATCATTCACATTATAGCAAATATGATATATCTCTTTGTTTTCTCTATTTACAGGCAAATAATCATATGTAGTTGTAGTTAAAATAAAATTATCTTCAGTAAAAAAATTATCATTAAATTTTTTCATCAATAAACCTCATAAAATATCTCTAAATCTATTATTTCACCGCTTCATCTTCCCTTGCTGGCAAGCTTCTATGTGCAATAGCCACTGCAATTTCATTTAGATGCAAAATACCAACACCCACATAAATAGCTACACTAATATGTTCTCGATAGCGGGCAATGCCGATTTTACCACCCACATTAAGCCCTGTAGCTTTACGTTTTAGCTGTTCTAAGGCTTCTTGTGTAGCTCCAATAACAGCCCCTTCACCAATATGATTATCCGCCACTACCTTTTGGCGTTGAGCTGCTACCACAGCATGTTCAATAATCTTAGGAATAGACTGCAAAAATTGACCACCAAAATCTACGGCTACAGATCGAATGCCTTTATCTTGTAAATCTTTACGCAGTTCTTGTTCTTTTTGTCTTGATTCTGTAATCGCCAACTGCAATGCAGCTCGGCCAATTGCAATACTAGTATATTCCATGTACGCCACCTACCATCCTACTCTAAATACATTTAATACTTTAAATACTCTTAAATATAACAAAAGAGTATTTTTTTACTTTTAAACTTCTCTCTTAAATATTTCTTTTATTATATCACATTCCAAAGCTTAAAGCTTAATAAAACCACACAAAAACCCAGTACCACGTTCCCCAACGCAGTACCGGGTTTCTTCATGTATGTATTCAACTATATACTAACTAACAATCTTATTTACATAGTTATCTCTATATTCAGTTCAAACTCTCTTAACGTTTTCAAGCAGATTTTTTACGCTTACATAAACAATCTACATCAGTGCTTAATAAATAAACATTGACACAAAACAATATCACTTAAAGTATGTAACTAATCAACTAATTACCAACCAACTAATTAAACAACGCGTAAAAAATCAACACCTTATTTATATGGTAACAACGCCCCTACTACTTCACTGACATGGCCAATACCATTAGTTTCACAGTATTCGTGCATTTCACGAGCAATTTGACCAATTGCTTGTGGATTTACCATAGAAGCCGTCCCTACAGACACGATATCAGCACCGGCCAGCATAAACTCAATAGCATCCGTACCAGTCATAATGCCACCCATGCCCATAATTGGCAAATCAAGGGCTTGTGCTACTTGATGAACTAAACGTAATGCCACTGGTTTAACGGCAGGGCCTGACAAACCACCATACAAATTCCCCAAAACAGGACGACGTGTTTTAATATCAATGGCCATACCAAGCAAGGTATTAATTAAACTAAGGCCATCAGCACCAGCTGCTTTTACGGCTTTAGCAATTTCTACAATATCTGTTACATTAGGAGATAGTTTCATGATAACCGGCAAGTCTGTATTTTCACGAACTACTTTACATACAGCCGCTGCACTGTCAGCACAAACGCCAAAAGCCATGCCACCATTTTTTACGTTCGGACAGCTAATATTAACTTCAAAACCAGCGACCCCTTCTACGGTTAAGGTTTTAGCCATGAAGGCATACCCCTCTATATCAGCCGCCGAAATATTGGCTAAAATTGGCACATCATATTTTCTAAGTTCTGGCAAAATATGTTCTACAAAGGCTTCAGCCCCTGGATTTTCAAGACCAATACAATTTAAAAGACCTGATGGCGTTTCAGCAATACGAGTACCTTCATTGCCATTACGCGCCTGTGGCGTCAAACCTTTCACCGAAATGGCCCCTACTTCATTGCTAAGATCCAAATAATCAGCATATTCAAGACCAAAGCCAAAGGTACCTGAGGCGGCAACAATAGGATTTTTCATCTTAATACCGCAAAAATCAACGGCTAAATCAGGATAAGAAGGCTGCTTACCATTTAAATCTTTCGTATGATCCATATGTTTATAGCCAAGTTCTCCATGATCCCCTAACTGCGCTAAATGTTCATGACTCATTCGAAAAACACCTCCTCAGCAGGGAATACAGGTCCTTCTTTACATACTTTATAGCGTTTACCGCCACGACCATGACAACCGCAACCTAAGCAACCACCAGTACCACAGCCCATTCGCTCTTCTAAAGACACCTGGCATGGCACAGCATATTCTGTCGCCACCTTGGCTACACCTTTCATCATAGGCGTAGGTCCACAAGTCATGACACTCGTAAAGCCAATATTCGCTACTTTATCAGCCGATACAAGTGTTTCTGAAGTTGTAGTAGTTGTATGACTAGCGCTAGTAGAGTTAGTTCCTTGTTCTTTGCCTGTTAAATATGGAGTTAACTGACGTTGCACTTCACCACGCTCCGATTGAATCAGCTCTCCCATAATAGCCGTTGGAAAACCTTTTGTCCCTACACTGCCATCATCAGTTGTTACATACACATCTACAGGGCAATCTTTAAATAAATCAGCCCAGAAGGTTTCACTTTCGTTACGAAAACCTAAAACAACAGTGGCTTTACGTGAAGCAACTGGCTTAAGTACCGTCTCATCTTCTTCATTAGTATAGCG
Organism: Veillonella intestinalis; assembly: GCF_943192895.1. Classification (NCBI taxonomy): domain Bacteria; kingdom Bacillati; phylum Bacillota; class Negativicutes; order Veillonellales; family Veillonellaceae; genus Veillonella; species Veillonella intestinalis. The sequence continues at coordinate 25,639 of NZ_CALPCB010000004.1, read as the reverse complement.
CATGGTATCTTCCACATCATTCAATTTTGATGCTATACAAAGCATAGGCGCAATCCCTACACCACCACCAACAAGTAACATATTATCGGTCATTTCAAAACGGCTACCTAAAGGGCCTAAACAATCTAAAACATCGCCTTCTTTAAGATGCGTCATAATTTCAGTACCAACACCTACTACACGATAGAGTAAGGTAATGGTACCTTCTTCTTTATCAAACCCAGCATAGCTGATAGGACGGCGCAATAAAGGCGCCGTACCACCAGTTACACGAACATTACAAAATTGACCTACTTCAGCCTCAGCGGCCTGTTTAGGCGCATATAGATCCATAATCCATACGTCTGCGCCAATTTGCTCATTGCGGAGCACTCGCGCCATTTCTACATAACCGCTCATGCGTGTATCACTCCATTTCAAAGTCTTGTAATGCTTCTACTTCAATCTTAATTTCTTCGTTGGCACGACCAGCTACAACACGCAATACTTCGCGCGCTGTGTCTAAGGATGTCAAGCAAGGAGTGCCCATTTCAACAGCTAAGCGACGAAGCTGGAATCCTTCACGTTCAGGTCGTTTGCCATAGGTTAAGGTATTCAACATTAAGTCTACTTTCCCTTGGCGGATTAAATCAGCACAGTTATCGGCCCCTTCGTGAATTTTATTAACAATCACGCAAGGAATGCCATGTTCTTCAAAGTATTTACCTGTACCACCAGTAGCTTGAATATGATAGCCTAAGTCGATGAACCCTTTAGCCAAGCGTGCTGCTTCTTCTTTATCACGGTCCGCTACGGTCATAAGGATATGGCCTTTTTCAGGAATGCGCATGTTAGCGCCATGAATAGCTTTAAACAACGCTTCTGAGTACGTGCGACCAATCCCCATAACTTCACCAGTAGACTTCATTTCAGGCCCTAAAGCAATTTCTACAAGACCCATTTTGGAGAAGGAGAACACTGGCGCTTTTACCGCTACATAGTCTTTTGCTGGTACTAAACCAGTTTGTAAGCCCATGGATTTAATAGTCTCCCCAAGAGCAATGCGCGTTGCATATTCAATCATATTAATGCCCGTAACTTTACTAATGAATGGTACAGTACGGCTGGAACGAGGGTTAACTTCGATAACATTAAGTTCCCCATTAGCTACGATATACTGAATATTTACAATCCCTTTTACATTAAGACCACGAGCAATGCGCTGTGTATAATCGACGATTTGATCAGTAATTTCTTGTGATAAATGCTGCGCTGGATATACCGCAATGGAATCACCAGAGTGAACCCCAGCTCGTTCGATTTGTTCCATAATACCAGGAATACATACATCTTCACCGTCAGCGATGGCATCGACTTCAACTTCCATACCTACCATATAACGGTCAATCAATACAGGATGGTCTTTAGACGCTACTACAGCTTCTTTCATATACACATCAAGTTCTTGGTCATTGTACACAATTTCCATAGCACGACCACCTAATACATAGGATGGACGTACGATAAGTGGATAGGATAAACGACCAGCTGCTTGCAACGCTTCTTCATGGCTTGTTACTAAAGCACCTACTGGACGTGGAATACCAAGTTCAGCTAAGAGTTCATCAAAGCGTTCGCGGTCTTCGGCCATGTCGATACTATCTACAGAAGTGCCAAGAATTTTTACCCCTCGTTCGGCTAATGGCCCCGCCAAATTAATAGCTGTTTGACCACCGAACTGAGCAATAACACCGATAGGATTTTCTTTGCGGATAACTTCCATAACATCTTCTACTGTTAATGGTTCAAAATACAAGCTATCCGATGTATCAAAGTCGGTACTTACTGTTTCAGGGTTATTATTAATAATAATGGATTGTTTACCAGATTTACGAAGAGCCCAAGAGGAATGAACGGAACAGTAGTCAAATTCTACCCCTTGACCAATACGGATTGGACCGGAACCAAGGACGATAACACTATTATCACCACGTGGTATTACTTCATCTTCCGTAGCATAGGCACTGTAATAATATGGCGTATGGGCTTCAAACTCAGCCGCACAAGTATCTACATATTTATAGGTTGGGAACATATTAAGTTCTTGACGTTTCGCTAATACATCATCAGCACTTACCTTAGCATAGCGAGCAATTACTTTATCTGGCATGCTATATCGTTTAGCCGTGCGAAGAGTATCTTCTGTAATGCCTTCACTAGCTAATTTCTTTTCAAGCGTTACGATATTCTTAATCTTGTTAATAAAGAACATATCAATCTTAGTGATGTAGTGAATTTTTTCTACACTAATACCAGCACGAAGCGCCTGCGCTACCACGTAAATACGTTCATCATCGACTAAGCGTAAACGTTCAATCAATTGCTCTGGCGTTTCATGGGCAATTTTCTTAAGTTCAATATGATCTAAGCCAATTTCTAAGGAACGAATTGCTTTTAATAAAGACCCTTCCAAAGTACGATCAATGGCCATAACTTCCCCAGTGGCTTTCATCTGCGTACCCAAAGTACGATCCGCTAAGTTAAATTTTTCAAATGGCCAACGTGGGAACTTCGTTACCACATAGTCAAGAGATGGTTCGAAGCAAGCTTTCGTTTCACCAGTAACGGCATTTGTAATGCTATCTAACGTCATACCTAAGGCTACTTTCGCTGCCACTTTAGCAATTGGATACCCCGTTGCTTTGGACGCTAACGCGGAAGAACGAGATACTCGAGGATTAACTTCGATTACATAGTATTGATTGCTATATGGGTCTAAGGCGTACTGTACATTACAGCCCCCTTCAATTTCCAAGTAGCGAATAATATCTACCGATGCCGTACGTAGCATTTGGTATTGAATATCGTTCAATGTCTGGCTTGGTGCTACTACAATGGAGTCCCCTGTATGAACACCTACAGGGTCAATATTTTCCATGTTACATACGATAATACAGTTATCCGCACTATCACGCATAACTTCGTATTCTACTTCTTTCCAACCTGCTACTGACCGTTCTACCAAAATCTGATGGATAGGACTTAGCTTAATACCACGAAGAGCAATCATGTACATTTCTTCTTCGTTAGTAGCAATACCGCCACCAGTACCGCCTAAGGTGTAAGCAGGGCGAATAATGATTGGATAGCCAATGCGATTTGCAAAAGCCACCGCTTCATCTACGTCACTGAAAATATCACTTTCTGGCACTGGTTGATTAATGCGTTCCATCGCTTCTTTGAAAAGCTCACGGTCTTCCGCTTGTTTAATAGCCGCTAAGGTTGTACCCAATAATTTTACATCATATTTTTCAAGAATGCCTGCTTCCGAAAGTTCTACAGCCATGTTAAGGCCTACCTGACCACCAAGGGTAGCCAATAAACCATAAGGACGTTCTTTGCGAATGACTTCCGTAACAAATTCTAGGCTAATTGGCTCAATATAAACGCGGTCCGCAATATCACGATCCGTCATAATCGTAGCTGGGTTGGAGTTTACCAACACAACTTCATAGCCTTCTTCGCGAAGGGAACGGCAAGCCTGGGTGCCTGCATAGTCAAATTCCGCTGCCTGGCCGATAATAATCGGGCCCGATCCGATAACGAGTATTTTTTTCTTGTCCATTGTCATTGGTCAGCCCTTTCTATTTCTGTGCTTTCATTAATGCTTTAAATTGGTCAAATAAGTATAAATTGTCAGTTGGTCCTGGTGATGCTTCTGGATGATATTGAACGGACATAATTGGCAAGCTATTATGTTTCATCCCTTCTACGGTATTATCATTCACACTGCGATGTGTAATCGTTACATCTGCATTAGCTAAGCTATTTTCATCAACTGCATAACCATGGTTCTGCGAAGTAATATACACACGACCTGTCGCTAAATCTTTTACTGGATGATTGGAGCCACGATGGCCAAAACGCAATTTATAGGTAGAGCCTCCATAGGCCAAGGCCAATACTTGATGACCCATGCAAATACCAAAGATTGGCTTCTTATCAAGTAATTTTTTAACTTCCGCTACAGCAAACTGTAATTCTTGTGGATCCCCAGGGCCATTAGATAAGAAAATACCATCTGGATTTTCTGCAAGCACAGTTTCTGCTTTTGTATCAGCTGGGAAGATAGTTAAACGACAACCACAAGCTTCTAAAGATTTCAAAATACTTTCTTTAACACCGAAGTCATAAACAGCTACGTGGAACTCAGCATTTTCATTGCCACGATAGCCCTGCCATTTGGTGGTAACTTGCATAACTTGGTCTGTTGGCAAATTTTGCTGTAACAAGGCGTCAATTCGTTCTTGTGGTGTATCAGCTGGGCAAATAACCCCTTTCATAACACCATGATTACGAATATTACGAGTAATAGCCCGCGTATCTACATCATATAAACAAGGAATACCATAAGCACGCAAATATTCTTCAAATAGCCCTTCATTTTGCCAATTACTTGGGAATGTACAAAGCTCACCTACAATCATGCCACGGCAATATGGTTTTGGTGCTTGCGCAATATCACGATACACCCCATAGTTACCAACAAGTGGGTAGGTTAAGGTAATAATCTGATCTGCATAGGACGGATCAGTTAAAATTTCTTGATAGCCGGTCATACCGGTATTAAATACAACTTCACCGAGAATAGGTGCTCCACCAAGGAGTTTGCCTTCATACACGGAACCATCTTGTAATACTAATTTACCTTTCACTGGGTCACAACTCCCTCTTTCATTACAATTTCGCCATCCACTACAGTTAATTTAGCCTTGCCCGTTAAGGTCATACCATCAAACGGACTTGTCTTACCTTTAGTATAGAATAGATTACGGTCTACCGTCCACTCTTCATCCGTGCTAAATACAGTAATATCTGCAGTTTTACCAACTTCTAAAACACCTGCGTCTACGCCCATAATTTCAGCGGGACGAACACTCATAAGATTTACAATTTCATCAAGGCTTAAAATACCTGTTTTATAGGTATGCGTTAATACGGCTGCCAAAGAAGTTTCAAGACCACTAAAACCATTCGGTGCACAGCAGAATTCTACGTCTTTTTCTTCTTCCGCATGCGGTGCATGGTCTGTAATAATGGCATCAATGGTACCATCTTTTACACCTGCTAACAGCGCTTGGCGATGTTCCTCCGAACGAATCGGCGGTGCCATTTTAAAAGCGGGATTATATTCACGCAAATATTCATCAGTAAAGGATAAATGCTGTGCTGTCACTTCACAAGTAACCTTAATGCCTTTAGCTTTCGCTGCACGAATTTGATCCACTGTATCTTTACTACTTACATGCGCAATATGAATGTGCCCACCTGTCATTTCAGCCAACAGTAAATCACGTGCTACAGCCATATCTTCTGCAACTGCAGGGCGACCTTTAACACCCATTTCATACGCCACAAAGCCTTCGTGCATATGGCCTTCATGGGTCAACGTTACTTCTTCTGCATGGTCAATAACGGGCTTGTTAAACATGCTGGAGTATTCCAAAGCACGGCGCATAAACGCTGCACTTTCTACATAATGTCCATCATCGGAGAAGCCTACTACACCAGCTTCGGCCATATCGCCCATTTCCGCTAATTCTTTACCTTCTAAGCCCTTGCTCACAGCACCAATAAATTCAACCTTTACGATACCGGTAAGTTCTGCTTGTTTTTGCAAGCCACGAACTAAAGGTGCATTATCTACAACAGGCTTCGTGTTAGCCATGGTAGCAATGCGGGTAAAACCACCAGCTGCAGCTGCTTGAGTACCACTATAAAAATCTTCTTTCGCTTCCTGACCTGGTTCACGCAAGTGTGTATGCATATCAATAAGACCAGGCGTTACGATAAGGCCTGTTGCATCATATATATCGGCGCCATCGGCACTTAAGTTCTGACCAATGGCTGCAATCTTGCCATCTTTCACCAAAATATCGGCTACTTCATGTTGTTGTTTCTTTGGATTTACTACGGTACCACCTTTAATCAGCAAGTTCACTGCCGTCACCTCCTACAATCGTCAAGTACAATACAGCCATACGAATAGCCACACCATTACGAACCTGTTCTTGAATGGCTGACTCATCACTGTATGCCACATCGTGAGCAATTTCAAGACCACGATTCATAGGACCTGGATGCATAACCATTACATCGTCCTTGGCTAAGGACAATACATTTTTATTAATACCAAAAATGCGTGCATATTCACGATTGGTTGGATATAGGGCTGAATTAATGCGTTCTAATTGAATGCGAAGGACATTAACAACATCGGCATCTTTTACCGCTTCACGCACATCATGGTGAATGGTAACGCCCATCTTAGCCATTTCAGGATATAACAACGTACGAGGACCCACTAAATGCACATCAGCACCCATTTTAGTAAAGCCATACACATCACTACGTGCTACTCGGCTATGCATAATATCGCCAGCAATAACGATTTTTAAACCTTCTAATGAACCTTTACGCTCAATGATGGAGTACATATCAAGCAAGGCTTGCGTTGGATGCTCATGCGCGCCATCCCCTGCATTGATAATAATAGGATCTACTACTTTAGTTGCATATAAAGGCGACCCTTCAGCGCTATGACGCATTACAATAGCATCGGTTCCCATATAAGATACTGTTAATAATGTATCGCGGAAGCTTTCCCCTTTAGCCATGGAGCTACCGCTTTTTGTAATATTAATAACATCGGCCCCTAAATATTTCCCAGCTAATTCAAAGGAACTACGAGTACGTGTACTATTTTCCATAAATAAGTTAATAATGGATTTACCTTTCAAAAGCGAATGTTTTTTATCGTCAGACAATACGATTTTTTTCATCTTCTTGGCTACACGCAATATAAGTTCAATTTCTTCCTTTGTGGCATGCTGCAATCCTAGCAAATGCTTGCCTTTTAAACTTACTTCTCCCATTGTCAGCCTCCTTAACTGAGATACCTGATTGTATAAACAAAAAAGACCTTTTGCCTGTGGCAAAAGGTCTATAGCAGACATAGTGATACACCCCTAGCAAGAGTGCCTACCATAATCCTTTACTAGCCTCACAGGACTAACTTAAAAGGTATATTGTGGGAAACGAACGGTCTCTCGTACCATTCTTCTGTTTCTTCTTTATATATTTTACCTGTCTACCGTTAGCCTGTCAAGGTTCGTATTATGAATATTATCCTTCATTTTTGCATCTAAGTTATGGTGTAATTAAAATTTCATTTCAGCCCCTACGCGCCATAAACGACCATACATATTGAGGTCTGCTACTTGTTTATCCAATATGTTATTTACTGCAACAAATGCTGAAAAATCAGGATTAAAGCGACGTGTTACAGAGGCATTCAAGGTATTAAAGGAATATAAATTATATCCAGTCCCACTACGGCCACTACTTGGCGAATATGCATAATCATGAGTAAAGGTATTCCAAAGCATAGCACTATAGCCAGTGGATTTATTATCATCATATACAAGTTGCACTGTTGTCACTGATTTAGGTCGATTTAAGAGTCGTGTATTCGCTGTTTTATCTTGTGCATCAATATAATTATAACTACCCTTCAAGGTTAATCGGTCGCTCAATTTATGGCCAACACTCAATTCTATCCCATTAATTTGTGCTTTATTTACATTCACATATTCGGCATGAATGATGCGGGTCTGTGGATCAATCCATTGATTATAGTTAATTAAATTACTTACCTTATTGTTATAGTACGTCACTTTACCAAAGGTATTGCCATGCTCCCCTTCTAAGGAAATATCAAAATTTCGAGACTTTTCAGGTTCTAAATTTGGATTCCCGACTACATTCACCATGATTGGCCCTGGGCTATGCCACATATTCATATATAATTCTGAGACCGTAGGCGCTTTAAAGGCTCGTCCATAGTTTGCTTTTAATCGAAGATTATCTGCCAAACTATAATTTAAACCTAAATGAGGCGATACATTAGAACCAAATGAACTATGATGTTCATAACGCAATGAAGGCTGCAAGCTTAACTTATCAGTCACTTGCCAAGTATCTTCAATAAAACCTGCATACGAGTTAATTGTATGGGCTTCTTGATTTTTTACCCCATTACTATCTGCTTGGCCACCTAAACGTGTCCCTGCATAATATACTTTACGATACTCACCACCAAAGGTTAGCGTATGTTTATCATTTACATACATAGTATTCTGCGCATCCGTTACCCAAGTATAATATTTAGCTTGATCATAGTCAGATTTAGGATACATCTTTTCCATCATCTGTTGTGCAATAGGGCTGAAACGACCAAGAAAGGAAAAGTCTACATTATTTTTCATATCATACTCTTTTTTAAGCTGATTATAATACGTGCGCACCATATATTCATTCTTCTCTGTTTTACCTGTATAGGTCACACCCAAACCATAACCAGAGTTATCATAATGTTCTACTTTATCTTTTTGCTGGTCATATTTCATACCCCGATTGAGACCTTGCACATCAGCTAATTCTGTACGCAAATGCTCTTTAAAATAATTGGCATCCAAACGAAGTTTATTCTGGTTGGCATTTTCAAAATCATAAGTAGCGCTTACATCGAAATTTTGGCGATTACCAAACATATAACGATTATATCCTTCACTGCCTACTTTAGTAGCCGATGCTGCGGTTTCAGTAAAAATATTAATAGGTCGTACTTTAGTAAACTGTGCCCCCGCCGTTACATTCCAGCGCCCCATTTTACCCGTATCATACCGATAGTAATTATTCACTTGTCGAGTCCCCGTATTAACGCCTACTGTTACGCCTTCCTTATCAGGCACTTTGGTAATAATGTTAATAACTCCACCAATAGCATCTGACCCATATAACGAACTGGTAGCGCCCCGCACAATTTCAATTCGTTCTACTGTATCAAGGCTCATACGACCTAAAGTATATACATTAGCTGTGCTATCTGTATCTTCACCAGCAATGCGCTTGCCATCAACTAATATAAGACTATGTTTAGTATCCATCCCTCGAATCATCACTTGATTTCCCGTCATAGCCGACTCAGCCAAACTAATATTATCTGCTAATTGCAAAGCTGACACTAAATCAGTGGCCCCCATGCGCTTCATATCTTCAGCCGTAATTACTTCAACAGCTTGGGGTGCCGCTTTAATAGTTTCAGCTTTTTTCGAAGCCGTTACTACCACTTGTTCAGTCATTAGATTCGTTTCACTAGCCCCTTCTACAGAGGTCATCATAACCGGTGCCACTAATACCGTTAACACCATAGCTCGTAACATAATTTGCTTACGTTTCACACAATTCATAATTCATCGCTCCTCACACACGCTACAATTTATTACACCTAATTCTGTAAGACCTAATATGTAATAGCTATTACATATTGCATTCTTTTAACCAATACCTAATGGTTTATTGTATAAAAAATACCTCTATAAAACAGCTAGACCTAGTTAAGCCACACTATAACTTATCTTGGCCCTTGCCATTCATAGAGGATTTAATATAACAACTTCAACTTTGAAGCGATGATTTATAAACTTGTAAATACTAGCACTATATAATTTGCAATTAACCTAGTTTGGCTAATACATCCTTAGCAAAAGCAACTGCATTAGCTAAATCAGTTTCATCTGGATGTGAAGCCCCTTGACGATGGCGTTCATCACGTTCAGCACTACGCCCATGCGGATGACCTTCTGGGAACATTTTATACATCATTTCAATCACTTTAGGATCTACTTTACCTTGACACATAAACGTCCCCACCGGCGTCTGTCCTTTTGGTAATAAACCAATAGCCGCTGTCATAGTTTCTTTAGCATGAGGCATCATTGGTGGCACTCCAAGGGTAGCAAACAATGCCACTTTATCAGCATCTAATCGTTTTAAAACTGTCTGTGCTGCTTTATCTGCATTTCCCTGATCAGCCCAAAAACCCATAAAGACTACATCATATGTCGCTAAATCAGCGGGTGCCTCATTAACAGGTACACAAGCTGTACCAGCTGGCAAGACACTAAGAATCGCTTCCGCTACTTGTTTCGTATTGCCCGTGCGGGACGAGTAAATTACAATACTGTTCATGGAATTCTCCTTTATAAAATACTTAACGGCTTTCATAAGGCACACAAATCGTATGCACTTCGCCATCAATAGATAACGTAGTAAACATCATTTTTACTTCGTATAAATCACTTAGAATAGGCTCTGTGAAAATTTCTGTTGCTGGACCATCAGCTACAATCTGACCGCCCTTTACAGCAATGAGGCGATGACTAAAACGAGCCGCATGATTTAAGTCATGAAGAACCATAATAACTGTAATGCCCCTTGTTTCATGAAGCTTAACGACTAACTTCATCAATTCTAGTTGATAACGTACATCTAAAAAGGTAGTCGGTTCATCGAGGAGCAAAATATCAGGCTCCTGCGCCACAGCCATAGCAAGCCAAGCTCGTTGCCGCTCGCCACCAGATAAATCTTTAAGTAAGCGATGCTGAAACTCCATCAAGCCAGTTTCTTCTAACGCCGTTTGTACCGCTGTCACATCAGCTGGTGTTAATGAACTAAAAGGATTCTGATACGGTAAGCGGCCACAGAGTACTAAGTCACGCACAGTCATATCCGGCGGTGCCTGTGCTGACTGCGGTAACATTGAAATAATGCAGGCCACTGCTTTAGAATTCATCTGTTGAATATCTTTACCGTCTAAATAAACGGTGCCACTTAAAGGTTCCAGTAAACGCCCCAAAGTTTTCAAAACAGTAGACTTTCCAGAACCATTAGGGCCAATAATCGATACAATTTCTGGCTTGTCAAAACGCAAGGATACGCTATCCCCAACGGCTCTTGTGTGATAACCAATACGACCATTATCCAGTTCTAAAATTCTTGTCATCCGCGGCTCCTCCGTTTCAATAAATATAAGAAAAACGGTGCCCCTAAGAAAGATAAGAAAATGCCCACAGGAATTTCAGTAGGGCTAAAAATTGTACGCGCAAAGGTATCGGCCCCAACCAGTAGAGCTGCACCAAATACAGCTGATGCAGGTAATAAATACTCAAAATCCGAGCCTACTACTAGCCGCATCAAATGTGGCACAATTAAACCTACAAAACCAAGCAAACCAGCTACACTAACAGAAGAAGCGGCTAGAATAGCAGCTAAAATAATGAGTACAATTCGAGTACGTTTCAAATTAATCCCTAAAGACAAGGCTACTTCTTCCCCCATTTGTAACGCATTTAACTTGCGATAATTCCACAAAGCGCCCAATAGACCAATAAGGCTATAAGGTAAAACAATCCACACATAAGACCATCGCGCTCCGGCAAACCCACCAGCTAACCAGTTAACAACCCCTTGAATTCGATCAGGGAACATAACGGATAAAGCCGTAGTACCACCACCAAAGAAAGCCGCTACCGCTACGCCAGCAAGAATTAACCGCAATGGATTAATGCCACGGTCCCAAGCTAATAAAAATACAATAGCCAAGGCCACTAAAGCCCCTAGAAAAGCAGCTAATGGCACCCAAGCAGTCAAAGCCGGCGATAAAATCATTACCGCCATAGCCGCTACCCCAGCACCAGCCGTGACACCTATAATACCAGGATCAGCCAAAGGATTGTGAAGCACACCTTGTAAAATACAGCCGGCCAAGGCTAAATTCATCCCCACTAAGGCAGCACAAATAACCCGTGGTAACCGTAAATAATACAGAATTCGTTCCGTATCACCGGCCCCTTGCCCTTGCGCTACACTTGCCATCTCTTGCCAAGAAATTGGGACAGCCCCATATAAAAAGCCCGTCACGACAACAAATAGTAAACAAATACCAGTCCCTAAATAGGTCAACTGTCGTCGCCGTTGGCGTATATCTATACCACCCTTAAGGGTTGTCATGAGCTGCCTCCTCTCCATATAAATCCTCATACATAATCGTCAATGCCTCACTAATACGTGTACCTGGATTCGCTGCAAATAAACCACCTGACAGATAGTAAATACGCTGCGATTTAACAGCACTTACCTCGACCCAAGCCGAACTGGCGAGCATATCTCGCTTAAACACAGACACACTATCTGATTTAGGCGTCATACTAATGAAAAATATAACCTCTGGATCCATCTTAATGACATATTCCATACTAAGTGGTACATAATCACCTTCTAAAGAACTATCAAAATCAGCAATATTATGCCCCCCTAGAAGATTCAATACATTACCACTAAATGCTTTGCTCGTAGCCATACTAAAACTACCAGGTGTGCCAAATATAATCAGTGCTCGTGGCCCTTTTTTAGTCCTAGCAGCGCCTACTAATTTATTATAATTAGCCATAGCGGCTTTAGCTGTTGCATCGGCAACAGTCGGTTTACCTGTTAATTCACCAAAAAAGTTCAGCGTAGCTACTACATCTTCATAGGAATTCAAATCATTAATATACAAAGGAATCTCTGCCTGTGATAGCATGCCACGCAAGTTCGTATTAAAAGGAACATTAAGGCCAATGACCAAATCGGGCTGTAAACCAATAATCGCCTCCACATTAGGACTGTGAATAGTTCCTACTGAAGGTACATCTTTAGTTACCTCTAGTAGTTCCTTAGTATAGTAGGATGACTTTGGCTTGCCTACAGCCTTACCACCAACAGCATAATACATATCTAAATTGGCCGTATTTAAAAATACTACTCGCTTTGGATGTTCCGGTATCGTTACAGTGGTACCCGTTGCATCCACCACCTCTCTAGTTGGTGCTTGTAAAGCAGCTGACGTACCTAGCGTAATCCAAGCTGATAAAGCCACTACACAACAAATCGCCAATAGTACAGGCACAAATAAATATCGTTTCAACCTATCACCTCTCTTTATGCTTATTTTGAGCGGCAATTTTTTCCTGAAGCATGGTTTCTTCGCCCGTCAAAATATACTGCGCTAATTCAATCGTCGTCTGAGTTAAATTCACATGCCAGAATTCACCAGCCATAGTCAATTTATACATCACCCCATTATGTTCACAAAGACCTCGTTCACACCATAAATCATAAAGCCATGCCAAAGCTCCTAATCGTTCATCATAGGCAATTAATGGTCGTATATCAAAATAACAATGTTCTAACTGATCAATAATAATATTAACCATTTCTTGAAGCGGTGACTGTTGCATTAGCACCATAAACGGTTTTTGCCCAGCCTCTACCATTTGTTCATAAGCCCCTAAAGAGCGGTGTAACATCGTCATATAGCCACCTATATTGCCACCAGCACCACAACCAAAGGGAAACATGGGATAACCACGTTTAGCCATCGTATTATACAAACTCCGTTCCCGTGGCGTACGGCTCCAATGACAGGCACTAAGACGACTGTAATTATAGGTATCTACAAAAGCTCTGGCTTGCGCATACATAGCCGCTTGTTCTTTAGTCGTCGCTGCTGGCGATAAATTCCCATTTTTAATGGCTGTATTTAAGTCACTATTTTCAAATACATTAAGTTGATACAAATCCATACCATCAATATGAGCCATTTCCAACGTCTGTAAATCTTCTTGCCATTTTTCAGGAGTCTGATCAGGCAAGCCATAAATCAAATCAACTACTACGGAACACTGATTTCGCTCTTTCAATTGGCGTAAGCCCTCCAAAATAGTAGCCTCATCATCAAGGCGCCCCAGCTGGCGCCGAATCTTCGTATGAAACGACTGCACACCTAAAGACATGCGATTTACACCATTAGCAAACCACGCTTCCATCTTGTCTGGAATTACATCATTAACACGCCCTTCCAAGGTTAATTCATAGTCATTTGCCAAAGGTAAGCATCGTTTAATCGTTTGCAATAAACGTGTTGCATTGTGAGCTGATAAAGACGTAGGGGTACCGCCGCCAATAAAGATAGACTGAATAAGGCCTTCTTGTAAACGTCGTTGCGTAGCATCACTTTCCATATCTTGAATCAGTAAATCAATATATTGATCCTCTGCAGATTGATTCGCTGCATTTTGAAAAAAGCCACAGTATAAACATTTCGTCTGGCAAAAGGGGATATGAATATAGGCTGATTGCCACTGCCCGGCTTGCGGTGATTCAGCCATCACTTGTTGCCATTTAGCTTGTGCCTCCGTAGGATTTAAAGGACGTCCATTCAAGCCTGCATGAACAACTCGTTTCGCATCAAATGCCTCCATCAAAGGATTATTTGTTTCACGTCCAAGCTTCATAATTCGATTTTCTGGGGACATTCTGGCAAATAATTCTTCTGGTTTCATCATAATTTAGTTATCCTTTCATTTATTAGTGGCTCCAATGGAAAACTTCTTAATTCCCGCACTGCGAACCATATCCATAATGGCTACTACTTGTCCGTGAGCAGCCCGTGCATCAGCTTGTAGCACCACAGCTAACGCAGGGTTATCTTGCCCCTTTTCAGTCAATATTCCTTTGGCCTCATCAAAACTGAGCGATTTTCCATCAATCACAATATGGCCTGCTGTATCCAAGGTAATAATAACAGGCACCTGCTTTTGTTGCACCGCCGCTTGTGCTTTAGGTAATTGCACATCTAAGGATTTTTGCGCCACTGTTTGGAGGCTATTCATCATAAAAAAGACTAATAGAAAAAAGATAATATCAATCATGGGAATAATCATAAATACTGGCTTACGTTTCATACCAAATTCTTTAAACATCGTTTATTTCCACTCCTTCTTCATAGCATTTACTAGCGTTAAGCAAAGCTCTTCTGAACGAACTACAAACTGATCTAAACGATGTGTAAAATAGGTATAAATAGCAAAAGCAATAATAGCTACACATAGGCCACTAGCAGTAGCAATTAAAGCTTCCCCAATGCCTCCAGTAATGGCCGCTGCCCCACCACCATTATCAAGGACCCCAAAGGTACCAATCATCCCTGTAACCGTGCCCAACAAACCTAATAAAGGCGCTACAGTAACGATAGCACTTAAAAATTCTAAGTACTGTTTAAAGGATGACATTTCAAAAGTCATTTGCTCCATAAAGGCACCTTTCATTGCTTGTTCTGATTCTCGATTACTACAACCTGCATGAATGACCCGACTAATAGCCAATGGATACTGTTGACAAAGTTCATCAACGGAACGCCAATCAGCTTGTTTAGCACTATGGTACACACCATGAGAAAAAATTCGACCACCTTTAGTATTGAGCCGAAAAAAATACCATCGCTCTATGCTGATAGTCACTGTAATTAACGAGAGAATTAAAAGGGGGTACATAACTAAACCACCCGTGACGAACAAGTCAATAATATAAGTTACACCTTCCATTATAATAGCCTCCTCAAATACTGACTAGAGTATATTGCTATACTACTAGTGCAAGATTACTTGCTCCGATATAAATGATAACAAATCTCGATTTCAATAAACTACCCCAAAACGCCAACATAGCTCCATTAGGACATTTTGTTTTTTAGCCGATACTCGCGAGGATTGCATCCCATAATCTGTTTAAAAGCCCCTGAAAACTTGCTCCCATTTTCATACCCCCAGCGATTAGCAATCGTCAAAATTGTATCGTTTGACTCTACCAAATCTTTGGCGGCGGATCGCATGCGACAACGTTTTACATATTGATACATCGTAATGCCATACACACCTTTAAAACAACGTTTAAGGGCAGTCATAGAAATGCGATGCCGTTCTGATAAGGCTTCTATGGTATGGTGATTTCCTAAATCAGCCAGTAATTCATCATGAATATGCTTAATTGTTTCCACTTGTCCCCGTTCAAAATAAACACGCTCATCCCCTCTTATACTTGGCAAAGTACTCAACAACACAAAAATTTCCACGCATTTCAATCGTAAGTATACATCAGGCAAAATTGTGGGTACTTTATATAAATCTAAAAAAAGTTCTCGTAAACGACCAGTATCTTTAACTAAGGCAAAGCCCTGTCCCATGCAAAATCGATTACAAATTTCTGCTAGATTAATGCTATTTTGCCCTACAAATTCATCTATGGCAACCTGCGCTTTAGACACATACACCGCTAAAGACAAGCCTTTATAAAAACCAGTTGGAAAATAAGATGAATGTCTAAAGGCATCACAATTTTTCCAACCTAACGAAATATCGCCACCATTCATATATAAGCATTTACCATTGGCAAAGGAACATTCAATACGGCCATCCTCACAAAAATGAATTTCAAATAAACCATTTAAAGGCTTTGCATTATGATGTATCTGTTCCATAACTACATCATTATATACAATATCAATGCCATCAAATATAGTCTGACTAACCATGCGAGCATACCCATTGCCCTCTTTACGTTCATATATTTTTTGATTCAACGATACATCTAGTAATTGTGTACCAGAATCTTGCATGCGATCACGAATGGATTCCATAGATTGCATATATCCTCCTAATTTACCTTACTTAAAAACAAAAAACCTTCCTGTATGGCTACTATACTTGTTTCGTGATTTCGTCACTTCACAAATATATCTGCACTTACAGAAAGGTTTATATTATATTTACTATATTCATATTCTTTTTTCATTATCTAGTGAATATAAATCACCAAATACTTCAATTTTACTAACAATTTTACTAACAAGTTTCCAAAAGGATCGTAATGTATTAATCAGCTAGCCGAAAACTTACAGGCACAGTAATGGTAATACTATCACCAGTAGGATTATGATACGGCGTTGCATTACGCACTGCTTTAAGAGCGGCTTCAGCCAATAAACGATTGCTCGATGACACCACAGTAGCATCGACTAACTGCCCCTCCCCATCTAATGTCACCTGTACCGTCACATCACCTTCAATATTGCGCTGAATTGCCATAGCAGGATACGATTTATTAGCATTAACCTCACTCCAAAAACCATCTGTATCAAACGGTTCACCAGGAGCTACCCCAGTCTCATCACCAGACCCAATACCATCTCCCTCACCGGATCCTAAACCATCACCAATGAGACCACCTTCGGTATTATAACCATCCCCTAAGCCATTAAAAGCAGTTTGTTCTCCTTCACGGGCCCCTGGAATTGGCATAGTTCCAGCACCGGTAGCCACAACTGCGGCTGGTGCAACTGAAGTAGGATTCACTGATGGGGTACCACCGCCACTGCCACCAGCATTTTGATGGGTATACTGCGATACTACAGCTACTCGATTTGCTACCTCTGCCGCTGCTAATGGTTTTGGAAATTCAACAGTCTTACTTGCCTCTTGTTCAGTTTGTACCGGAATAGACAAATCTATTTCATAGGCCTCCTCTACGGCTAATTGGCTCATATGCCAGCCTATAACACCCAGTGCTAACGCCGCCACAATATGACAACTAATGGAGCCTACAACAGCTTTTTTCCATGTTAAAACGTGTTCCATTATTACCACCTTTTTATTTCAGCTTGTAAAAATATTCTTATTCCATTTTTCTACAAGGTTTATTGAGAGTTTTCCTCAATAAACTAATAATAACAAGGAACATGTTTACACTTCTGCTCCAAAAGGACAATTAATTTTGTGGTACTAATAAAAATTGAATAGGTAAATTAGATGCCCCAGCAGGAATAAACTGAATATGCAATAATTTTCCTGCTTTATAAGAACCAAAGTATTGTGTATCCGTAGTCGTGCCATTGCCTAAGAATAAACGGGCTCCACTTGGTACATCATAAACTTCGGAATGCCCATCATAAGTAACCTTAAACGAACCCGCATAGGCGCCCCCCAAAGGATTAATATATAGAGCAAATTCACGACTGCCTGTTGTAGGAATTGTCAACTCATATGTAACGCCATAATTACCACGATTAGTAACAGGTTGATCACTTAATTCATCTAAACCGGCTACAAAAGGATCTTCCCGATTATTCGCTACCATAATAGACGCTGGCCCAACTGAACTATCATAAGGTTGCATAATTGTTAAACGTCGTTGTGCCCCTACATAGGTACCTCGCAAGGCTACCTCATCCATTGGTAACATATCTGCTAATACAGAACCACCTAAGGACGGTGTATTAATAGGTAGCATTAATACCTTTACTAATACAGGCCCACTAGTAGTAAAGTCCAATATGCCAGAAAATAAATCGTCTGTCTTTATAGGTAGTGTGTCTAATTTAGTAAATACCGCCTTTTTGCCCCCTGGTGCTAAAGCAAAGGAATCAATTACAGTCGGCTTTAATTTAGTAACTATCTTTTCACGATGTAACCACTCTTTACGCCATTCATCAGCTTCTTTTAAGCGAGTCTTCTGCTGCACTTTTTCTTCTTTAGATAGCTCTTTACCCTTTATAGCTGTTTTTTGTGACTCCTTATAAGTATCACTATACCAAGCCGGTATTATGCTCCCTTGTTCATCTTGTTCAACAGTAGTATTTATCCCTGCCGCTACTGTAGAACGCTCCATTTGCGCTGCAGGTTGCCAGTTGCGACTGGGTGATACATACTCTGCATCAAGTTCCTCACGGGATAATTCGCTACCCACAATAAAATATTCACGATTTGGTTTTGTCACAACTTCTCGATGAATATCTACATCAACCATCGTATCACTTTTATTTTCCATAACAATGGCTATTTTCTGTGGCTCTGTCATTTCATTAACATGATAAAAGTACACACGCCCTGTGCCATTTACTGTGCCACCAGCTAATACACCATTTTTATTTACATATTCAGGACTATCTGAAAAAATAAGCGTATCCTTTTCTTCTGTTAACACCACTGGTAGCGCCGTAAATGAAGTGGTCGTTACATCCACCGTTGCTGGTGGCGCCCCTATAACAGTGCTAACACCTCGAGTCCACAAAGCAACTAATAAAGCTAACCAACGATATTTATTACGCAATAATTTCAAATCAAACCTCCTATAAACAAAAACTACTACCCCTTTAGTATAACATACATCTTCTTGTAACCTAAAAAGGACCTCTATTATAATACAACTTCCCATTGAATTCCATGAAATTCCATAAAATTCACTGCCTATGCAATATCAAATATATAGCTTGCTATCCTACATAAATATATCTTACTATCATACAAAAATATATCTTGCTATCATACAAAAAAGTCCCTATGAAAGGGCAGCATTTTATATGCCATTTCATAGAGACCAATATCATTTTTATTTAAATGATTCTTTAATTTTAGAATATGTTTCATTAAATTCTTTTTTTAATACATTATCCAATAACTCTTTTAATATTGGAATATCACTTTTAAAAGTCTTCCAAATAGATTTATAGTCAACACGTCCATAATCATGCGAAATAAACAACACCATCTTTTATCAATTCATCTTGAAGCATAAAATCTTCTTCAGATTTAAATCTATTTGTTAAAAATTCTAACCTTTCAATATAATATATTAACTGAATAATATTAATTTTATCTTTATTCATATTATTCTCCTAAAATACAAATCTTATCTTTATTGATTTGCTTAGAAAAATAGTCATTTTGCAGAGAGTTTATCGACACTAAATCAACAGATTTATTCAAAGCCTCTGCTAACTTATATTTTAGTTCTGAAAGTTCAAATGTTGATTTCGTAATAGCTCCATAATCAATCAATAAATCTATATCGCTTGAATCAGTTGCTTCCCCTCTAGCATGAGATCCAAAAATATAAGCAGACGAAATATTGGCGTCTCTTAAAATAGGCACTACTTTCCTTTTTATAGTATCTAAATTATGAACCATAGTATCGCCTCCTTACTTCTTCAATTTCATTATACACCACTAAGAAATATATAACTATGCTAAAATTTAACTACATAAACTCTTCTAAGCCCATTGGCTCATAGGCTAAAGCCATTTTTTCTAATTTTCTAAAACGATGACCTATGCCCGATTTTGAAATTTTACCATCGAGGAGTTCCATTAACTCTTGCAAACTAGAGTCCGGATTATCCAATCTCAATTGAGCTACTTCTAATAGTTTTGGTGGCAAATCTCGTAAAGGCTGGTGCCGTTCAATAATTCGAATACTTTCCAATTGACGAACCGCTGCATTTACTGTTTTCTGGAGATTCGCTGTTTCACAGTTTACCTGTCGATTAATCTGATTACGCACATTTTTAACGACCCGCACAGTCTCAAAAGACATCAACGCAGATTGAGCCCCCATAATTTGCAAACAATCTGTAACCGCATCCCCTTCTTTAACATAGACTACATAGGAATCCTTACGTTCCGTAACTCGGGCTACAATATGAAACAAACGCAATACTTTTACAATTTCATAAGCAAAGTGTTCATTCCCTGTCATAAACTCCAAATGATAGTCACTTTCAGGTTTATTAACAGAACCACCACCTAAAAAAGCTCCCCGTAAAAAAGCACGTCGTGCTTCCATCGTAGTCAACCACGCATCGGGTAAATCTGTATCCATTGGCCATAATGCTAAATCTTCTAAGGCTCTACGTCCCTCTTCTGTGGGCTCTACAGTCAAAGTATATACATTTTTCTTACGTAGATTAAGTCCTCGACGGATAAGTACAGATGTATGCAACGCATAATGTGCTCGTAATATGGATAATACACGACGAGCTACTGCATTATTCGCCGTCGCCAAACGAATCCCTACACGCCCTTGACTACCTAGCAATAAGGAGCCTCCCATACGTAACAAACAAGATGCTTCTACTTTAGCCGATAATGTATCTTCATTTTTATACTGACACAATTCATTTTTTACATCTTCTGCAAATGACATAGGCCCCCCTCTCTCATAAGCTAATGACTAAAATAACTAGGCATAGTAATTATATCTAACTATGCCTAATTCTAATTTAATCATATAATTAGCGATCTTCTCGTTTTAAATAATACTCTAAAATATGTGGCTCTAGCCCCGATTGCATAGCATAAATTACATCCATTACAACTTTACCAAGTCGATCTGAATCATGAACCGCCGTTTCAGGATGTTGAATTAAGCTAGCACGCACTGTACGTACGCCAAGTTCAGCTAACTTATCTGTATCAACTTGTACAGGCTCAGCACCAACAACTTTATACTTAGCAATGACCGCTTCATCAAAAGGAACATCATTGACAATAACCGTATCAATAAGACCATCACCAGCTAAGCGTTGCACCGCTGCTACATGATCACTAGCAGTAAAACCATCAGTTTCACCGGGTTGCGTCATAACATTACAAATGTAAAATTTAGGCGCTTTAGCTGCTTTTATATGCTCGGCAATCTTATTAATTAATAGATTAGGCATAATACTGGTATACAAACTACCTGGCCCTAATACAATAGCATCCGCTTCATCAATGGCTTGAAGAGCTGTTCCCTGTGGCTGTGGCTCTGCTGGCTCTGTGAAAAGTCGTTTAATCTTTTTCTTAGCTTTTGGAATCTGACTTTCCCCAGCCACAATAGTGCCGTCTTCCATTTCTGCCATAAGCGCAATATTTTGTGTGGAAGCAGGAATAACACGACCACGAACCTTGAGAATTTTGCTAGATGCTTCGAGCGCCTTATCCACATCTTCATCAAGAATTTGCGTAAGCGCTGTTAAAAATAAATTCCCAAAACTGTGACCCGCTAAATCACCGCCACCACCAAAACGGTAGCGAAATAACTGTTCCATAAGACCTTCTTTTTCAGCTAATGCCACTAAACAGTTACGCAAATCACCAGGGGCAATCATTTTAAAATCTTCACGCAAACGCCCTGATGAACCACCATCATCAGCTACTGTGACAATAGCAGTTAAATTCGATGTATGCGTCTTTAAGCCACGCAACAAGGTAGATAAGCCAGTACCGCCACCAATAACAACCACTTTAGGGCCTTTAGCCATGCGTATATTCTGGAAAATATAATCACCCACTTTATCCGTATCTGCCGGAATAATAGCTCTAACTACAGCACTACCAACTCGTCGCGTACCAATAATCATAAAGACGATACCTAGTAATATGGTCACAAAACCTACTGTAGCTAACGTGGTGTAATTATAGGAACCAGTAGTTTCATAAATAAATTGTAAAAATAAATCTTCAAAATAGGATAACCATTCATAATTGAGCATTAAGGCTACCCCTACTATAACGAGGAGCATACCAAGGCCAAACATAACTAACCAACGTTTTAATTTTAGGCCCGGCGTCAACCATCGGAATCCAGACATATGTATCATTTCACATCTCCTATATTTCAGCCGCCGTTACTTCTCGTGGATTACAATCTTCTTCTACATTATTCTTAAACATATCCCGATGCTCTATTGTTGCTCGATATCCTAAGGTTTGCACATGATTGTACAGTGCTTCGGCCATAGCTACACTTCGATGCATACCACCTGTACAGCCTATGGCAACAACAAATTGACTCTTGCCTTCCTTTTCATAATTAGGCAATAAAAAGTCCATAGTTGAAAACATAGTGCTTAAAAACTGCTCCGTTACATCAAAGGAATGAATGTATTGATTAACCGCTGGCACACGACCTGTCTTATGACGAAAATCAGGGTTATAATATGGGTTTGGTAAAAAACGTACATCCCATACCATATCAGCATCCAACGGAATGCCATATTTAAAGCCAAAACTTACGACTGATACTGCAATACCTTGCTCTTTTTCATCCAACTGTGAAAACTTCTTTTTCAAGTAAGCTTTTAATTGGCTAGTTTTCATATTGGTTGTATCAATAATGTAATCAACACGAGGACGAATGGAGTCAAGAATTTTCCGCTCCTCTTTTAAGCCTACCGTAATACGCCCTTCTGGTGCTAATGGATGACTGCGACGACTTTCCTTATAACGACGAATTAAAGTTTCATCCGTTGCATCCATAAATACGATTTCATACGGAACTTGCATTTCTTTTAAGGAATTTAAAGCATCTGATAAGCTTTCAAAAAATTGGCCGCCTCGAATATCTACCACCAAAGCAACTCGATTAATGCGGTCTCCCGCTTGACGACATAAATTACTGAATTTAGGAATTAACACGGGTGGCAAATTGTCAACACAAAAAAATCCCATATCTTCAAGGGCCTGCATAACTTGCGTCTTACCAGCACCCGACATTCCTGTTACAATGAGCAAACGAAATTTCCCTTCCACAATATAACTCCTTTCTATCATATACCTCTTATCTCTCTATTATTTATAACATCTTCTCTTCATTTTAAAATATTCTCTTCAATCCAATGCGCTACGCCGTCGTCTTCATTAGATGGGCAAATACTCTGCGCAACAGCTTTCACATTAGGTTCTGCATTGGCTACAGCTACAGCTGTTCCCGCATAGGTAAGCATGGAAATATCATTCTGTGAATTACCAAAAGCAACTACTTCTTCTGCTGTAAAGCCCAAATCCTTTACCATCGTTGCTAACGTGCTCCCCTTGGTACAATTACTACTGTTGACCTCTAAGAAATTCACCTTACTACGCACGATTTCTAATATATCACCATACTTAGCTTGCAAAATATTAATAATTCCCTCTAACTTAGCTGGATCTTCCAAGAACAACAATTTATTCGGACCTGTTACTTCCGTATATAGAGCATCGCCTACATAAACAGCTTTAGCACCTACTGTCTTTTCATAAAACTGAGACTGTTCGGTTTCATGATGTACCAACAAGTCATCATTTTCATAGGATTGAACATACCAATCATTAACTCGTGCCAATTCTAAAATTTCTTTAGCAATCGGCACAGGAATTGTTTGTTCCCATAGCTTTTCACCGGATTCAATGCGCTGCACAAGGCCTCCTGAAAAAAGAATCATCGGCAAATCACCTAAACCTAGGGCAAGGCCTACTGGTCGCGCCGTCTGATACATACGACCTGTAGCAATGACTATTTGAATGCCCTTCGCTTGTGCTCGTTGTAAAATTTTACGCGTATATTCTGAAATCGTATTATCATCACGAACTAAAGTATCGTCCAAATCAATGGCCAGTAATTTTATAGAATGTTTCATTATACTCCTCATCGTCTATTAGTTTAACTGTATTCATAAATAACTGTCTAACGTTCTAACATATAATATTTAATTTAAAGGCTTATATTTAAGTATATCATATTTAGCAGGCTTATTCGACTAACTGAATTAAGATAAGCACAATGCTATAATGATATTTTCTATCTCAAGATTTTAAATACGGTGTTAAAGAAAGGAGTCTATCAATACAATCTATTTTGTTTTTTTATCAATAATGATTGGTATTGAACTATACTATGATTATGAAACGTGTTGCTCTCTATATTCGCGTATCTCACGAAGAACAAGCTATGAAAGGCTATTCCTTACAGGCCCAAGAAAATCGGTTGCGCCAATATGCCCTAGAACATAACTATCAAATTGTCGATTATTATCGCGATGAAGGCATTACAGCCCGTAGCTGTCCAGGTCGGCGCAAAGAATTCGCCCGCATGCTGAAAGATGTAAAAGCTAATCGTATCGACTGCATCCTTTTTATTAAGTTGGACCGCTGGTTCCGCAATGTATCCGACTACTATACCTATCAAGCAATTTTAGATCAACATGAGGTGACTTGGGAAACTACGGAAGAAGAATATAATACAAATACTGCGCAAGGTCGTTTATACCTAAACATTAAGCTTTCCATTGCTCAAAACGAATCAGATACAACATCAGAACGTATTCACTTTGTCTTCGCAGATAAAATAAAGCGCCGCGAAGCGATTTCTGGAAAGCTACCACTTGGCTATAGCATAATCAACAAGCAGATTGTGCCTAATGAACAAGCTCCTATTATTCGAGATCTTTTCCAATATTATTTAAAAACTCATTCCATTCGTAAAACCATGCTCCATTTAGCGAGTGTCCATCATATTCACCGCTCTTACCCAGCGGTTTCCAAACTATTACATAACGAAAAGTATCTCGGTACATTTTATGGTATCAAAAACTATGCACAAGAAATTATAGATACAAAGACCTTCGAAGCGGTACAACAAGCACGAAAAATGGCTACGACCCGCTCCCCCAAAAAGCTCTCCCATTACTCACCTTACTCATCTAGCCCTATATCTACAGCTCAATCTGTTACTCCTTCCAACTATCTTTTTAAAGGACTCCTTCGTTGCCCTCAATGCTTTCATCGCTTAGTCGGCTTAACTCGCCATTATAAAGATACACAATATATTTACTATCACTGTCCTCAAAGTCATCATAAATCATCAAAATGCCCCAATCAAACGCTATATAAAGAATCCTTTATTGAAGCTAAACTATTAACCATTTTACCAACTATATTACCCAAAACCTCTACACCCCTATCACTACCAATACTACATCCATCACCATCTGCAAATCTGCCATTGCATTTTTATTGGTATTGCCATCAGCAATACCCCACTTGGAATCGTCATAGCCAGTATCAATATTGGCACTGGTGGCTAGACGAAGTCACTTTACCAATTACTCTTCATATTTTACAGGACCATATTAAATTAAAACATTATGCAACCTAATTTTTCCTACTATTGTATCCTAAGGGGTAATTACAATGAAAAAACGTTTTGCAGCCGTATTTGCAGCAACAGCTGTACTTGGCGTAACAACTGCATTCGCAGCTAACCCATTCTCCGATGTAACTCCTAACGATTGGGCATACCAGAGCGT